>NZ_JADBGL010000009.1:0-121124 GCF_037389205.1 Mycetohabitans sp. B46
ATCGTCCACGCGCGCATCGAAATACAGGAAGCCGCCGGTCAGATACGCTTCGTTGAACGTTGGGCAGTGCGACAGCACTTCGGCCTTGGTTAGTTTCTGGTGCAGGATGCCTTCGCGCCAGCCGCCAGCGAGGTCATACGTCCACAACAGGCTCTCGAAGGCCTTCGCCAGGCGCTTGTCGAACACGCCGTCGCGCTCCATCACCGGGAACAGGAACGGCAGCCGTTGCACCAGGTGGCGCGCATTGCGGCGCAGGCGCTGCCGCTCCAGCAGCGAGTGGCGTACCAGGCTAAGGTTGCCCTGCTCGATGTAGCGCAGGCCGCCGTGAACCATCTTCGAGGATTTGGACGACGTCCCGGATGCAAAGTCGCTCTTCTCGACTAACGCGACGCGATAGCCGCGCAGGCTCGCGTCCAGTGCCGCGTAGGCGCCGGTGACGCCGCCCCCGACGATCAACATGTCGAATGTGTCATCGCTTAGGCGCGCGAGCTGTTCCTCGCGTACCACGCGCAGTGGCGACGTGGTCGTCATCGCAGCCCGATCCTGCCTGGGCCGTCTGGATGGCAAGAAAATCATACTGGAGAATCTCCGTACTCAACCGTGATCGAAATCGGCTGCATGAGCAAGCTCAGATTGGATGCGCGCGTGCCATTTCGCGCGCCGCTGTTGCCGCAAGCCGGTGTCGGGCGACGGCTCGAACACCGCGTCGGTGACCAGCGTGGCACGGGCCGCGTCCAGCGAGCCCCACAGCAGGCCCGAGGCGCCGGCTAGAAACGCCGCGCCGCGCAGGCTCGCGCGGTCGCTCTCGCGGATACGCCGCACCGGCAGGCCGCTCAGATCCGCCTGGATCTGCAGCAGCACGTCGCTGCCCGACAGGCCGCCGCCGACCACCAACTCATGCACGTCGATACGTGCCAGTGCCTGGTTCGCCTCCATGCATGACGCCACCGAATGGCCAATGCCCTCGAGAAGGGCGAATGCGATCTCTTCCCGCGTGGTTGCAATCGATACCCCGGACAGCGATGCGCGGGCGCGAGGCTCCATCCGCGGCACGCGCAACCCGGTCAAGGCGGGAACGAACAGCACGCCGTGCGCCGACGATACGGTGCGGGCCAGGGCGCTGATTTGCTCCGGATGATCGAACCAGCGCAACGTGTCGCAAACCCAATTCAGCGCGGAGCCCGTCGTGGCGACGAAGTTTTCGAGCGAATAGTGGGAAACGCCGCCATGGCGGCGCGCTGTCATGGCCAGCGTTGCGCCGTATGATGGCGGGTGCTCATGCTCATCCACGCGCGTGGTGCACGGTAAGGCCGGGCCCGTTAGCAGATCGACGAAGCTGCCCGTGCCGTGCACGCACATCGATTGCCCACGGTCGAGACACCCGAGTCCGACCGCGCCGGCAAGCTGATCGCCCGCGCAGGCCAGGATCGGCACGTCGAGCCCGAGTAACTCGGGCTGGGTGCGGCCGAACGTGTCCGCGTCCTCGCGCAACGCCGGCAACAACTCACGCGGAAAGCCCAGCGCATCGACCCAGGCGTCAAAATACCGGTGCTCGGCCAGTAGATAGGCACCAGCCGAAGTCGCATTAGTCGGCGTGGTCACGCATGTGCGTTCGGTGGACAGGTGCCACAGCAGCCAAGTGTCGATCGTGCCGAACGCGAGGCGGCGTGCGCGGAACGCGTCGGCGACCGCTGGCACCGTGCGCAGTTGATGAGCGGCCCATCGATACGGCGAGCGCACGCCGGCGGGCCGGCCCACGCCCGCCATCAACCTGCGGTCCCAGGTGGTGGCTAGGCGGTCAAGCTCGGCCGCATGACGCGTGTCCTGCCAGACCATCGCAGGGACCAGTGCCCGTCCCGTATGCGTGTCCCATAGCACGGCCGTCGCCCGCTGGGTGGCGAGGGCCGCCGCGACGACACGTACCCTCTGCTGTGCGGCCTGTGCCAGCGTCGCGCGGCAGACCGCGACGGTCTTGTCCAGGATCGCATTCGCATCCTGCTCGACGACCCCTGGCTGCGGGCTGTCCACGCGCAGTGGCAGATATTCGAGGCAAGAGACGTGTCCACTGGCGTCGACTAGCGCGGCCCGTGTGCCAGACGTGCCTTCGTCGATCGCAAGGATGGCGTTTCGATACGCGGTCATGGCTGGGTTTTCTCAATGGCAGGGTTCGTGAGCGCCGGCTTGGGCGATGGGACGTCCTTGAACTGGGGGGCGTTTGGCTCGTTATCCGGGTTGATCGTCGTACGCGTGGGATCCCAGCGAATTGCAAAACAGATCGCGCTAGCGGCAAGCGGCACGACGGCCAGAATCAGAAAGGTCTGCTCCAGGCCGTAGCGTTCCAGGAGCAGCGGGAAGACGAGCAGTCCCAGCGCCGCACCGATCGAGCCGATCGCGCCAACAACGCCGTTGGCGCTGGCGCGCAGCTCGCCGCGGAACGACAGCGACGACAGACTCTTGCCATTCGCCCCCGGCCCGCCGGAATGAAACAGAATGAACAACGATGGAATGACCACGCACGCCCACAGCGGCATCCGGGCATGAAATAGGCCCAGTATCAGCAACATCGCAAAGACCGCTACAAATCCGATGGCCGACGCGTGCCGCAAGCCCAGCCGGCGTGCGATCAGCGGCGAGGCGAAGCCGCCCACGATACCGAATACGTTGAACACCAGTGCGCCGAGCGTCGCGTACACAAAATCCTTGCCGAACAGCGCCGCGCTGATCAGCGGTAAATACCAACCGATGGCGAAGTACTCGATCGATTGTCCGATCTGTACGGTGGCCGCCAGGACCGTGCGCGGCAGGTACACGCCGCGAAAGATCAACAGCACGTTGGCCAGCCCGCGCGTTGCCGGGTTGACCAGCGGCACGCGCTCATGTAGCGGCGCAGCGACGAATGGGCGAGCATAGATTTTCGCCATCGCACGGGCCGCATCATCCAGTCTGTTCCTGCGGGCGAGCCAAATCGGGCTTTCAACCAGGAATGCAAACTGCATGAGCAGAATGGCGAAGCCGAAGACGGCAGTGGCCGCCACCGAGTAGCGCCAGATCGCCTCCCCGACATTCCATGAGTGGAACAGCAACGCCAGCAACAAGTTCGTGCATACCGCCGTGTACCACATGCCTTGCCACACGTTCAGACGGCTTTTTAAGCGTGCTGGCGTGAACTCGGCCAGCATCGCCATGGCGATCGCGAAATCGATGCCGTATGCCATGCCGACGAAAAAGCGTCCCAGCAGGATCACTTCGAAGCGCGGCGCGAACACCACCAGCACCGCGCCGAGTACTGACAGCAGCTTCGCGATGATGAGGGGACGGATTCGGCCCCAGCGGTCCGCCATCCAACCGCCGACTGGATTGAACGCAATCGCCACCCACGATGCGAACGACGTCATCAGCGCCACCTGCGCCGCCGTCAAATGAAGCTCGTGCGTCATCGACCCGAGGCCCGCGCTCAGCGCTGAATTGGCGAATGCGTCGAGAAACAACCCACCGAGCGACAGCCACCAAATGAGGCCGGCTCTGCCCGCGATGCCGGACCGTGAGTCGAGGAACGATATGATGTCTTCAATGCCACGAATCTTGATCGCGATTGCTTGCACTGCCGGCCTCCATTCTCATGTTTCTGTAAGAGGCCTGAACAGACAACGCGATCGATGCGCGCAAGAGACCATCTTACAGATAGTCTCTTATCTAAATCTGTGCGCCCACTTTAAGGCGAGTGTGGGCGGCGTGTCAAGCGCGGCTGAACTAGCTGGGTCCCGCGCCCATGGATTGACGATAGTGCCGCAAAACGTCGATGTCGTGGCCCGTCAACGCACGTGGCTCGTCCTGGATGGCCTGGCAGTAGGCCATGACTTGCGCATCGTGCCGCATCCCCTCCAGCAGCAGCGTGGCAGTCGGTTCGTCATCCCTGCTCAGCGGCTGATATCGATTGCTGCGCATTGCGCGCAAAATGGCCCAGAGCACGGCTAGATGGCCGATCAACAACGCCGCGGCGATTTTCCACTGGCCGCCGCGACCCGCGTCGATATCCTGCAGCGCGCGGTAGATAATCATCATGCACAGCAGTACGGTCAACGCCGCCGCGCCGATATGCAGCCATTTGGTCACCTCAAATGCGATGGCACGGCGGTTGAGCTCGTCACGTGTCAACGGCCGTTCCAAGACGGCGCTCGCTCGTGTACCTGATTCGAAGCTCATGCCGCCACCCCCGATGCCGCTATATCCCGCCTTCGGCATCCATGGCGCCCGACCCGCAAAGGCGGGGCCGGTCCGTTCGTGTCTCGCTGTACTGTCGCCTGCTGTCCAGGCCTGCCTGCACTACGCTCGTTCATTGTCAGCGTTGTTGCCTCCACGTTAAGGGGAACGGCCACGTGGCTTTTGCTTTCACATTGGCCAGCATGCTCGAACCGTAAAGATAGGGTTGCGTCCATCGGGAGCGGTTCGATGTCGTAGACGCGCCTCGTGGTTTGGATGAACCCGGCGGCGCAACGCGGCGATTACTGCCATGCAACGAATTGCATGGCCCTTTGCGTTATCAATCGTTTGGATTGCATAAGATTCGTCAATTGAGGGCAGTAGGCTGCACAGTCCATTCAGGCATACGTCCTACTGCTGCACTATCGGCTCATCGAGTCTGCGGCGGGCCACGCTGAATCGACGCGAGCACGGGCCATTCGATCCATCATGGTCAACTGCATCTAGGCAGCCATGTCGGATTGCGTTGCATTTCTGTCTAATATCTTGTGTGTCCAGCAATAACACATCAAATCGTTGTACGGAATGCAAGTATTAAGGCCTAAATCTCGTGTGTCAAGCAATATATTGTTGAATTTCTTAAGATGTCATTGCATGGGATGCACGTTTTCTTCTAAAGTGCGGGGCGAGCAGACGAACCAGACATTACATGTTTTCAAGCGAAGACAAGGTTTCAGAAGAGTCGCTGGCGATTGCCATGCGAATCCATGATTTGCTGAACCGGCATGGTGTGGGCAAACGCCAGCACGCGGTGGAGATTCAGCGCATTCTCGGGCTGAGCTATTCGCAGGCCCACCGGAAAATGAAGGGGGCCAATCCGTGGACCATTGCGCAGGTCAAGGCGGTGGCGCAAGCGTATGGCGAATCGGCGGCGATGCTGCTCGACGGTATCGACTCGAGCGAGCCGGTTGGCGCCATAGCCGCGAAGATGCAAGAAGCGGTGTTTTATGTTGGCGAGGCTGTCTATCGTTGCCTAGCCGAGATTGGAGAGCGGGCGCATGACGTGTCGGGGCTGGAGTTCGTGGCGCTCAAGGAGGGCAATCGATGGAAGGTGTTTCCACTCGAGTCGGCGCCTGGGGGCGACTATTTCGTGGTCGAGCAGATCTTGATACGCCCTCGAGGCGCGCCCGAGTCGAGCCCGGTCATTGCGATACTCGATGACGATGCGCTATTGACTGCCGAGATGTGCTCGTATTTCCACTCTCATGGCTATGTTGCGCGGCCGTACAACACGGAGGCGACGTTTCGCGCGGCGCTTCGCGAGAACGTGTTCGATGGCTTCATTGTTGACTGGCTACTGGAAAGCGGCACGGCAGAGCAGACCATTCAATCGATCCGGCAGTCGCGCCACGGCGACGCGCCCATTTTGCTGCTGACCGGCAAGCTCGTGACGGGCGAGGCGAACGAGGACGATGTGGCGCGGGTGATCCAGCAATACGATGTGAAGCCCTTTGAGAAGCCGGCGCGACTGAACTGGGTGGCGGTGGAGCTGGCGCGGCGGCTCAAGGCGGGGGCGCCCGGCTAGGACCGTGGAGCGCGATGCAGATAGATGACGTCTTGCTGCACGGGTATCAGGTTCTGGCCGCTATCGACGACGAAATCGGTGCCGTTGTAGGCCGGGGAAGCCAGCAGCAGGACCGCCGCTGCGACATCGGCCGGGCCGGCCACTCTGCCCAGCAAGTTGGACTGGTGGGCCGCGTACTGAAAGTCTGCATCGGTCTGGCTGTCGCTGGGCAACATCAGCCCGGGAAAAACCGCGTTAATGCGTAAAACCGGCGCAGCCGAGATCGCAAGCATTTGCGTCAGGTTGCCGAGCGCGGTCTTTCCGACCGTATAAGTGAAGTGGTCGCGGTGAAAGTTGCCTTTCACCTTTTGGTCCACGACATTGACCACTGCGCCGGTTGCACCCGCGGCCTTCGCGCAGTCGTGGAAGGCCCGCGTCAGCAGGATCGGCGCTCTGCAGTTCACCGCCCATGCCTGATCCAGCGCTTGCACGGAGAAGTCGCTGAAATCGTCTTGCCAAAAAACCGCTGCGTTGTTGACCAGCAGGTCCAGCCGGCCGAAGTGCGCGAAGACATCTTGGATGAGCGAGTCGATCTGAGCGGCGTCCTGCAGGTCAGCGTTGAAGGCAAGTGCGTCATATCCGGCATGCTGCAGCGCCAATGCGGCCGTTTCCGCCTCGTCGCGCGCTGTGTGCGCGTGCACCGCCAAGCGATACCCGTTTTTTGCGAGATGCTCCAGGATTTCCCTGCCCGCCCGTTTGGCCGAACCGGTCACCAGTGCTACCTTACCGACGCTCATGAAGGTTCTCCATCCAGCAGTTTTCCGAATGCGGTGCGCAGCGCGTCAATCCGGATCGGTTTCATCAAAAGATCGTCGAACATGGCCAATTGCGTTTCACTGAGCAGCTCCGGCGCCGATGCGCTCACGCCAATCAGCTTTGAATGAGGCGCGCCGGTTTTCCGGATCCATCGTGCCAACGAAGCGCCGTCTTCCCCCGGCATCTGCAGGTCAATGAGCGCGACATCCACTTCCCGCTGGCTGAGCATGACTCTGGCTTCCCACGCCGAGTCCACGGCGGTAACGGCCAGGCCCAAGCTGCGCATGAGCGCGGCCAGCGCGTCCCGCATCTGGGGCTGGTCATCTACCACCAGCGCCTGCTTGCCGCTCAGCGGCGTGTCCGGCAGCGCGCTTTGCCTGTCGTCGTTGGACTGCCCGCGACGTATCAACGAGTCGGTCGGTTCGCGAAACGTGACTTCGAACGTTGATCCAACGCCGAGCGCCGACGTAACGGTAATATGGCCGCCGAGCAGTCGCACCAGCCCCTCGACAATGGCCAGACCCATGCCGATGCCCGTGTGGCTGCGCGCGTTGCCGTCGTCAAGCTGCACGAACGGCTCAAACAACTTTTCCTTAGCCTGCTCCGGGATGCCGATGCCGTGGTCGGTTACCGCGATCCGCGTGATGCACTCCGATGCAGCAATGTGCTGCGTCGCACGGATTAGCACGTCGCCTTGAGTCGAATACTTGATTGCGTTGTCGACTAGGTTGAGCAGGATCTGCCGTATCCGTTGCTGATCGGAGTGAATCAACCATACGATGCCGCACGTGTCGATCTGCACAGACAGCTGTTTGAGCGCGGCCATTGGCCGCATCTGTGTGGCGACCTGCTGCACAATATCGATTAAATCCACCGGCGCGATGCGCAACTTGAGCTTGCCCGCGTCAAGCCTTGCATAATCAGCCAGGTCGCGCAATTGCGCGTCGATCTGTTCGGCCGCCTGCTCCATTCGCAACACGGCGCGCATGCTCCTTGTCGACAGTTCGGCATCCGCAAGACTCGAAAGACCGGCCGATATCGTTTGTAACGGCGTGCGGATCTCGTGCCCGATCGCTCCCAGGAACGCACTCTTGGCTTTCAATGACGCATTGGCCGCCGCCGTCGCGCTTTGCTCAGCGATTCTCCAGGTCCGCTCCCGCCGGGCGGCGCGCATGCCACGATACGTGGCGATGGTCAATGCGATTAAGAACGAGCTCGTCAACGAAGCTGCAACGATACTGCTCGCCCACAGTACCCGGCGCTTGTGTCGAAAATCCTCCAGCGCAATGTCGCGACGTTTGTTTTCCGCTTCGCCAATGCCTTGCGCAAATTGAAGGGTTGACTCGTCCAGCGCGTGCAGGTGGTCGGCGATGACGCGCGCCGTCGACCTGTCGCCCGGCTGCAGATTGACGATGAGCGGATCGATCGTTTGCAGGCAATGTTGGATGGCCGCTATGGCCTGCACGTAGTCCGGCACGCTCAGTTGTACCTGGGTGGTATCCGACGGCTTCGAAATAAGCGAAAACTTTGACACCAGGATCTCATAGGAACGCTGGATCTCGTCCAGGTCCTGGCTGTCGCCGCTCGCATACCGCAAAAGCAGGTTTTCCAGGCGGTCTGCGTTGAACTTAAACTGGGCGGGCGCCCAGTAGTAGTTTTCCTGCGGACCGGCCAGTTTGTACACGGACAAGGGTTCCGTGCTGGTCCACTGAAGTGCCGTATAGCCCCATGCCGCTATCACCAGCGCGAGCGCCACCCCCAACAAGGTGCCTACCCGCGACCAGCGAAGCCCTTGGCACGTATCATCTGACCTCAATCGACTTCACCTGCCACACGAACCGCCCGGCGACTTCTGAGCGATTCAACTCCTTTGGGAACTTGTCGCGGGGGTAGACAAGGAACAGTGGGCCAAAATCCCTGAGCGTCAGCTGTTTGCCGTTGATTTGGTCGGCTAGAATCACGCCGTACCGGTGCGCGTCGCTGAGCGGGACCGCATACGATATATAGCCATCGTGTGCCGTCACCCGAAGCGTCGTTCCCTTTGCGCCCACCTTGGATAGCACGTCGCTGAGCAGCACGCCGGAAAATTGCGACGAGGGCGTCCAGTTCGTGGCCGTGGTGAACTGGGCACGCGGCATCGACCGCCATTCCTGCTCCGTGAAACGGTATACGTGAGTACCTGGCACATTCGTGTGTTGGATATTGCCCGTGACGTCCAGTTGTATCGGCGTGGCCTGTGCGAGGCCGCCGACGACAAACAAGATGAGCGCGAGGCCTCTCGCGAGTGTTGCGAACTTGTTCATGCGGGTTCTCCTGACGAGCTGATCGGCTCAAGCGGTATCTCGGGATTGGCATGCCAGATAAGCGGTTGCGCAGGCAGCCACGATGGCAGTCTGTGAAACGCGATATGCAAGCCGTCGCTCAAATGGCGTACCGACCACCCGTACCCAGAGAACAGTTGGGCAAGCGCGCGCCGCGTGTAGATCGTCACATGGCCGTTGCGCGGCGCGACGTACCAGTGGCCGACATCGTGTGCCAGGATGTTGTCGCTCGTGTAAGTCGAGAAAAGGCACACCCCTTGTGGTTTCGCGAAGCTCAGCATCTGTGCGACCGTATCGCGCGGCGTGGGCGTATGCTCCAGCACTTCGAATGCCGTGACCATGTCATGGGAAATCTTTGCATGCCCTTCGCGCGCCTGTCCAATCGGCTCGAAGCCATGCGCGTGCACGCCCCACTGCCGAAGCAGCTCGGGCATTCTTCCGCTGCCCGTGCCATAGTCCATGACCTTGGCGGTCGGGAAATGCTGAAGCAGGTCCCGAACGAGCAATGCATTTTGCGTGGGCCTGCGCTCGACGACATCCGGATCGACGCTAACGTAGTCCTCGTTGTAGACGTGAGACAAAAATTGGTGGCTTGACCATTGATCGAGCGCTTTCGTGAACAGCAGGCCGCATTGGCTGCAGCGCATATAGGGTATCGGCAGTGGGTTTGCTTGCTCGTCCGTCGTGGCGGGATCGACGCAGCTTTTCGAAAAATCAGCGTACCCGTCCAGGTCAGCCGGTGCGTCGCACACCTTGCAGTAGCAAACGGCCACATCACTACCGATAGCAGATAGGTAGATCCTCGGTGCAGCCATTAAATAATAGACAGATCTGTCTGGACGAGGTTGGCGATTGAGGAAGCATATCGCCGGTGCCCGTGCGTCGCAATGCTTGTGTCCGTCCTTTTTATAAAAAGACGAAAGGCTTGTTTTTTATGACAAAGTGGTGAGTTGTGGCAGTGGCCAGTCCATGCTATACCAGCCCTTTTACGTGCTAGCTGAGGCTGGCGTATCGGTGAAACGTTCAGCGAAGCGTTCACCTGTTTCAGGCTCGAGGTCTTGATGACGTGGGCATGCTTAGCCGCTTCGATCGTCTCAGTCAGCAGCGCTTCAACGCCGGCTTCGCCCAGCCGCTTGCGCCAGCGCGTCAGGCTCGACGGATTGATTGGCGGCTTCGTCTGCAAGTGCGTCTGGCCGGTGAGCACTTGTTAATACGGGTTCTCGAGCCATTGCCAGAGCACGCTCTCGTCTGACAGGTTAAAGGCGTGCTGCAAGTCCAGCGGCCCTGTGATTAAGCGTGGCGGGCTGGCCGCTCGGCCCCGGTGCGACACGAAACTTGCGCGCATCGCTGTGCCCAACGATCCTAACCTTTATATAAAGGGATGCGCGATCGTCAGACCGTTTTCCAGAATGTGGCCGTGGTTCATACCCCACGATTACCAGGCCCTGCTGCCGTGACGGCTCTCCGCCTCAACACACTGACGCATGGCAGAGCGCCCGCGCAAACCATGTCGTCTACTGAAAGCTTACCTCAATCCTGCGCATGCAGGTCCACCATTAGCGCTTCAACGCTATTGAAGCGCTTGAGGTTGCCTACGCGTGCCTCGCGCATAGCCGCGATAGTGATTTCGTTCGGCACCAGCGGCTCAGATGGAAGCGTCTTTTCGCGGACGGCGCAGGTCAGCATGATGCGAAAGGCGTCCGACACAGTAAGGCTCGTCACCGCCAGTACGATCGCCGCCTCTTCTTTGGTACGCTCGTCGAGGCGGGCGGGAGCAACCGCGTTTGCAGACATCCCGCAGGCTAGACGCTTGCATGTGCAGTTTCCTATCTTCATTGCCATTCGCTAAACTCATCAAAGCACCCAGGAATCGACAACGTGGAATCTCTTTCAACATTTGTCCATAGTCCACTTTTTTCACAACTATCTATCATCATCGGCGGGCTGATTATGGTCGGCCTATTTTGGTGGCGTGCCGGCTCGATTCATTCCGTGCTGGACCGGCTTTGGCAACTGTTCGCCGGCAAGGCCGACGTGCATGATCCAGTACTGAAAGCGCTCCTGCTGGAAAGCCGCGACATTGAAAAATTTAAATATACCTACCGGTTGAAGGTAGAGACCATGGCTGCAATCCACATGCTCGACAAATGGAGAAGAACACACGAAATTAGCATGTCTCAGCTTCAAAGAATGCGCTCTTGGATTGATACTACATTGCCCGAGGTGGTGCGTCAGCCATCTAGGCACTATGTTTTGATCCATTTCGCGTCGGCTTGCTTAGCGCTGCTGCTAATGTTAGGTATCGGTCAACTCGCCGCGTCGGGCAATGCCTACCTTCAAATGCGCGTATCCAAAGTATTATTCAAGACTGACGCTGTCACGGTTAAGGCACCGCTGGAAGGTTGGTCCTTCGATTCGGCAAGATGTGCGGCCGACAAAGCTGGCCTCGCGCAACTGACCGGCTTCAATGCTTCCGAGACCGACGCAATTTGCAATGCTTTGAAAGACAATAGTTTGAAAGCGCTGGTCAAACAAACCCTGAAATGCCAAGCATGGGTTGCAATTGCTGCCGTTCTGGTTGCCGTCGTCGTAGCTTTGAGCAATATCCTGGCTGTGCGTTCAGCAAAAGAAGCCTTGCGCCTTAGAAAGCGGCTGTATCTATCCAGTGAAGATGACGGTAAGGAGGAGGACTAGGCCGTGCAGCCTGAATCGCCAAAATCTAAGTCCTCGCGTTTTAAGGGCCGAATGAAGGCTGTGCTGGATGGCGTGGAGGTTGATCACCCATTCGAACCGCACGGCCAGTGAAGTTCGTCTCCAAGGTTACCAGCTTGATATCGAACTCTGCGCGTTGTCTCGCCATCTCAAGTATCACTTTAAGTCGGTAGTCGATGAGGTACCGTTGTAGCTACGGCAAGGCATTCTTCAACGCCTCGCTTGTCGCCTGGCTCATACAGAGAAGGCTTTTGCCAAGCTACGGGAACATCGCCGCTCGTAAAGTACGCAGGCGGGTCAGGCCTCAAGCCACTGTTCCCCTTCGTGCAGCCGTGGCTGAATACCGAATGTGACTTGCGCGCTGGCCCACAAGCTGTTCCAGCGCACTAAGAAATCTGGCAGGCTTTCGCCGTGTCGAACTGGATTTCAGCCGACTTGACAAGTCGACCGACAATGCACGTATCGAATCCTTCAACGGACGGCGGCGCCAGGCGTGCGTGAACTCCCACTGGTTCTTGTCGTTGGCGTGATGCGGCGAGTCCATGCCTGCCACGACGGATTCAAAGGAGCCGAACATTCCTGGTTCTGAATCGGACTAATACTGGAGCAGGCTTAATATTCCAAAACCCGAAGCCCGAGCTTTTAGAAAAGCGGACCCATAAGTTAAAAGACTTATGGGTCCGTTTTTTCGGGCGAGGTGTCCGGCTATCTACAGCAATGCTCAAACATCAATATTTCCGGCCCGCAACGCATTGCTCTCGATAAACGCCCGTCGTGGCTCGACCTCGTCACCCATCAACGTCGTGAAGATCCCATCGGCAGCGATCGCATCCTCGATCTGTACCCGCAGTAACCGACGCACGGCTGGGTCCATCGTGGTCTCCCACAGCTGTTCCGGATTCATTTCGCCGAGCCCCTTGTAGCGCTGCTTTGACACATTGCGCTCCGCATCCGCAAGCAGCCACTTCATTGCGCTCTTGAAATCCGTCACGGCCATGGTCCGCTCGCCGCGCTTGATCATCGCGCCGGTGCCAATCAGCCCCTTGAACGTATTGGCGGTATTCGTCAGCTGCTGGAAGTCCGCGGTCAGCAGAAACTCTTCGTCGATGACCGAGACCCTGATATTGCCGTGATGTCGCCGCTCGATGCGCAGCGAACGCAACTCGCGCACGGCGTCATATTGCGGCAAGACCGATACGTCCGGTTTGAGCGCGCTATCGCGCAGCTTGTTCTGCAGGGCTTGCGCGGATTGCCGCGCCGCGTCCTCGGACGTCAGGTCGATGGGCACGCCGTCCATGACCGCTTCGAGCGAAGCCTCGTCATAGAGCTTGCTGAGCCGGTCCACCACCGCCTGCGCAAGCAGGTACGAGCGAGCGAGCTCGCCCAGCGCGTCGCCGACGATCGGCGCCACGCCTTCCGACGGCACCAGCTCCGCGCCATGTAGCGCCAGCTTTAGCATGTGCTGGTTCAACTCGTGCTGGTCCTTCAGGTAACGCTCCTCTTTGCCGGCCTTCAGCTTGAATAGCGGCGGCTGTGCAATGTAGACATACCCGCGCTCGATCATTTCGGGCATCTGCCGATAGAAGAATGTCAGCAGCAGCGTGCGGATATGCGCGCCGTCCACGTCCGCATCGGTCATGATGATGATGCGGTGGTAGCGCAGCTTCTCCAGATTGTAGTCGTCCTTGCCGATGCCGCAACCGAGGGCGGTAATTAATGTGACGATCTGCTCGGACGACAGCAGCTTGTCGTACCGCGCTTTCTCGACGTTCAGCACCTTGCCGCGTAGCGGCAGGATCGCCTGGAATTTACGGTCGCGTCCTTGCTTCGCGGAACCGCCCGCGGAGTCGCCCTCGACGATGTAGATTTCCGATTTCGCCGGGTCTTTTTCTTGGCAATCGGCCAGCTTGCCGGGTAGCCCGACGCCATCCAGCACACCCTTGCGGCGCGTCATCTCACGCGCCTTGCGCGCCGCGTCGCGCGCCCGCGCGGCATCGACGATCTTGCCGCAGATGACCTTCGCGTCGTTCGGGGTCTCGAGTAGGTATTGCTCGAGCGCTTTTGCCACGACTTCTTCGACCGGTGCGCGCACTTCCGAGGACACCAGTTTGTCCTTCGTCTGTGAGCTGAACTTGGGCTCCGGCACCTTGACGCTGAGTACGCATGACAGCCCTTCACGCATGTCGTCGCCGGTCGTCTCGATCTTCGCCTTTTTCGCGATCTCGGTGTCGGTGATGTATTTGTTGATCACGCGCGTCATCGCCGCGCGCAGCCCGGTCAGGTGTGTGCCGCCGTCCCGCTGCGGAATGTTGTTTGTGAAGCACAGGACGTTTTCGTTGAAGCTGTCGTTCCACTGCATCGCGACTTCGACGCCGACGCCGTCCTTTTCGCCGACGACATGGAAGATGTTCTGGTGCAATGTCTGCTTGGTCTTATTGATGTATTCGACGAAACCCTTTACGCCGCCCGCGAAGGCGAAATCGTCTTCCTTGCCGGTGCGCTGGTCGGTCAGCCGGATCCGTACGCCATTGTTTAGGAACGACAACTCGCGCATGCGCTTGGCGAGAATGTCGTAGTGGTACTCAACCGTGCCAAAGATCGTGTCGTCGGCCAGAAAGTGCACTTCGGTGCCGCGGTTCTCGGTGTCCCCGATAAGCAACATGGGCGAGACTGGCTCACCGTCGCGCTGCTCGAGCACACGCTCCTGCACGACGCCGCGATGAAATTCTAGAAAATGCTTCTTGCCCCCACGGCGCACGGTGAGCCGCAGCCATTTGGAGAGTGCGTTGACGCACGACACGCCGACGCCGTGCAGCCCGCCGGACACCTTGTAGCTGTTCTGGTCGAACTTGCCGCCGGCGTGCAGCTCGGTCATCACAATTTCGGCCGCGCTGCGCTTCGGTTCGTGCTTGTCGTCGCGCTTGATGTCGGTCGGGATCCCCCGGCCGTTGTCGGTCACGGAGATCGAGTTATCCGCGTGAATCACCACATGGATGTCGTTGCAGTGTCCGGCGAGTGCCTCGTCAATCGAGTTGTCGAGTACTTCGAATACAAGATGGTGCAGACCGGTGCCGTCGGAGGTGTCCCCGATATACATGCCTGGGCGCTTGCGTACAGCTTCGAGACCTTCGAGGATCTGGATTGACGACTCGCCATAGCTGTTATCCGCGCTCGAATTCGCTTGCAGATTGTGCTGTTCAGTCATGAATTTCTTCCGGTTCTGCGTACTGCTTAAACACCCAATAAACATCAAAGGGGCCGGGATGGTTCCCTAGGCCCCTTGGTCATCGCTCTGCTTTGCGGGTCATATCCGCATTGGCATCACCACGTATTTAAATTGTTCGTTCTCAGGGATCGTGATCAACGCGCTCGATGTCGCATCGCTGCCCAGCGCGACCTGGATCATGTCGACTTTCAGGTTTGCGAGCACGTCCAGTAGATACGTGACGTTGAAGCCCACGTCCAGCGTATCGCCCTGGTACGCGATCTCTAGCTCTTCCTGTGCCTCTTCCTGATCGGCATTAGTCGACATAATTTTCAGCTGGCCGGGCGCGACGATGCACCGTACGCCCTTAAACTTATCCGACGTCAGGATCGCCGCCCGTTGTAACGAATGCTGCAATTCGTCACGGCCGATCACGAACGAGTTCTTGTAGCCCTTCGGGATCACGCGTTGGAAGTCCGGAAACTTGCCCTCGACGAGCTTGGACACCAGTTCCACCTGGCCGAATGTGAATTTCACTTGCGTGGACGCGATATCGATGCTCAGCGGGTCGTCGATGTCTTCCAGCAGCCGCTGTAGCTCGAGGATCGTCTTACGCGGGATGATCACCTCTTGGCGTGCAAATGCGCCATCCGTCTTCATCGATGAGAACGCGAGGCGGTGGCCGTCGGTCGCCACAGCCATCAACTGATCGCCGTCGACTACCAGAAGCATGCCGTTCAAGTAATAGCGGATGTCCTGCTGCGCCATCGCGAAATGGACCATTCCAAGCAATTGCTTGAACGTCTTCTGCGGCACCGATAGGTTCGCGCCGAAGTCCTTTGCCTGCGCTAACGTCGGGAACTCGTCGGCCGCTAGCGTTTGTAGCGCGAACCGGCTTTTGCCGGACTGAACGGTCAGCCGCTTGTCGGACAACGTCAGCGTGACGTCGCCGATGGGCATCGCGCGCAAGATGTCGACGAGCTTGCGTGCAGCTACCGTCGTGGCGACTTGCTCGTTGCCGATGCCAAAGTCGGCACGCGTGGTGATCTGCAATTCGAGGTCGGTGGACAGGAACGACACGTCCGGGCCGTTTTTGGAGATCAGCAGATTGGCGAGGATCGGCAGCGTATGGCGGCGTTCGACAATACCGCTGACCGTCTGTAACGGACGTAGCAGGGTGTCTCGTTCGGTCTTGACCAATTGCATAGAATTCCTTCGTTGATATGACGGCTCATCCGCCCCCATCGCCATTGCCGTGCGTAGCGCCCGGTGCGGGGCGGCCCCGGGCCCCGCGCCGCAGGGCATATGGCGGTCGATCAAACAGGCGTTTGAACAAGGCGTTGCGCCCGGCTGTCGGCCCGCCGGCCATAAACCCGTATTGTGCCTGAAAAACACCCAAGTTTGTCCGACCCCTATGGGGGTGATCATGCCGGCTTCCTAGGCGGCGCTTGCGGCGGCGTATGGGTTCTGTGCTGCACGGCGCCCCCCGAGGGCCGCTACCGGCCATGCGGGGTGGGGGCAGCCAGCGCCGCGACGCGGCACCGTGGGCCGCCGTCCCGGACCGTCAGGGCGGCTATCCCTTCAGGGTTTGCTCGAGCACGTGCAACTCGTGGTTCAACTGCGCATCCTTGCCGCGCTCGTCGGAGATCTTGCGCACCGCGTGCAGCACGGTTGTATGGTCGCGACCGCCAAACAGTTCGCCGATCTCGGGCAGGCTTTTCTGCGTCAGCTCCTTGGCCAGGTACATCGCGATCTGGCGCGGCCGCGCAATGTTGGCGGGGCGCTTCTTCGAGTACATGTCGGCGACCTTGATGTTGTAGAAGTCGGCGACGGTCTTCTGGATGTTCTCGACCGAGATCTGGCGGTTCTGCACCGTCAGCAGATCCTTGAGCGCTTCCTTGGTCAGCTCGATCGTGATTTCGCGTCCGTGGAACTTCGAGTACGCGAGAATCTTGCGTAGGGCCCCTTCAAGCTCGCGCACGTTCGAGCGCAGGTGCTTCGCGACGAAGAACGCGACGTCCTCGTTCAGTACGACGCCCTCGGACTGCGCCTTGCGCATTAGGATCGCGACACGCATCTCTAGCTCGGGCGGCTCGATCGCCACCGTCAGGCCGGAGTCAAAGCGCGAGATCAACCGGTCATCGATGCCGGAAATCTCCTTCGGATACGTATCGCTAGTGATGATCACCTGCGCCTTGTTCGCAACCAGCGCCTCGAACGCGTAGAAGAATTCCTCTTGCGTGCGCGACTTGCCGGAGAAGAACTGAATATCGTCGATTAGCAGTAAGTCCAGCGAATGGTAGTAACGCTTGAACTCGTCGAACGCCTTGCGCTGGTACGCCTTGACGACGTCGGACACGTACTGCTCCGCATGGATGTAGCGGATGCGCGCATTGGCCTTGTCCTGCAGCAGTTGGTTGCCGATCGCGTGGATCAAGTGCGTCTTGCCCAGGCCGACGCCGCCGTACAGGAACAGCGGGTTGTACGATACGCCGGGGTTGTCGGCAACCTGGATCGCCGCGGCGCGCGCGAGCTGGTTCGCCTTGCCGGTGACGAAGTTTTCGAACGTGAGGACCGGATTGAGCTTGGAGCGCTCGTATGCGGAATCGGCCTCGGGCGACGGCGTGGGCGTGCCGGCGCGAAAATTGCGCCGCGCTGCCGCGGCTTCGTTCGCGTCTAGGTTCGGCAAGTCCAGTTCTGCGTTGCCGTCCGCGGTCGCGGCGCTGGCCGTGCTGAGCGCCTGAGCCATCGTTGGGTGAGGCGGTGAGCCATTGGCCAGCGCGGCGGCCGACGTGCCCGAGGCCGCGGCAATGACCGCGTCCACGGCGTTGGCGAGCGGGCTGCCGCTGGCGCGCCGCGCCGGCTGTGCCTTCATGCCGGCTTTCGGATCGAGGACGAACTGAACGTGCACCGGATGCTGCCAAAAGTCCCGCGCCAGGTCGGTGATGCGCCCCGAAAATTGGCTTTTCACCCAGTCAAGCTTGAAGCGGTTTGGCGCGGCAATGCGCACCGTGCTGGCTTCAGCATCGAAGTCGACCAGCGTGAGCGGTTTGATCCACGTCGCGTACTGCTGAGGCGTCAGCTCACGCGCCAGCAGTGTCGAGCAGTGTTGCCAGAAATCGTTCATGTGGTCTGTTGTGGTGTCGCGACGTCGTATCGGCCGCACCGCTGGACGCGAACGGCACGGTTTCCCTCAGGATTCTTCATAGGCTTGCATTCGAAGCTGTGGGACGCACTCAGCCGCAGATGCGACAACGCATTGCGGCGGCCGAAGCGGCGTACTGGATTCTTGGGATAGCCGGAATTCTACCGCCAAACGCGTCAGGCAGGGCGAGTTATCCACAGGGTCGGTTCGCCGCCGTTGTCGCGGATGCTCGGCGCGGCGGCATGCGCCGGTGAACGTAAGATATTGACGCCGCAAAGAAAAGCGGTTTAAATAGCGGGTTCCGCGAAAACCAAATTTTTCGGCTCGGCGTCGCATTGCCGTTGTGCTGGCGCGTCAGTTCCTTGCAAAGCACGCCGCGGCCCATCCTCCAACGAGTGAGAGCAACATGAAACGTACCTATCAACCGTCCGTGACGCGCCGCAAGCGCACCCATGGCTTCCGTGTTCGCATGAAGACCGCGGGCGGCCGCAAAGTCATCAACGCTCGCCGCGCGAAGGGCCGTAAGCGCCTGGCCGTCTAAGGCCGGCGTGACGCTGGGTAGCGACAGTCGGCGGCCGAGCAGCGCGGTTCGTGTGCGTCGATGCCGGGCAATGCCCGCCATGGGCGGTATGCCGAGCGGTGCGACGGGCCGGCCCACTAGACGAGAGGCCTGAGCGCGTGCGCACGACACCTGCTGGTTTCCCGAAGGCCGCAAGGCTGCTGAAAACGGATGAGTTCTCATCCGTTTTTCGTTTGCGCCCATGGGCGCGCTCCGCTCACTTCGTGCTGTACGGCCGCCCCACCGGGCAGGCTGCGCGGCTCGGCGTGGTTGTCGGCAAGAAGCAGGCGCCGCGCGCGGTCACGCGCAACCTGGTCAAGCGGCTGGTTCGCGAGGCGTTTCGCGTGCGACGCCTGGAGTTGACTGGCTGGGACGTGCTGATCCGGCTGTCGGGCAAGATCGACCGTGCGCGGTTCCCGAGTGCCGAGTCTGCAGCGCTCACGCAGATGCTGCAAGCGCAGATCGAGGGGCTGGTCGGGCGCGCGGTGCGTGAGGCTGCACGTCGCGCGGGCGGCGAACGGCCTGTGCAGGCCCAGGCGTCGGTGCTCGCGCCGTGCCGAGGGCCAGCGGCGGCCTCGGCTTCGTCGGGCACGGCGCCGGGTGATGGCCGGCCGGTTTCGGCCTCGTCGAGTACGGTGCCGGTTGACAGCCCGCCGGACCGGGCATCCACCGACACGCAGCGATGACATGCAAACGGTGCTGATCGCGCTTCTGCGCTTTTACAAGCTCGCCGTGAGCCCTTATCTCGGCGATCGGTGCCGTTTTTACCCCTCATGTTCGGACTACGCGCGCGAGGCAATCCAGTATCATGGCGCCGCGCACGGGACCTATCTGGCAGTGAAGCGACTGTGCCGCTGCCATCCGCTTTCGGCGGGCGGCGTCGACCCGGTGCCACCGGTCCGTGCCGACAGGCGCTAGTCGCTCAGCTTATTTACCACGAGACAACGCATGGACATTAAACGTACCGTCCTATGGGTCATCTTCTTCATGTCAGTCGTCATGCTCTACGACAACTGGCAACGGGACCATGGACGTCCGTCGCTGTTCTTCCCGAACACGACACCGACCCAGACGGCTGCTTCGGCGGCGCTGGGCACGACCCCACCGGGCACGCAGTTGGCAGATCTGCCGCAGGCCACGGAGCCGAGCAGCGCGCCTGGCACGGCGTCCGCCATGCAGCCCGTGGTGAAGGGCCAGCAGATCCACTTTAAGACGGACGTGTATGACGGTGATATCAGCACGGTGGGCGGCACATTGTCGCGGCTGTCGCTGCTCAAGGAGGGTGACGGCAAGCAGCCCAACCTGTACATCACGCTGTTCGACCAGACGGCCAACCATACGTACCTGGCGCGCACTGGCTTGATTGGCGGTGATTTCCCAAACCACAACGATGTGTTTACCGTCGTGCCGGGACCGACGTCGCTGACGGACAGCGCGAACACCGTGTCGATCAGCCTTGAATCGCCCGTCAAGGGCGGCGTAAAGATTGTGAAGACTTATACGTTCACGCGCGGCAGCTATGTGATCGGCGTGGATACGAAGATCGAGAACGTTGGCGCTGCGCCGGTGAAGCCGACGTTATACATGGAGCTGGTGCGCGACGACACGCCGGTCGAGACGCCGCGGTTCTCGCATACGTTCATCGGCCCGGCTGTCTACACTGAGCAGCACAAGTTCCAGAAGATGAGCTTTTCGGATCTGGACAAGGGTAAGCAGGACTATGCGCCGTCGGCCGACAACGGCTGGGTCGCGATGGTGCAGCACTACTTCGCCTCTGCGTGGATTCCGAAGGAAGGCGCGCAGCGCCAGTTCTATGCGGACAAGTTTAGCCAAGCGCTGTACCGCGTCGGCATGAAGGAGCCGGTGCAGAGCATCGCGCCGGGTCAAAGCGTGAACGTGGCCGCGCGCCTGTTCGCCGGCCCGCAGGAGGAGCGCAAGCTGGAGAAGATCGCGCCGGGCCTGGAACTGGTCAAGGACTACGGCTGGGTGACGATCATCGCGAAGCCGCTGTTCTGGCTGCTTGAGAAGATTCACGGTTATGTTGGCAACTGGGGTTGGGCAATCGTGTTGCTGACGTTGCTGATCAAGGCGGTATTTTTCCCGCTGTCGGCTGCCAGCTACAAGTCGATGGCGCGGATGAAGGAGATTACGCCGCGCATGCAGCAGATCCGCGAGCGCTTCAAGAGCGATCCGCAGAAGATGAACGCGGCGCTAATGGAGTTGTACAAATCCGAGAAGGTGAATCCGTTTGGCGGCTGTCTGCCAATCTTGATCCAGATCCCGGTGTTCATCTCGCTGTACTGGGTGCTGCTCTCGTCAGTCGAGATGCGCGGCGCGCCATGGGTGCTGTGGATCCATGATCTGTCGCAGCAGGATCCCTATTTCATCTTGCCGGTGCTGATGGCGGTCTCGATGTTTGTGCAGACCAAGCTGAACCCGACGCCGCCCGATCCTGTGCAAGCGAAGATGATGATGTTCATGCCGATCGCGTTCTCGGTGATGTTCTTCTTCTTCCCGGCCGGACTGGTACTGTACTACGTCGTGAACAACGTGCTGTCGATCGCCCAGCAGTACTACATCACGCGGATGATCGGCAAGGGCAAGCAGGCCTGAGCCTGTGAGGGTGGGGGCGGGCAGCTTGACGAAGTGCCCGCCGCCGGCATAGGCTGTCGCGGTATCCTACGCGAATCGCCGGGCCGTCTGGCGTCGCTTTACCGCTCGGCGTTGCCCCACCGCCTGGCGTTGTTGGACCACTTAACATCGCTTGACCGCCTGGCGTTGTCAGACCCACCTGACATCGCTCCACCGCCTGGCGTTGCTCGATCGCCTGGCGTCGCTCCACCGCTTGGTGCTGCCCGACCGCTTGACGTCGCTCTACCACCTGGCGTTGCTTGACCGCTGACGCCGTGACAATGCCTGACGTCTCGTGACCCAGCGGCCTTGGGTGGACCGCCGGATGACACGTTTGCGCATCTTCGCGAACGCATATCGCGCGATACAATGGACGCCAGTCGTTATCGGCGGCCACCCGTATTGCCGCACCTATTTATTCGAGTTGATGCAAACCGATTTTGATCCAATCGTCGCGATTGCCACCGCGCCGGGACGTGGTGGCATAGGCGTGGTGCGTGTCTCGTTCGGCGCGGCCGGGGCCGACGCGGCTGCACGGCTGATGGATGCGTTGTTCCATGACCAGCTTGCGCCCCGCCGTGCCGTCTATGTGCCGTTTTTCGATGCCGCCGGCGTGCCACTGGATCGCGGCATCGGCCTGTATTTCCCGGCGCCCCATTCGTACACCGGCGAGCACGTCATCGAGCTGCAGGGGCATGGTGGGCCAGTCGTATTGCAACTCGTGCTGCAGCGATGCCTCGATGCCGGCCATGACATCGGCCTGCGGCTCGCGCAGCCCGGCGAATTCACGCGACGCGCGTTCTTGAACGACAAACTCGATCTCGCGCAGGCCGAAGCCGTGGCGGACCTAATCGAAGCCAGTACCGAGGCGGCCGCGCGCTCGGCCGGTCGTTCGTTGGAAGGCGCATTCTCACGCGACATCCATCTGCTGGTTGACGAGGTCGTCGGCCTGCGGATGCTAGTCGAGGCCACCCTCGATTTCCCAGAGGAGGAAATCGACTTTCTGGAGGCTGCCGACGCGCGCGGCAAGCTGGCGCGTATCCGCGATGCATTGGCGGTCGTGCAGCGCGATGCGAAACAAGGTGCATTGTTGCGCGAGGGGCTGTCCGTCGTACTGGCCGGGCAGCCGAACGTCGGCAAGTCCTCGCTGCTTAATGCGCTGGCGGGTGCCGAACTGGCGATTGTGACCCCGATTGCCGGCACGACGCGAGATAAGGTGGCGCAGACCATCCAGATCGAAGGCATACCGCTGCACGTGATCGATACCGCCGGCCTGCGCGATACGCAGGACGAAGTGGAGCGGCTCGGTATCGCACGGTCATGGAACGAGATCGCGCAAGCGGATGTTGTGCTGCACCTGCTGGATGTGTGTGATGCGATGAGCGTGGAGGATCACGCGATCGCCGCACGGTTTCCCGCCGGCGTGCCGGTGGTGCGGATCTTCAACAAGATTGACCTGGTAGGCATCGAGCCGGAGGTGCGCGATGCCGGGGATGGCACGGCGCGCGAGGTCAGATTATCTGCAAAGGCGGCGCTTGGTATTGACCTGCTGCGTGCCGAACTGCTGCGCATTGCCGGATGGCGGGCAGGCGCGGAAAGTGTCTATCTGGCGCGTGAGCGTCATTTGTGTGCATTACGCGCAGCGGGCGAGCATTTGGCGACGGCTGCGGAGCACGCGGCGCACAATGCGCAGGCGCTCGATCTATTTGCCGAGGAGTTGCGACTGACGCAGGAGCAATTGAACGCGATCACCGGTGAGTTCACGTCGGATGATTTGCTGGGTGTGATTTTCAGCCGGTTCTGTATTGGGAAGTAATGCCGGGTCCATAGACATCCGTTGGCAAATTTTAATGTCTTGAATTTTTGCCTGGGTCGACTCGGGGACTCGTCAATTCCGGTCTGTCTCCATTGGGTGTCACACCGCAAAACGACCCGTTTTGCTGCGGTGTTGCGCGCATGCCTGGATCCCATGTCAACGGATCATCGGGTGTCGTAGCGCGTGCCTAAGTCGGCTGGCGACGGGGCGCAATGGTCGGAGTGCGTTGAGACGTTGCACCCATCTCGATTGTTCTTTTTTTGATAACAGTGAATTCGGGAATTAAATATTTACCCTTATTGGTCCGGCTCCTACACTGCATTTGTCGGCTACGAACCTTGACGTTTGTAGCTTCAATGTGAAACGAATAATCGGAGGTTGTGTCATGAATGCGCTGATCAAAGCTGTTGTCATTACCACTGTTGCTGCCGCTGCTGCGGTGCCGCTGACCTCGTTTGCGCAAACGAACGCACCGCTCACGCACGCCCAAGTGCGGGCCGAGTTGATTGAACTCGAGCAAGTTGGCTACAACCCCGCCACGGCCAACGACTACGATTATCCGAACAACATCCAAGCAGCTGAGGCCCGCGTGGCAGCGAAGCATGCCGCCGAACAGCGCGTCGCCGCACAAGCAGTGGGCGGCGTGGCCAGCGGTTCGACGCAGGCGGGCAGCTCGACCGTGGCGCATGCATCTCAATCCGTCTATATGGGTCACTGAGCCCGCCACTTAGAGGAGCCTGCCAGGGCGCCAACGGTATTCGCAAGTGCACCCAATGTGCAAGATGCGTGAGGGTAGCGCCGGAGTGCTGCGTTGGCAGGCGATTCAACAGACTCGGATGGACAACGCCACATCGTCGCCTAGCGGCGTGGACAAGTAGCCCTTCGCAGGCGAGCGCACGCGCGCCAGATCCTCCCGGATCTCGACCAGGTCGCTCAGGGCAGCAGGAAAGCAGTTTTCGGAAAGTCCCCGTACTCCCGCTCAGATCAACGCCTACGCGGACGCGATGGCGGACATGTTTTGTGCGTACCTGCGCGCGCTCAATGGCGACTGAGTCAACTGGCCGCGCGCAGGCGCGTGTCTTTGCCCCTTTTCGTCGCTGTCCGATTGCCTACAATAAAGTGATGAGTGTTCCCAATGGAGGGCAATCATGGAAGGCGAAACGGTCGCGGGCCTGATCGGTGGGGGATTAGGCCTTCTGATTCTATTGTCACTATGGGGGTTTGAACTCCTATCACGCTGGCGCGAGCATCCGGAACGCAATCGTGTGCTTCATTGGATGGAGGCTCACCATCTGGCGGAATGGTTGCGCCGCCGTCATTGATTCGACGCCGCGCGTGCGATGTGCCGATGCGCAGGCGCGGCGTCATTCATAAGCGACGCCCCGAAGTCGGCGGATGATCGTGGTGAATCGCGTCCCGCATCCGTCGAGGGATAAGGCCCCACGCGCTCGGCACGGCCATGACTGTGCAACCGGTGCTCCTGCCATAGTTCGTCAATGAAAAGAAACGCAACGATCACCAATGGCAGTAAGAGAAATGCGTCTAGGATAATCTGCTCGACCATGATCGAATCCCTGCGTTAATCCTAATTTCATTTTAGGTCGCTGGGCACTTCCCAGCAGCATACCAACTGGCTCGCTAGCATTCCAGCTAGCCGGCCTGCACCAGCATGCCATCTTGCGACCCACCTTGGCATCCAGTTGGCCCGCCAGGACGGGCATTCTGGCCGGCGGCGGGAGTGTGACTAGCGTGGAGGCTTATCAATAGGGCGCCTATCTACCCGGGCCGATCCGTGCGATCCATCGTGCGGTGTGATTCGGATTACCACGCTCAACGTATCCCGGCTCGGGGCATGGATTGCGCCCCTCCTCCGGCGGTTCTTTACTCATTAAGCGTTTCAGCGCCTCATCGATTTTTGGTGAGATGGCGCCAATGGCCTACCCGCTGAGCGGGCTGATTTTTATGTAGTCGTTATGCAACAAATCACGCGCCATTTCGGCCGCATGTTGTGACGCAATATGTGCAGTGCGTCAAAACGCCGCAATGCGTGTGGCAGGTGTGTTGCCGAAGGGTGCGGCATTTTGGCCTATTGCGGCTGCACACAAGTTCTGCTTGTGCTTCGCGGGCATTGGTCTACGATGGAGCAGCTGCGGCTGTCTTCAGGTAATGTCATACCAAAGTGCGCGCAGCCCACAGGAGAGAGATCCATGATGAAACGTACCGGGATGGTTATTGCTTTTGTCACGCTCGTCGCTGCATTGTCCGCGGCGCAAGCCCAGGACAAAGTCGTCAAGCTGGCGCCGGACCAAACGTTCCGGTTCAAGGCAAATGCCTATGGATGCTTGTCGCGCGATAAGCTGGACGCGGCTGATCAGCATGCGTTGGCCGGTGAACAAGGAAAAATGCAAGAGCTGTTTAATGGGTACCAATGCCTGTCGACGCCGGAAAATGACGAATTTAGGATCATCCGGGTAGTCGGGCATGCGATTGAATTTCAGAACGCGGGCAATCGCGATCCGAACGGCTTATGGACTTCGGACCGCTTTATCAAGCAATAGTTAAAAACGCTTGCATGGCGGCAGCCAAAGATCAACTTGGACACACCAAAGAACAGATGACCCGCCAGTATGTACGGCACCGAAAAGGCAAGCGGGTGGCACCCGCTCGATAGCGCCAATTGCAGAACAAACAAAAGGGCTTCGATTGTTCGAAACGCTTGGGGAATTTTGGTGGGGCGTGAGTGACTCGAACACTCGACCTACGGATTAAGAGTCCGCTGCTCTACCAACTGAGCTAACGCCCCAACAGAAGGGAAATTATAGCAGACTTTCCGTGATGTGCAAATCCTCTTGGGGGCGGGACGTGGGGAGGATTGGATAGGCTCGGTGTCGAGTAGCACACTGGGACCGTACCCGCACGTTCTCATCGATCTAGACGCGAACCTTTCGATTCTCCGACTCCTATGACGCCTATCGTCCAACCGTGGTTTCCATGGCGCACTATGCGAGCAGGCCAGGCTGCCCAAATTTAGCAAACTTTAGCCAAGCCGTTGCGCGCACCTAAAAACATCTTAATATCGAATCCAACCGTAGGCGTAATTTGAAGCTTGCAATTACCCTTATCTCGTTAGTGTTCCACAATGCTTGAATATAAAATTGAAAAATTTGCTCCTTTGTGAGGTGCATGGAAAATGAGACATGAGATCGCTTCCTCGCGAGGCGCGTGAAGAGCGGCGCCGGCGGGTGATCGAGCTGCATGAGCGTGGTTGGACCTACAACGAAATCGCCGACTATACGGACCTGTTCCGCACGGGCGTGCTCGAAACTTGCAAACGCTATGCGTGATAAATTGAGTGCGCATTCGGTAAATCGAGGTCGTGCCTGAATGGGCAGCAGAAAGTAGAAATTGGCGTACTGCTGCGCGACCAGATGCCGGAGCAAATAAAGATGCCCTGGGTGTAGTGGAATCGATCCGCTGTGCGGAACTCAACCGGCAGCGGTACGGTTTGGGTGCCGACATGGCAGGACGTTGGCCTGTATTGGGTGTGCTGGGGCTTTACGCCGCAAAAGCCGATTTGTGCAAACTCAACGAGTACGCCGTGTACCAGCGCACACCTATCAGGATTTCACCCAACGGATAAGGTAGGGGCTTCAGTATTTTGGCCATGTCAGCAGGTAGCGTTCTCTTCGTCTGTCACAGGGTGCCCGTCAATAGGCGATAAGCAACAAATCTTAACCTATTGCCTTAATGCGACGGAATCATATAAACGCTTGATTTATTCGCTCTCTGAATATACGGGCAGACATTTGAATCTGGCTTTGATATGATATTTTGCCAAGAGTGCGTAAATTGCTCCATGTTGGATTATAAAGATGGGGATTTGGTGAAAAACATAGCAAGAAAATTGAAAAATATGCTGCCATTAAATAAGCAAGTGTTTAAATTAATCGATAATTGGGGTCTGCGTGGGATTGCGCTAATGTTTTGTGCAGTCTTCTTTTTTTCTTTGGTCGGTGTTATTGCGAAATTTATTGCAGCGCAGTATCCGCCCAATGAAATCGCATTTTTCCGTATGCTGTTCGGGATAATCCCCGCCATGCTTGTCTTGCGCCGTCTTGGATTGAATAAAAAGGAATTTACACTGAGTCGGTTCGGAGGACATTTTCTCAGGGCGGCGATGGCGCTAGGCTCGATGGGCACCTTTCTTTCAAGCTTGCTCTACCTACCCTTGTCTACCGCTGTGACTTTGCATTACTTGGAGACTATTTTCGTTGCCGTGTTCGCGGTGGTGTGCTTAGGTGAACGGTTACGAATTGGTGTGATAGGAGGGCTCGTAGTAGGGTTGAGTGGCGTGACATTGATTTCACCGTTGACTGGCGAATATGCATCAGTACTGGGAACGGGACTGGGTGTACTGAGCGCCGTCTTTGGCGCGGGTGCTGTCATTCAAATTAAAAGGCTTTCCCGTACTGAGGAGCCGACAGCCATTGTTTTGTATTTTACGTTGATCGGTACAATTGTAAGTGGATTATCGCTATGGGTTTCATGGACAGCTCCAAGCATGAAAGATTTAGCGCTGATGGCGCTGCTTGGTTTAACGGCTGGCACGGGGCAGCTACTGCTGACGACGGCGTTTAAAAATGCTCCCGCGTCGTTGCTTGCGCCGTTAAGTTATTTCGGCGTTGTATGGTCGATTCTTTTTGAGTATTTGATCTGGGGTGAGCTTATCGGACTACAAGCAGCGCTAGGCGTAGTGTTGATTGTTGGAAGTGCACTTTGTGTAAGTTTGTCGGGCAGACGTGCCGATTCTTGCGCGAGTGTGTCCACCGTGAGGCCTGCTCATCAACTTGCAAAGAAGTCAATTTGACGTCTAGCTGAACGCGCTTTGTGGATAAAGAAGGGGCCGCGCACAATCGGACAGCTTGATAAGTGGGCCGGCCGGGGCCTGAGGTTGCCTGTTTTGCCGCAGCCCGGCTGGTCGGCATCGCGAGATCGAGCACGTATTACCGACCACGGCCAATGAGTGAAGCCAATCAGTTGCTGATGCGACGGATCGATGAACTGCACAGGAGGTTTGCGTTTGCCAGAACACGGATGCTGGCGCCCCTACTGCGCCGCGAGGGACACGAGATCGGCTGCCGGCGCGTGTGCACGTTGCTTCATGCGTGCAGTCCGCCCTGGCGATATGCTGATCACTGCCCGGATCTTGCGGGTCGGGCGCAATCTCATTTCCCATGCGGCCGCGACGCGCGTGCGCGTCAACGCCGCACCCGCGTCGTAAGTGATTCTGGGTTGACGACGTTTTGCGTATCGCCGCCCAAATACGCAAGGATGTTGTTGAACGCCGCGCCAAAATACAGTTCATAGCTCTCGCGTTCCACGTAGCCGATGTGCGGCGTGCAAATCGCATTTTCCATGCGCAGTAACGGATAGCCCTGTAGGATCGGCTCGCTTTCGAATACGTCCACCGCGACCATGCCCGGCCGCCCTTGATGAAGGGCTGATACAAGCGCGTTTTCCTCGAGCAACTCGGCGCGACTCGTGTTGACGAACAATGCCGTCGGCTTCATCTGCACGAGGTCATTGACAGTCACGATGCCGCGGGTCTCGTCGTGCAGCCGTAGATGCAGGCTCAACACGTCGCTTTCGGCAAAGAGCTGCTCGCGCGTCTGCGTCACTTCAAAACCATCGTTTTTTGCCGCGTGCAATGAATGTTCGCGTCCGTGGACCAATACGGTCATGCCGAATGCGCGCCCGTAATGGGCGACGATCTTGCCAATTTTCCCGTAGCCCCAGATGCCCAGCGTCTGCCCGCGCAGTACCTGGCCGAGCCCAAAATTCGGTGGAAGCGCGGCGGTGCGCAAGCCTGATTGCTGCCAGGCACCTTGCTTGAGGTTCGCGACGTATTGAGGAATGCGACGCTGCGCCGCCATGATCAGCGCCCACGTCAGTTCGGCAGGCGCAACGGGCGAGCCCGTGCCCTCAAGCACCGGGATGCCGCGCTCGGTACACGCCTGTAGGTCCAGGTGGCTGGATACACGGCCTGTTTGGCTAATGACGTTCAGTCGCGGTAGCTTGTCCAGTAATTGCGGCGTGATGCGCGTACGCTCACGGATTAATACGAGCGCTTCGACTTCCGCGAGTCGGCTGACGAGTTGCCCGAGCCCGCGCACCGTGTTGTTGAACACCTTGACGTCATGCCCGGCGAGCAGTTGAAAACAGTCGAGTTTGCGGACGGCGTCTTGGTAGTCATCGAGGATGGCAATCTTCATGGGGACTTAAAACAGTGCGGTCTTTTGCGGTGCACCACTTGCACCGCGGATGAGGTGCTATGCTTGACGCTCCAACCGGCAATGCAGCGATCGGCGGCGCCAATGCGCCGAGGCCGGGGAACCGCTTTCATGCGTGCCAGCGCACCTATGCCGTGCCGAAAATCAAGCGGCCTTTTCAACTTTTAACAGCTTGTCGAGCGCCGATGCAAGCCACGTTACAAGATGGTACAAGCTGGCAAGCTGCAATGTCCGCGACGTCTGCTTTGCACGCGCCCCCGTTGGCGCGCCCCTCTCATAGCCAGCATCGTCGGACTCATACCGTTTCTTTCTTGTCAAAACGGAGACAGCTTCATGAACGGAGACAGCTCCATGAATCAACCTGCCCAAGGAGGCGCCCTTACCGTTGATCTCGACATTCCGACATACGTTAGGCACCGCAAGCTAATCGAGTGGGTCGAGCAAATCGCGACGTTGACGCGGCCGGACCGCGTCGTCTGGTGCGATGGCTCTCAACAGGAATATGACCGGCTGTGCGACCAGATGGTTCGGCACGGAACGCTCAAGAAGCTCAACGACGCGAAGCGCCCGAACAGTTACCTTGCCTGCTCGGATCCGTCCGACGTCGCGCGAGTTGAGGACCGCACGTTCATCTGTTCGCAGCACAAGGAAGATGCGGGGCCGACGAACAACTGGATCGATCCTGGCCAAATGCGCACGACGCTTGGACGGCTTTTCGATGGCTCGATGGCTGGGCGCACGATGTACGTCGTGCCGTTCTCGATGGGGCCGCTCGGCTCGCCGATTGCGCACATCGGCGTCGAGCTGACCGATAGCCCGTATGTGGTCGTGAACATGCGAATCATGACCCGGATGGGGCGGCCGGTCTACGACATACTCGGCGAGCACAGCCAGTTCGTGCCGTGCGTGCACTCGGTCGGCGCGCCGCTCGCCCCGGGGCAGTCCGATGTGCGCTGGCCGTGCAGCGAGACGAAATACATCGTGCACTTCCCGGAGACCCGCGAGATATGGAGTTATGGCTCGGGCTATGGCGGCAACGCATTGCTCGGCAAAAAGTGTTTCGCGCTGCGTATCGCGTCGACGATGGGCCGCGACGAAGGGTGGCTTGCCGAACACATGCTGATCCTGGGCGTGACTTCGCCACAGGGGCGCAAGTACCATGTCGCTGCCGCGTTCCCGTCGGCCTGCGGCAAGACGAATTTCGCGATGCTGATTCCTCCGCAGGAGATGAACGGCTGGCGTGTGTCGACGATCGGCGACGACATCGCATGGATCAAGCCGGGCCAAGACGGCCGGCTGTACGCAATCAATCCGGAGGCCGGCTATTTCGGCGTCGCGCCGGGTACCAGCGAAAAGACTAATCTCAACGCGATGGCCACATTGCGCGAGAACGTGATCTTCACGAATGTCGCGCTGACCGATGACGGCGATGTCTGGTGGGAGGGCATGACGGACACGCCGCCCGCGCACCTGATCGATTGGCAAGGTCAGGACTGGACGCCGCAGATCGCGCAGAAAACCGGCCGCAAGGCCGCGCATCCGAACGCGCGCTTCACCGCACCTGCATCACAGTGTCCGTCGATCGATCCTGATTGGGAAAACCCGCAGGGTGTGGCGATCGACGCCTTCATCTTCGGCGGCCGCCGCTCTAGTACCGTGCCCCTGGTAACCGAAGCGCGTAACTGGGTGGAAGGCGTCTATATGGCCGCGACGATGGGTTCCGAGACGACGGCCGCCGCGGCGGGCCAACAAGGCGTCGTGCGACGCGACCCATTTGCGATGCTGCCGTTCTGCGGCTACAACATGAGTGACTACTTCGCGCATTGGCTCGACATCAGTGCTCGGCTGCAAGCGCAAGGCGCGACGTTGCCCAGGATCTATTGCGTGAACTGGTTCCGCAAGGGCGCCGACGGCAAGTTCATCTGGCCGGGTTTCGGCGACAACATGCGCGTACTGCGGTGGATACTCGGGCGCATTGACGGGCAGGCGCGCGGTGTCGAACATGTGTTTGGCGTCTCTCCACGCTATGAAGATATCGATTGGACCGGCCTGGCGTTTTCACGTCAGCAGTTCGAGCAGGTCATGTCAGTCGACGTCGGCGCGTGGCGCGAGGAGTTGGTACTGCACGGGGAATGGTTTGCCAAGTTGGAATGCCGGCTGCCCGAGGCATTGAGCCGGATCAAGGACCAGATCGAGCAGCAACTTGCGGTATAGTTTGAGTGCACCAATTTGGTGCAGTCGAGCATTTTGTGCTGTGTGACCCGTTACCCCAGCATTACGCCGACCCCCTACGGGGTTTCGGCGGTTTTTTGGAAAATGACGTGTCGCAGTGCCGCAACTTCTGCAGACTTTCACAAGTCATAGGACAATCCCGCATTGCAATTGTGCAGCAACGCCATTTTGGTTGCACGCAGTAGGAGTTTCCTTATGGATCATTTGCAGTCGATGCGCGTTTTCGTCAAGGTGGCAGACCTAGGCAGCTTTGCCAAGGCTGCCGCCATGATGGACATGTCGAATGCTGTCGTCACCCGGCACGTCGCCGACCTGGAAAGCCGGTTGGGGACTCGTCTGCTGAATCGGACCACGCGTTCGCTTTCGTTGACCGAGTCCGGCCAAGTCTACCTTGAGCGTGCCCGCCAGATCCTGGACGAGTTGGAAGATGTCGAGCAGATGGTGGTGGCGCGCAATCACGAGCCGGTCGGCACGTTGCGCATCGTCGCGCCGGTGGTGTTCGGGCTGCACAATTTGGCGCCCGTGCTACACTCGTACGCGCAGCGGTTTCCGCAGGTCATCCCGAACGTCACACTGGTGGATCGGGAAGTCGATATGGTGGAGGAGGGGTTCGACGTCGGCGTCGTGATTGCGCACAACGTGCGCAGCGCCAGTGTTGTGATGCGTCGGCTGACGACCGGCTGCATCACCGTCTGCGCCACGCCTGAGTACATCGCCAAGCGTGGCGCGCCGCAGCGACCCGAAGACTTGCTCGAGCATCACTGCCTGTCATTGCCCGCAGACTATTGGGGCGACGAGCGCGTATTCACCGGTCCGGATGGCCAAGAGGTCCGAGTGCGGCCCACCAATGTGATGATCGCGAACAATACCGAGATGCTGCGTCAACTCGCGTTGCTCGGCAATGGCATTGCGTTGTTGCCGAGCTACCTGATTGGCCGCGACATGGCTGAGGGGCGCTTGATGCGCTTGCTGCCTCACTATCACCTGCCGCGGGTCGATATCAACATCGCCTATCCCAGCCGGCACTATCTGCCGGCCAAGGTGCGCACGTTCATCGATCACCTTGTCGAGCACTTCAGCCAGACACCGAACAGCATGCTCGGTGAGCAATGGTCTGGCGCCGATGGCGCACACACAAAGGCCGCCAGCGGCTCACCGGGGCCGGCCGATGCGGCGGCGCACTCGGCTCCGGCACCCCGGCACCTGGAACAAGGGCATGGCGAGAGTGAGTTGGGCCAGCTTGATGAACAATTGCGCGCCAACGGTATCGAACGCAAAGGGACGCGCCGTGCGCCGGTGGCGCCACGTCGATATCCGGGCAACGCTGAACGTCGCACGTACGAACCGGCATAGGCAGCGGGGTATGTCTAGGCGGCGCGATCTGCCGCCGCCGGCACGCCGCGCCTCCTCCGTCGGTACGCTGAGCCTCCTTCGCCGACACGCCGGGCTTCTTCCGCCGGTATGCCGAGCCTCCAGCGCTGTTGCGCCACCTCGCGGCCACGGCAATGCACGTGCGGATAGTCGTAACGCCGCATGACCGGTGCATGAGGTGGCATATTGCGTGATGTATCGATCGTCCGGTGTCTTCCCGGTCATTCCCCGCCTCATGCTCGGCCCGTGCTCGCCGGGGCGTCGGCCTGCGCTCGTTGCTCGCCGGCGCAATTAGCCCGCGGCGCGCTTGCGTGCCGGCGTTTTGCGCGCGGTGGTTTTTGCGGCAGGACCCGCCGTTGCCGTGCTAGTTCGGGCAGCCCGTTTGGCTGCGGGCTTGAGCGACGTCGCGTGGTTGCTGTCGCCACGTTGCCTTGTATTGGGCACGGCCTCCCCGGCTTCGCTGTTTGTCTTCGCGCCACGCGCTGAGGACTTCGCTGCGGTTTTTGCCGCCGGTTCCTTCTTCTCGAACTCGAAGCCAATCGAGCCGTCTTTCTGCTTGACGAGGAATGCCTTGAAGTTGCGTCCGGTGCGGGACGACTTGAAATTCGTCAGCAGGTCGGTGCGCCCCTGGTCGAGCAGCTTTGCCATTTGCTCGCGCGTGATTTCCTGCTGCAGGATCACCTTTCCGGAGCGAAAGTCACAGGTCTTCGGATGGGCGACCTGGTTTTCGCAAACATAGCTCATGCCGTGCTCGAACACACGAGCATGGCACTTCGGGCATTGGCCAACGGGTTCCTGTGAGGAGAAGTCGGGTGCTTCACCCTCGTCTCCCGCCGTATCCTGACCGAAGTCAAACTCCAGCTTGTAATTGTTTGCCTCTTCGTCGCGCGCGAGCTTTAGAATGGCAGAGAAGGGTCGGCCCATCTTCGAGCGGAAGCCCGACAGCGGGCCGATCAATTTCTCCGATAACAACTGCTCGACCTCGTCGATCTCGAACTGTCGGCTGCCCGGTATCTTCGAGATCGAGAAGTCGCATTTCGCGCACGCGAAGCGACGGTAGTTCTCCTTGACTTCGCCGCCGCAGTTCGGGCAGGGTGTCTTTAACGTCGCGTAATCACCCGGGATCGTGTCCGAATCATATTCCTTCGCACGTTTAACGATCGTTTGAGTCATGCGCGCGATCTCGCGCATGAACGCTTCGCGCTCCAGACGGCCGCGCTCCATCTGCGACAGCTTGTGTTCCCACTCACCGGTCAGTTCGGGCGCGGTAAGCTCTTCGACGCCCAGGCCGCGCAGCAGCGTCATCAGCTGGAATGCCTTGGCCGTCGGGATTAATTCTCGGCCCTCGCGGAGCAAATATTTTTCACCAAGCAACCCCTCGATAATCGCCGCGCGCGTGGCGGGCGTGCCCAGGCCCTTGGCCGCCATGGCCTCGCGCAATTCGTCGTCCTCGACCAGCTTGCCCGCCCCTTCCATCGCCGAGAGCAGCGTCGCTTCGTTGTAGCGGGCGGGTGGCTTGGTGGTCAATTGCTGGGCTGCGATTTTGTCCGTCTGGACCTTCTCGTCTTTGGCGACCGGCGCGAGGTTCGCATCCTCGCTCGATGTCTCACGGCCGTACACTTGCAACCAGCCCGGCGCGACCAATACCTTGCCTTCGGTCTTGAAATGATGGCCTACCACTTCCGTGATCCGGGTCGTCACCTTGTACTCGGCGGCTGGGAAAAATACGGCCAGGAAACGCTTGACCACCAAGTCGTACAGCTTCTGCTCCGGCTCGGACAGGTTCTTGGGCGCTTGCAGCGTCGGAATGATTGCAAAGTGATCGCTGATCTTGGTGTTATCGAAGATCCGCTTGTTTGGCCTGACCCAGCCCTTGTCCAGCACCTGCTTGGCGAACGGCAGGTAGTTGTTGCTTTCCTTGAGCACCTCGAGCGTATCGCGGACCGCGGCCATGTAGTCTTCGGGCAGCGCGCGCGCATCGGTACGCGGATAGGTCAGCACCTTGTGCCGCTCGTACAGCGCCTGGGCCAGCGCGAGTGTGTTCTTAGCCGAGAAACCGAAGCGCCCGTTCGCCTCGCGTTGTAAGCTGGTCAGGTCAAACAGCAACGGCGAGAGCTGCGTCGACGGTTTCGATTCCTCGCTGACCGTGCCTATCTGCCCACGGCATGCCGCAACGATCGTTTCGGCCGCGGCCGCGCTCCAAAGTCGGGAGTCGCGCTGCTCGGGATCGAACTCGTTTTTCTTGAATTTCGGATCGAACCAGCGCCCTTCGTAGTATCCCGTCGCGCAAACGAATTCAGCCTTGACTTCCCAGTAGTCGCGCGGCACGAAGCGACGGATCTTTTCTTCGCGCTCCACGACGATCGACAGCGTCGGCGTCTGCACGCGTCCGACTGTGGTCAGGAAAAAGCCGCCGCCCTTGCTATTGAACGCCGTCATCGCCCGCGTGCCGTTGATGCCCACAAGCCAATCGGCCTCGGAGCGGCAGCGCGCCGCGTCGGCCAGCGGTTGCATCTCCTGGTCGTTGCGCAATTGCGCGAAGCCGTCTCGGATCGCTGCCGGCGTCATCGACTGGAGCCACAAGCGCTGCACCGGCTGCTTGGCTTTGGCGTGCTGCACGATCAGTCGGAAGATCAACTCGCCTTCGCGGCCCGCGTCACATGCGTTGATCAGCCGGTCGACGTCCTTGCGCTTGATCAGTCGGGTCAGCAGCTTCAGCCGAGACTCGCTCTTGGCGATCGGTTGAAGGTCGAAATGAGGCGGAATAACGGGCAGATGCGCGAAGCTCCATTTGCCGCGCTTGACCTCATACTCCTGCGGCGCCGCGATCTCTACTAAGTGGCCAACAGCCGACGACAACACATAGTCATCGCTCTCGTAGTACTCGTCATGCTTTGTGAAGCCGCCTAACGCGCGCGCGATATCGTTCGCGACAGACGGCTTTTCGGCGATGATCAGGGCTTTTGACATGACTATTGGAAAGTACGGATGCGCAGAATCGAACGCTTTATAGCATATCGGCCGCAAACACATCGCGGCTCGAGCGCAGCAAGCGGCTTGCGGCAACAGTTCAGCCGCGCATGATAAGCGCGTGCCATGGCCAGCCGCAAGCGTTCAGCGCAATTGCGTGCAAGCGCGGCGCGAGACGGCCATAGCCGGAGAACAGGCAATTTGCGTGCCGCCTCGCTCACGCGTCAACGAGCGCCGGACGTAATTTTGGTGCGTGCTCCACGCCGGGCAGCGAGGACAAGTCGACCAGCATCCGCGCAACGATCTGCGGATGGGGCAATACGGTGCCGAAAAAGCGCGTGGCGTGCGCATCCTCGATTAGGATGGTTGGAAAGTTCTCTACATCGAGGTCATCGAGCCGGTCGGCATGCGTCTCGATGTCGATCCAAGCAAAACACGCCTCCGGATGCGCGTCCGCGAGTGCGTCGAAACCGGCCCGATATTCGCGGCACGAGCCGCACCATTCGGCGCACAGGCAGGCGACAAACAGCGTGTCAGCGGATGACAGACGCGTGGCGATGGCGTCGGCGTCGTGGTCAAGGTCGAGGGCAGGCATGATCGGAAGATCCTGGCAACGCATCGTGGCGACGTGGGCGTGCGGCATGGATCGCCCGGAGGATGCTGCCGTGGCGCCACGCCGCTGCTGATGCAATTTAATTTTGGATTGGGACTGTAGCATGGTCGCCAGGCGACCGGCCCGCAATCCGCTCAAACGCGCTGAAAGCGCCCGCCTGGCAGCGCAACGATCGTACCGGCCAATTCCAGTTCCAGCAATATCGCTTGTAGTATCGCGCAGTCCAAATGGGTACGCTGTACCAAGATTTCAAGCGTGACGGGATCGTGTCCGATCGCTTCTAGTGCCGCTTGCCACGCTGCGTTTGCGGCGTGGCTGGCTTGAGTGTCCTGTGCAGCGGCGAGGTACGCTGGGCGGCGGCGGGCGCTCGACCAGGGCCCGATTGCGCGACGTCGGGTCGGGGCGCGCGCCGCAGCGGTGCCGCGCTGTGCGTCACTGGGTGTGACGGAGTGGCGCTGCCGCGGCCGCGCACGGTGGCCCGTCACCAACGGATCGGCCGGTACGACGGTCTTGGCGGCGGTCCAATCGGTTGACGTTGCGTCAGCCGATTGGACTGCTCCAGCGCGCGCCGGCCGGGTGGCGGCGCGCTCGGCCGGGCAGGTTGTCGAAGCCCCGGCCGTATCGAGTATCGAAGCATTGGATAGGTGGGCCGCCGAAGCATCTGGTGTGCAGGCCATCGAAGCATTGGGTGGGTGGGCCGTCAAAGCCTCGGGTGGGGCCGCTGAAGTATCCGGTGTATGGGCCGTCAAAGCATCCGACGTGTGGGTTGCCGAAGCATCCGAAGCAGGGATTGCCGCCTGAGGCCGATGGGTTGCCGCCGGCTCGGGCGGATGGGCTGTCGGCACATTGGACGTACAGATGGCCGATGGGGCGGCTTGCGCGCTGGCCGAGGCGGTGCCGGGTGCCGCCTCGACGCCGGGCTCTAGCAATCGAAGTTCGGTCAGCACGTCGTGCGGTGTCTCGACCAGCTTGGCGCCGTCTTTGATTAGCCGGTGACAGCCACGGGACATTGGCGAATGGATGGAGCCGGGAATGGCAAAGACGTCGCGGCCGATGTCGTTGGCCAGTCGCGCAGTGATCAATGAGCCGGAATAGGGGGCGGCCTCCACGACGAGCACGCCCCGTACCATCGCGGCGATGAGTCGATTGCGTTGCGGGAAGTGCTGGCGCAGCGGCACGGCGCCCAACGGCCATTCGCTCAGGATTGCACCGCCACGCTCGACGATTTCAGCCGCCAGGTCGGTGTGACGTTGCGGGTAGATAATATCCGCGCCAGAGCCGGTGATCGCCACTGTCACGCCACTGCTGTCCAGCGCGCCGCGATGCGCGGCACCGTCGATACCCAGCGCCAGTCCCGATACGATGCATACCCCCTGTGCAGCTAGCGCCTGCGCGAACAAGCGCGCATTGTCATTGCCCTGCGGTGTCGGATTGCGGCTGCCGACGATCGCCAGCGCGGGTCGATGCAGCGCGCCGATCGCGCCATGCACGTAAAGCAGCGGCGGCGGATCGTACAATGTCAGCAGCGCGGGCGGATACGCCGGGTGGCCAAACGGCACGATCAGTCGTGCCCCCCCAGCGGCCCACGCAAGCGCTGCCTCCACGCGTGGCGCCACCGCGTCGCGGCTTTGCAGCAACGCCTGCGCGGCAACGGCGCCGACTACACGCTCCAGGCCCGCGGCCGTCTCGGTCATGATGGGGCGCGGTGAGCCAAATGCCGCGAGCAGCGCGAGCGCCGCCGATGCCGGCACGCGCGGCGTATGCGCAAGCGTTAACCAGGCGGCGAGTTCGTCTGCCGCAAGCAGCGGTGGCTGAATCGTGGTATTCATCGCGTGATAAAATTTTGTCAGTCCAGTAGGTTGGTTTCCGGCATTCCCGGTCCGCGTCGCAGGACCTGCGCGCCGTGTCCACCAGTGCAAGCGCCAAGCGGCCTTTGCGCGCCCGCGGCTTGATTCGGGGGGCGCTGCGTCCTGACTTAACTATTACCGAAGACGAAGAGGTAGGCGATTCGGCCGATTGGCCGACGCTTGCGCGCGAATACGAGTCCGCTCGAGAGGACTGATTGATCATGGCTTTGCTCAATATCCTGCATTACCCCGATAAGCGCTTGCACAAGGTCGCCAAGCCCGTCGAACGTGTCGACGAGCGCATCCGCAAGCTGGTGGCCGACATGGCCGAGACGATGTATGCGGCGCCCGGCGTTGGGTTAGCGGCCACGCAGGTGGATGTCCACGAGCGCGTCGTGGTCATCGACGTGTCAGATACTCGCGATGCGCTGCGCGTGTTCATCAACCCGGAGATCGTCTGGTCGAGCGATGAGCATCAGGTCAATGAAGAGGGCTGCCTGTCGGTGCCAGGCATCTATGACAGCGTCGAACGCGCCGAGCGGGTCCGCGTGCGCGCATTGAACGAGAACGGCGAGCCTTTTGAGCTGGAGTGCGAAGGATTGCTGGCGATTTGCATTCAGCACGAGATGGACCACCTGCTCGGCAAGGTATTCGTTGAGTACCTGTCGCCGCTCAAGCAGATGCGGATCAAGACGAAGATGAAGAAGCTCGAACACGCGATGTGACGGCCGCGATGACGTCTACCCTTCGCGTAATCTTTGCCGGTACGCCACAGTTCGCGGCGACCGCGCTGCAGGCGATCCACGACGCGGGCTTCGCGGTGCCGCTCGTGTTGACGCAACCCGATCGTGCGGCGGGACGCGGAATGAAGGCCTCGTCGAGTCCGGTCAAACAGCTCGCGCTGGCGCGGGAGTTGGCGCTTGCGCAGCCGCCCTCATTGCGATGCGACGGCAAGTATCCTACTGAGGCGGCCGACGCGTTGGCGCGATTGCGCGCCACGCCGCACGACGTGATGGTGGTGGCTGCATACGGGCTGCTGTTGCCGCAAGCGGTGCTCGATATTGCACCGCATGGCTGTATCAATATCCATGCGTCGTTGTTGCCGCGCTGGCGCGGCGCGGCGCCAATCCACCGTGCGATCGAGGCCGGTGACCGGGTCACGGGCGTCACGTTGATGCAGATGGACGCGGGTTTGGACACGGGCCCGATGCTCATGCGCGAAGCCGTGGCGATCGAGCCGACGGACACAACAGGCACGCTGCATGACAAGCTGGCCGCCACCGGCGCGCGGCTTATCGTCGCCGGGCTGCGCGAGTTGGGGCGTACCGGCTCGTTGCCGGTCACGCCGCAGCCAAGCGAAGGCGTCACGTACGCGCACAAGCTATTGAAGCAGGAGGCGGCCCTAGATTGGCGTTTGCCAGCCGACGTGCTCGCATGCAAGGTACGCGCTTTTGATCCGTTTCCAGCCGCGCATGGAACACTGGATGGCACGCCACTGAAGATCTGGGCCGCCGAGCCGGTACGTGCCGACGGGCCTGACCTGGCGCCGGGTACTATTCTGGCCGTGGACAGCGCCGGCGTGACGATCGCCTGTGGCGAACACGCATTGCGTGCTACCCAACTGCAAAAACCGGGAGGCAAGCGGCTTGCCGCTCGGGAATTCGTTGCGGGCTTCCCACTGCGCGTGGGCCAGTGCTTCGAGACCGGGCCGAACGATCGGCCACGGGCTGCGCTACCGTCGCAATAGAAGATGACCATGCTGGGAATCACGCATTTTCCGCTCTTCATCGCCGCGGTGTTCCTGCTCAATCTCACGCCGGGCCCCGACACCGCGTACATCGTCGGGCGCAGTATCGCGCAGAGGCGCAAGGCCCGGGGTATTGTCTGCGCTCGGCGTGTCCACTTGCGCCTGCGTGCACACGCTGGCGAGCGCGTTCGGCCTGACCGCGCTGCTCGCTGCGTCGGCGGTGGCATTTTTGGTGATCAAGTTTGCGGGTGCGGTGTACCTTGTTTATTTAGGTATTCGGTTGCTGCTGGCCAAGCCACAGTCCGGTGGCGTGGCGACGGCGGATGCCGCCGCGGGCGTGCCCAGGCCGTGGCGCGCGGTGTATCTGCAGGGTTTCTGGACGAACATGCTGAATCCGAAGGTTATGCTGTTTTTCGTGTTGTTCTTTCCGCAATTCGTATCGACGCAAAGCGACTTCAAGCTGCTGGCGTTCCTGGTACTCGGCGGGATAGTTGTCGCGATGAGCTTGGCTTGGTCCTGCTTCGTGGCTTGGATCGCCGGCACCGCGACACAGCGGCTGTCGGGGCGGGCGCGGTTCAGGCAGTGGCTGGAGCGCGGTGTGGGCAGCGCTTTCATCGGGCTCGGCATCAAGCTGGCGATGACGACACGCTGATGGTGCGGGCATTGAATTTTTGAGGCACCCCCCTATCTAACACATTCCTTACGATAGGTCGTTGGGTTCGGAGTAGCTAATATGTTTAACTGGTTCAAGACCGCGCTGCTAATGGCCGCGATCACCGCGCTGTTCATTGTGATTGGCGGCATGATCGGCGGCACGCGCGGCATGACGATCGCGCTGGTGTTCGCGCTGGCCATGAATTTCTTCTCATACTGGTTTTCGGACCAGATGGTGCTGAAGATGTACAACGCGCAGGAGGTCGACGAAACTAGCGCGCCACAGTTCTATCGAATGGTTCGCGAACTGGCTACGCGCGCTGGGCTGCCGATGCCGCGCGTGTACTTGATCGACGAAGACCAGCCGAATGCGTTTGCAACCGGCCGCAACCCGGAGCACGCAGCGGTCGCGGCGACCACCGGTATCCTGCGCGTGCTGTCCGAGCGCGAGATGCGCGGCGTGATGGCGCACGAGCTTGCGCACGTCAAGCACCGCGACATCCTGATCTCGACGATTTCGGCGACGATGGCGGGAGCCATCTCCGCGCTAGCCAACTTCGCGATGTTCTTTGGCGGCCGGGACGAGCAGGGTCGGCCGACCAACCCGATCGCTGGTATCGCGGTCGCGCTGTTGGCGCCGTTGGCCGCCGGTCTGATCCAGATGGCGATCTCGCGTTCGCGGGAGTTTGAGGCGGACCGCGGCGGCGCGCAGATCAGCGGTGATCCGCAAGCGTTGGCGGCAGCACTCGACAAAATCCATCGGTATGCGGCGGGCATCCCGTTCGCTGCTGCGCAGGCGCACCCGGCGACCGCTCAGATGATGATCATGAACCCGTTGGCTGGTGGCGCGATCCAGAACCTGTTCTCGACCCACCCAGCGACCGAGGAGCGGATCGCGCGGCTGATGGCGATGGCGCGCACGGGGCGCTACAGCTGAGTGAGCCACGTGTCCCAGAAACGGCTTGTCTCTGGCGCCGCCACGCTGCGGCCGGATTCGCTCGCGTTTGCGCTGGACGGCGCGGCGCGCGCCCTCGCGCGGCTGCGGGCCGGGACTGCGCTGCCGGACGCGCTAGCCACCATCCATGCGGGCATTGTGTCGGCGCAGGCTCGCGGCGCGATTCAAGATCTTGCCTATCGCGCGACGCGGCAACTGGCACGGGCTGACGCGTGGCTGGCCGCGCTGGTTCGCAGGACGCCTGATGAGCACGTAGCGAATGTGCTGCGCTGTGCATTCGCGTTGCTTGCCGAACCCGATGCGACGCGCGCGTACCCTGACTTCACGGTGGTCAATCAGGCGGTCGACGCGATCGCGGCCCGCGCGCACGTCGCGCATGCGAAGGGACTGGTCAATGCCGTGCTGCGCAATATGGTCCGTTCACGGCCCGCCTTGCTTGCCGAAGCGATGCTTGATCCGGTTACTCGCTGGAACTATCCCCGATGGTGGATCGACGCACTGCAGCGCACGTGGCCCGACCACGCGCAGCGTTTGCTTGAAGTGGGCAACGCGCGTGCGCCGATGACGCTGCGGGTGAACCGTCGTCAGACGGATGTGGCGGCCTATCTCGAGAGGCTACGAGCAAGCGGCATCGACGCGTTGCGCAACCCAGCCTGCCCGGATACCGCGCTCACGCTGCGCGAGCCGATGCCGGTCGAACGATTGCCCGGTTTCGCGCAAGGCACGGTTTCAGTGCAGGATGCGGGTGCGCAGCGTGCCGCCGCGCTACTCGACGTGCGCGACCGAATGCGTGTGTTGGACGCGTGTGCGGCGCCCGGCGGCAAGACCGGGCATCTTCTCGAGTACGCCGACATCGAACTGGTGGCGCTCGACAGTGATGCGGCGCGGGCCGCGCGCATCAATGAGAACCTCGCGCGGTTGAAGCTGCGCGCCAGCGTTCAGATCGGTGATGCGGGTGAGCCAGGCCAGTGGCACGACGGCCGGCGATTCGACCGTATCCTGGCCGACGTGCCGTGCTCCGCGTCAGGCATCGTTCGGCGTCATCCGGATATTCGCTGGCTGCGACGTTCCACCGACATCATCGCATTGGTCGCCGAGCAGCGCCGCATCGTGCAGGCGCTCTGGCCGCTGCTGGAGCGCGGTGGGCAATTGCTGTATGTGACATGCTCGATCTTCCCGGAAGAAGGCGAGCAACAAGCCGCATGGTTTGAACACGCGCTCGAAGATGCGGTACGATTGGACGCGCCGGGCCAGATCCTGCCCACGGCGGCGTGCCCGGGTGATCATTGCGATGCTCACCGTGACGCCCGATCGGACCTCGACCAAGACGGATTCTTCTACGCGCGCTTTCAGAAACGGTGACCCAATCACGCTTTTTCTCGTCACGGCTCGTCGCCGTTTTCGGTCTGGTGCTGGCGGTCTGGTTCGCGACATTCGCCTCGGGCGCGCGCGCGGATACGTTCTCGGTGCAACGGGCGTCGTTACAGGCCGACGGCAGCGGTTGGAGCCTGGACGTGCGGTTTGACTTCCAACTCAACAGCAGTCTTGAAGACGCCGTCAACCGGGGCATCCCACTGTATTTCACGACGGAGTTCCAGTTGAGTCGCGCACGCTGGTATTGGTTCGATGAGCAGCCGGTCAGCGTGTCGCAAAGTCTGAGGCTGTCGTTCCAGCCGCTCACGCGCGAGTATCGCGTGTCCACCGGCGGGTTGCAACTGGGCTTTCCGACATTGGAGGACGCGTTGGCGGTGATTCGCCATGTCACATCGTGGCATGTGATCGACCGCTCGCAGGTCAAGCCCGACGAGACCTATACGGCGTCGGTACGCATGCAGCTCGATACCGCGCTGATGCCCAAGCCGTTCCAGATCGACGCGGTCAACAATCGCGACTGGAACCTGGCCTCGGACTGGAAGCGGTTCACATTCACGGCGGGCGAGCATGGCAAATAGCGCGAGACTCAAGAGCCTGCTGGTCAGGCTGCTGATCGGGACGTTCGTGCTGACCGCGCTGCTGCTGTTGGGGTTGCTGGCGCTCGCCAGCGCGAACACCGAGTTCTTCGACCGCTATTATTCGTGGCTGTACACGGCGAACTTCGTCGTCGCGCTGATCTTCATGCTGATCGTCGGGGGATTGGTGTGGATCATCGTCAGCCGGCTCCGGCAGGGACGTTTCGGCACGCGGCTGCTCGCCAAGCTGGCGGTGTTCTTCGCGCTGGTTGGTGTGCTGCCGGGCGGTATCATCTACCTGGTGTCGCTGCAGTTCGTGTCGCGCAGCATTGAATCGTGGTTCGACGTCAATATCGAGACGGCGCTGACCTCCGGGCTGAACCTTGGGCGCGGCATGCTCGATGCGTCATTGTCAGACCTGCAAAATAAAGGCCGGCTGATGGCGGATCAGCTTGCCAATACCGATCCGTCCAACATGACGCTGACGTTGCTGCGGCTGTGCGACCAGTTCGGTGTGCATGATGCGACGATTGTCGAGCCGGCGCGCAGCGTATCCGGTGCGGCCGGCGAGATGCGCGTCATCGCGCAGGCGTCGTCCAATTTTGCGGCGCTTGTGCCGGATGACCTGCCCACACCACTGATGCTCGGCCAGGCGCGCGAGCGTGGCTATGCGGCCGTGGAGGGCGAGGTTGACAACAGCGGCGCGGGGGCGCATACCGCCGCCAAGGACGTGTTGCGGCTGCGTGTGGTGGTCCGCATCCCGAGCACGGACACGAGCGCGCTGCAACCGAGCGAGCGCTTTGTGCAACTCGCGCAGCCTGTGCCGTCGTCGCTGGCGCACAATGCCGACGCAGTGCAGCGCGCGTACCGCGAATATCAGGAGAAGGCGTTCGGCAGGACCGGCCTGCGCAAGATGTATATCGGTACGCTGACGCTTGCGTTGTTTCTCGCGACATTTACCGCGATGATGCTGGCGCTGGCGTTGGGCAACCAGTTGGCGCGTCCGCTATTTCTGCTGGCCCAGGGCACCAAGGAGGTGGCGCGCGGGGATTACACGCCCAAGCGCGAAATCAAGACAAACGATGAACTGGGCTTCCTGACCCAATCGTTCAACGCAATGACGCGCCAGCTCTCCGATGCGCGCGCTGCAGTCGAGCGCAACCAGATCGAGCTTGAACATTCGAAGGCGTATCTGGAAAGTATCCTCGCGAATCTGACGGCGGGGGTGTTCGTATTCGACCACCAGTTCCGGCTGACCACGGCGAATCGCGGCGCGGAGCGGATTTTCCGGCAACCTTTTGACGCCCTGCTCGGCGTGCCCCTGGAGCAGATCACCGTGTTGGCTGCGTTCGGCGTGATGATCCGCAAGGCGTTTGCCGAACGTGATGCGGCGCGCTCCCCTGAGCAAGGCTTGCCGCCCGACACGGGGCATTGGCAACAGCAGATTGCGATCGAGGTACCCGATGAAAGCGACCCGCTGACGCTGCTCGTGCGCGGCAGCCGCCTCGCGCAGCCCGGCCTGACTCATGCGCTGCAGATGGGCACCGCGGGCTATGTGGTGGTGTTCGACGATATCTCTGACTTGATCTCGGCACAGCGCTCGATTGCGTGGGGCGAAGTCGCCCGGCGGCTCGCGCATGAGATCAAGAATCCGCTCACGCCGATCCAGTTGTCGGCCGAGCGGCTGCAAATGAAACTCGGCGACAAGCTCGCGTCGGAAGACGCAGGCTTTTTAAAGCGCAGCGCGACGACGATTGTCAATCAAGTCGCCGCTATGAAGCGCATGGTCGACGATTTCCGCGAATACGCGCGCACACCGCCGGCGGTGCTCGTGAACTTACAATTGAACGAGCTGGTCACCGAAGTGTTGACGCTGTATGGGATCGAGGACGGCAAGGGCCCGTTGAAGGTAGCGCTGTCGGTATTGCCGGTGATCAAGGGCGATCCGACGCAGTTGCGGCAGGTCGTGCACAACCTATTGCAGAACGCGCTGGATGCGGTCGCGGATGTTCCGAGCCCGTATATCCTGCTTGAGACCAAGACAGTAGAATACGGCGAGCCCGATGCGCAAGGGCAATCGCGCGTCGCAGTCCGGCTTGCTGTATCGGACAATGGTCCAGGCTTTCCCGCGCGTATCCTGACACGCGCGTTCGAGCCCTATGTCACGACCAAGGCTAAGGGGACAGGTCTCGGGCTTGCTACGGTGAAGAAAATCATCGATGAGCATGGTGCGCGTATCGACATCCGCAATCGCACGAAGTCGGCAGAGGGAGGCGTGGCCGGTGCGCAGATATCGATTTTGTTCCTGCAGTTGGCCGACGGCGTCGATGCACCGGACCCTTCAGGCGGCGCGCGCACGCCGCAGTCCGCGGCAGTGGCGAAGGACACGGCGCATACAAAAGCAATAGCGGCAACAGCGCAGACAAAGGTAGCGTAAATGGCAACCATCCTGGTGGTAGACGACGAAATGGGTATCCGGGAATTGCTCTCGGAGATCCTGAGCGACGAAGGACATGCTGTCGACGTCGCCGAAAACGCACAACAGGCGCGGGAGTATCGGCAGCAATCGATGCCGGACCTTGTGCTGCTCGATATTTGGATGCCGGATACCGACGGCGTGACGCTGCTCAAGGAATGGGCTGCGCAGGGTCAACTGACGATGCCGGTCATCATGATGTCAGGGCATGCGACGATCGACACCGCAGTCGAGGCGACGAAGATTGGTGCGCTAAATTTCCTCGAAAAACCGATTGCGCTGCAGAAGCTGTTGAGTGCGGTCGAACAAGGGCTGGCACACGGGGAGGCCGCGCCGTCGGCGACGGCGGCCAGCAAGCCGTCCCTGCCGACGACGCAAACGGTCGCTGGGGCGGCGGCGTTGCCGGTCGCGGACGCATGGGGTGCCGCGTCCAATGGCGTGGCAGGCGTGCCGACCACGGCCATCTCGTTCGACATTCCGCTGCGCGATGCGCGCGACGCGTTCGAGCGCGCGTACTTCGAATATCATCTCACGCGTGAGAATGGCAGCATGACGCGCGTCGCGGAAAAGACCGGTCTGGAGCGTACCCATCTGTATCGCAAGCTCAAGCAGCTTGGCGTCGAATTGGGCAAGAACAAGGCGGAATGATGGCGCCGCGGGCCGCCCGCAAGCTTTTTGTCGGAGCGACCCGTGCCACGTGTGCCACACCGACAAAAAACTTGAGACCTGCAGCCGACCTTGATATAATCCTTGCTTCGCGTGGCCCGGTAGCTCAGTTGGTAGAGCAGCGGATTGAAAATCCGCGTGTCGGTGGTTCGATTCCGCCCCAGGCCACCAAGTCTGACAAGGGTTCCGAGCAATCGGAACCCTTTTGCATTTCTGGCGGTGTGCCAGATTTGTGCCTTAATGTGCCAATGTTCGCCGCATACGCTGCAACATGGTCCCGCCCCAGGTGCGCGTAGCGCAGCACCATCTGATAGCTGGCCCATCCTCCCAGCTGCTGAAGGATAGGCAGCGGCGTGCCGGCTTGCACGTGCCAGCTGGCCCACGTATGCCGTAAATCGTGAAACCGTAGCCCTGCCACCCCCGCACGAACACATGCCTTTTGCCAGGCGTGATTGTAGATGCGGCCGATGGGCGCCTCCCTATACACGAACACGTAGCGCTTGTGCTGCCCTTGTTGCTCGCTCAATACAGCCAAGGCATCGTCGTTCAGCGGCACGGAAATCACCTTGCCAGCTTTGGCCTGGTCGGCGTAAATCCAAGCCAACGCCTGCGCTCGATCAACCTGCGTCCATTCCAACAGTCGCACGTTCGATTCCCGTAGCCCCGTGGCCAACGCGAACCGCGCCATCTGGCGCAGGTGCGCTGGCAGTTCGGCGAGTAGCCGCTGTGCCTGTGCACGCGTAAGCCACGTCAGGCGCGCGCTGCGCTCCGGCAGCTTGCGAATCGGAGGAACCGCGTCAATCCACCCCTGCGCATGGCAGTGATGCAGGATGACCGAGAGCGCGGCTATATGCCGATTCACCGTCGCGCACGCTACCGGCTTACCCCGGTAATTTTCCGCTGCCTTCGTCTCAATCAGCGCCTGAATGCGCTCCCGATCGATGTCGCGCACGCACTCCCCTTTCAACTGACCGGTCAGCCAGCGCAGGCGCTGCTTTGTAGTCTCGAGCGAGCGCTGGTGCTGGTTCTGCTTGAGCCAATGCACGACAGCCGCTTCCCATGTCACGGCCGGTCGCTCGCCGAGCTTTTTTTGCCGCCAGTAATCGCTCGCAACCTTGGCGGCAAATTCTTCCGCCTCCCGGCGGTCCGAGGTGCCAGAAGATCGTCTAATTCGCGAGCCGTCGAGGCTGAGGTCAAACCACCAAGGCCCATTTTTTTGCCGTTTGTAGAACCGCATGTCCCGCCTGCTTTTTCGTATTGCCGTCTGAGCCAATCTATCACGTCGACGTCCACGAGTACCCACGCTCGGCCAATCTTTGCGGCCGGTAGACCGTGGTGCCTGATGCATTCGGACACCGTCTCGGGCGTGGTGAACAGCCACGCTGCTGCGTCTTCCAGGCTCATTGTGCGCATCATGATTGCCTCGTTTTCAGACCGTGCGGGAGGGGGGACAGGCAGCGCAACTCATGGAATGATGGATGAGACAGTTTTTCATATTTAACCTTTTGATTTTAAACAAATTTCTTTGCCATCAATTGCCATCATTCAGGCATGGCAAGGGTCAAAAACTCGTGGCCTAAAAAATAGGCAGCGTCCGTAACTAATGGCAAAACGCGCATGACTCGTGGCAGCGCGTTGGAGTTGATTTCTTGCCTTCTTTGTATTCTTTCTTCTTATTTTTCAATAAGTTAGAGAGAGAGAAGACAGGGGCGAGGAGGGCCGGCACAAAAACTAGACTCGTGGCAAAAACGGCCCAACTCGTGGCAAATCGAGCGTGACTCATGGCACCACTCTTCTCAAGAATCAAAGACTTACGAGCACACACCCTCCAAAACCACGACTCGCGTGCGCTGCCTGTGTACTTCCCGTGCGGCAAAACCCGTGAGCGGTCCCGCACCCGCGCCGCTCGCGATGTTGTTCCGTTGTTTCGGCTCGCTAGGGAGTGGGGCGAAGCGAACCGAGTAGCGCTCGCGTGACAGCGCATGCCAATGGCTGCGCGCACTGGACAGCGCAATCTACGGCCACTATGCGATTGGGTGAAATGAAGAAAGCGGCTACCGTCGCACGGTGGTTGCAAGGGCTGAAAGCGGTTCATACGTGCCCCCTTGCGAGTGCGTCAGTTGCTAAGTCTTCGCGAATGGACACATGCAGGCCAAAGCCGGTTAAGCGTTTGAGCGAGATCGGTGTCAAATACGGCACACGACGGGTATAGATGCGGCGCTCCACTTCTTTGTCGCCGACGACGACACCGGCGTGCTTGAGCTGCGCTTTGAACACGCGGTCGGATTTTACTGGTAGGCCGTTCCACTTATCCCGTAGGCTGCTCGTGTGCGCGATGTGGTCCATCACGTGACCGGTACGCAGCAACAGACAGAACTCACCATCGACAGTGTCGAACGTGAACGGGTGCTTGTAATTGCCGCCGTCAATCTCGGACAGCACGGTTTCCATGATCCAGACCCACGGCTCGCGGTCGGCGCTCGTCTCGGCGATGTGGCCGTTCATCTCGGTGAGCAGGTCGCGCGGGAAGTCGCCTTCGCTCGGGTCCATGCCGGCGAACTCGGTCAGGTAGCGCCAGGCGAGCGCGACGGCCGCGTAGTTACCGGCCATGCGCTTGGCGCCGTCGTCCTCGCCGCTCGCGCGGCAGTGGGCCAGCGCCATGTCGCGCAGCGTCGCGTATTGCTCAAGCACGGCCCGCTTGTTCAGGCTGGCGAGAAATTCGAGCCACTGCCGGAGCGGGAAGCGCGGTAGCTCGTCGGGTAGCAGCGGGCCGCGCTTGCCGGTCAATGTGGTGCGCACGAGTTTGCCGAGCAGACTGCGCACCGGTACGTCCTCGCCGGCCAGCATCACCGGCGCGCACAGCAGGTATTCAGTCATATCGGTGCCGCGGCGCGTGACGGTGTACTGGTAGTTCTCCTGCAATAGCCCAACTGCCTTATCGATCACGTCCTGCCGGCGCGCGGACAGCTCTTCCCATCCGACCGGATGGCTCGTGTGGCTAATGCTGGTCAGCAGGCGAAATTCCGTTTGTAACGACTGCCCAGAGAACATCGTGAACGCGAGCGAGCGTTCGAGCCGCTTGATTAGCGTTGGCTTACCCGCGCCTTTGTTCGCCTGAATCGTGATATGTGGCCAGAAGCCGAGCAGTGCTTTCAGGTGGCCGCCGAGTGCCCACACGAGCGGGATCGTCGCGGCGTTCTGCTTAAACGTCGTTTGGTAGGCGGTGATGACGCGGCGCGCGTCGCTGACCGGGCCGCTGGGGAACGTCAGGTTGTGATACGGACATTGTTTGTCCGCTTCGGTGAAATAGCAGTCTGGGCCTTCGTTGACGATCAGGCGGCCGTCGCGCCATGCGAGCCCGACGAAGTTTGCCGCCTGGCGCGCGCCAAGGTTGGCGCCGCGCTCCAGGATGTTCACCATGCGCTTGAACGGCGCCGGCGCCCAGATCGGGCCGAACTTGCCCCACTGGTCGACGTTGTGCAGTTGGTCGTCGAGCATCACGCGGCGGATCAGCGTCGCGCCGTGCCGCGGCGCCTGCACGGACACGGCGAAGTAGACGGTCGGCGCCTGGTCGGTGTCACCGGTCATCGTTGATGTTGCGCTTGCGACCGACACGCGGCTGATACCGGCGATGCGAAAGCCGCACAGATCCGTCATCATGGGCGTTTCAACGCCGGATTCCTCATTGCGGTCCATCTTCGTGATGTAGCTGGTGAAGTCCGGGCGCACGCGAAAGCGCCAGTATTGCGCGAAGTCGTGCGACGGCAGAAAGATGCGTGGCCGGCCGCGGCGCGTGGCGTCGCCGGCGAGACCCGCGATCAGCCAAGGCTCGAGTTGCTCAAGCGCGCGTGCCAGCTCGGCCGGGCCGCGCAGTTGCAGGTAGTCGTTCACATCGTTGATTGGCTTGTGCATCGTCTCGCCATCCGCGAGGTCGGCGAGCCAGCCGGCCTGGTCAACGAGCACAGCACTGATGTTTAGGCTCGTGAGCCGCTCGTAGAGCGCCCACGCCGCTTCGGGGCCAGGGCGGTGGCCGGCGCGCGGGTGGCCTTCCGAGAACGGCTCGTCGTTGTCCAGGCAGATCACGACTTGTTTGCTGCGCAGGAACGCAAAGTCAATGTCGTTGACGTTAGCGAGGCCGCGCAGCGCGAGCGCGGCTGTACCAGACATCGCGCAGGTATCGATCGACAGTGCATTGATTGCGCTTTCGACGATGAACACGCGCTTTGCCTTGTCGAGCTGGCGAGGATCAGCGCTCCAGCCGTAACCGGCTTTATCGCCCTGCGTCTGCGTCTTGACGCCACCGTTGAGCGCGGGATCGACATAGCGCATGTCGATGGCAACGACGCGGCCGTCGCCCGGCGCGCGCACGATGAACGCGGCGGCCGGGCCGGCGTGGCCGACTTCGCCGACGGCCACCTTCGAGCTTGTCCAGCTGTTGAAGCCGAGGGTGCGTGCGGCGATCGCCGCCTCAATGGCTGCGGCAGAGATACCGCGGCCACCAAGGTAGTCGCGCACGCGATCGCGTTCGGCCAAGCACCGATCGGCAATGTATTCGACGGTCGATTTCTCGCGGCGCTCGGCCGGCATCGGCCGCTCGAGCGGGAGGCCGTAGGCGTCGTGCAGGTAGCGCACGGCGTCGGCGACGGTGCCGCCACGGGCATGGATCACCAAGTCGATGCACGAGCCGCCGGCGTCGGCGCTGTGGTCGCGCCAGCCGGTGCCGTGTTTGGGGTGGTTTACGTAGATCGACAGGGACGGGCTCTTGTCCTCGTGCTGCGGGGAGTGGTAGAGCGCCTTGTCGCCGCCGCGACCGCGCCTCAGGCCGAGCCGATCGGCGAGGTCGTGTAGGTCGATGCGTTGTTTCAGTTCGTCGATCGAGGCCATCGTGATGGTTGCTCAAGTAGTTGCATGGGAGAGCGGCTCGGTTTGAATGGCTCGCCATGGCGGGGAGCCAAGCCGCGTGCACAGCGTGTTGGCAAGTTGCTCAAATGGCGTAGCGAGGCGAGCGCGTGGCGCCGCGTCGCACGGCGCCGCGCCGGTCAGACGTTCATGCGCGAGCCTGCGTCGAAGGGGCAAGCCGGTTGCACTCGATTGGATACGCCGCGCGTTGCAGATTGGCACGCGCAGCACTCGCCTCATCGAGCCGGAACCGACCATGCCAGCGCGGCGATGAGGGCGCAGAGTGTAAAGATGCTGGCGGTGAATGCGAGCATCGGACCGAGTAGCGGGTCGAGGCGACGCAGGAGGCTGTTAAGTGGGAGGTACAGCCCGGTCAATGAAAAGAGCAGCATAAGGAGTACTGCCGTGCAGAAAACGTAGAATTTCATGGTGGGGTTCCTTGTGAGTGCGCCGGCGGCCGATGCGGTTGCGTTACTCGTCGTGGTCCTTGGCGGTCGTGCGTCGGCGGTGGGCAGTAGGCCGCTTGCGGTCAGTCGAGCGAGCCCGCATGGCACGCGCGGCGCTTTCCACTACACGACGAACAGTGGTGTGGCGCATGGCGGTATCGAAGTCCCCGACCATGCGAAGGCGTTGCCATGCGCGTCGCAGCTCGCTTTCTGAGAGAGACGTATGCATCGGTATCAATGCAGCGTGGCCACCATTGGCAGCAAAATGGGCATGCCGGCGGCGATGTCCCACTGGCAATGGATCACATAGCCGAGCCTGCGCGCAGTACCCGCGAACACGAAGGGGTCGATATCGGCGTCCCAAAGGGTGCGCAGGTACTGCCGGCGCTGCTCCATGGGTAGCGAGGCTGGATCGAAGGGAAGAACGAGCGGAGCAGAAGCGAGGGTGGCCATGCGGATCTCCTTTTTGTAGGCAAAAAAAGTCCCTCACGCCGGCGCAGGCGCGATGCGAGGGAAAACGGGTTGAGTGAGTTGGGCCGCTAAGCCAACAGTTCTAGCTGTTGCGCGAGCTGGTCACGCACGTGTGGTGACAGCGGCAGGTTCAATGACAAGTTGGGCGTTGCAGACGGAGAAAGCGTGCGGGCGAACTCCATATTCACGACATAAGTGTGGCCACACTGCGCGTTGGTGCACTGATAAGTAACTTCACGAAAGGTCAACGACATTTCGCGACTACTGCGCGCGTGCGGCAATGTGGGCAACGATTCAGGATCCGCATGTCGCCTTACTCCGGACGAGATACAGGGCGCGGCCCCGGCCGTTCGTTTGCTTTGCGGTGCGACGCAAGCGTCGTTTCACGAGCCATTCGACGGTGGCGTCGATCGATGGCAGGCCGTGATGTTGGCGTACGCGTTCCAGCACGTCGCGGTCTGCATCGGGGATAAAAATGTCCGTGCTGGTATCCGGCATCGTAGGAGCTACTCATGGTGGGCGGTTAGGTGCCTTCGTTCAGGCACTGGCGTGGTCAAAAATGGAGGTTTGGCGTTCAGCCAGCAGTGCTGCGGCTTCGCGCATGGCCATTTCGCGGATCATCACCGCAAGCTGCTCACCTTGGTAGTTCGCCAGGGCGAGCAGCAGCGCCTGTTCGTAGTCGTCGAAGCGAATGGTGTGTTTGTGGTTGCGAACGCGTTTGGGATCGGGATACATGCGTGCTCCTCAATTCAACTGCGAACGGTGGTTTGAGATGAGGCGGAAGCGGCATTGAAATGGCGTTTGCCGACGGAAATGAGCTCGCGTGCCATGCTCGAAATTGAGCGGTGGTGGTCTGCGGCGATTTGTTCGAGTTCGGCGCGTTCGGCGGACGTCAATCCAACGTAGACGAACCTGCCCGATAGCATGCCGCGCGGCGTGCGGCGTGGGCCTGTGGTGATGGTCATGGCCGGTATACTTTTACAGTTACTCTTGCGTTACGGTCAGCCCAGTTTGACGTCCATTTTTATGGATTTCAATAAGTTTGATGGAATTTTAATGGATGGCATAGGGAAGCGGTTACGTAGCGAGCGGATGAGGTTGGGCCTAAGCCAGCCAGAATTTGCGGCGCTAGGTGGGCTGAAACACAAAACTCAGCTCAATTACGAAGCGGACGTCAGTGTGCCGGACGCGCGGTACCTGCTCGCGTTGCGCGAAGTAGGTGTTGATATTTGGTATGTACTAACGGGCGAGGTAAGCAGTTCATCACTTGCCGAAGAAGAAAGCGACGTCGTTGATGGCTATCGAAAGCTGAACGAAGCGGGAAAAGCTGCAGTTCAGACCTTTATTTCTAGTTGCGTCCGTACCGGATCAATGACGCTTGACGCCGACCCGACCTCGCCCGATAGACGAGTTAAACGCTTAGCCGAAAACCGGCGGGCAGCCCTTGATCAGCGCATGGCAGAAAATGTTGAGCGTGCAATGGCTGAGATCGAGCGGCAACGTAGAGAGCGTGCTGCGAAGACAAAAAAAGGTTGAATCGTTGTTCGTAATTATTAGAGGGCGATTGTACGTCCTAAGCCTCGATGCTATATGGCACCGCTGCACATGGGCTATTGATGCGCATAGCAATAGTGCAAAGCGCTCAGAGATTGAACGCTTTGCGTATTGCTCGACACACTAGCCATGCGATGGCGCGCATTGGCACAGTGTGACTGCAGCGTGTACGATAGCCGAAGTAATTTAGTGTGACTAGCAATTATTGCAGCACTGCACGAACTCAGTGTTGATTATGCGAAGCTTAAAGCTTTGCTACGTATGTGCCGATATCGTGCTGCTATGCCGTTGATAGACGATTTATGCCTTAGTACTTTCAAGTATTCTGTCTTGAGTGCACGGCACAAACCAAAATCCTATGCTAGAAGCGCCACTTACATATACTTTCAAACGCGGCATAGTACGATAAAGGATATGGGGCCATTACAGTTTACTCGCCGATTCAACTCGGCAATTAGTTAGCATTGCAATTTATGGGGCATACTTACCGCCTTGAAGCGATGCTAGGTGGTGAACGTGTAAGTAAAGGTCCAAAATATGTACACCGATATGAAGCAAATTGACGGTATGATCGGCGCGGCGACTGCGGCGGAGCGTGATGCTGGTGCTCGCCGAAGAAGGGTGTTAACTGAGCCGCGTACAGACTCGACCGCTGATACGCGTCTCGAGGTTCGCAACGCGATTGACAATGCGATGGAACTTACGACTCTTGCCCTTGAAACAGCACTCCAAGCGGTCACGTATTTGCACGTAGCGCGCGCGGCGCTGGCAGCAGAAGATGAAGGGCGTTTGCTGCGGATCTCTCACGATGCGAATAAAGGCGTTGATTAGTAATCAAGCTGAGTTGTGGTAATGCAAGCAATACTGTGAATTCTTCACAGGTCGCAAGACATCGCAGGCCGGCTTAACCGCCCACAAGGTTTCGTCTCTGAGGTCGAAAGCGGTAGTCGCCGGCTCGATGTGATTGAGCTGTTCAATTTTCTGCGTGCGCTCGAAGCCAATCCGCACGATTTCATCAAAAAGCTGATGTCCCACTCAGCGTCTTCGTTGCCGCGCTAAGGGCGGTTTTCTGCGCCTGTGGCCGCGGCGAGCGGTGTGGACCTATGACGTGAGTCATGATCAGTATACTTCAACGATAGTCTTGCGATATGCAAGGCTAGTGCAATGAGCTGAAAAAATTCATAAATGAATAAGGGGTAACTTATGTCACACAAGTAGGCAGTCGCTTGCAAGACGAGCGTTTGCGGATCGGGCTCAGTCAGGACGAGTTTGCGTCTGTTGGCGGGGTCGCGAGACGCTCGCAATCCGCGTACGAAGCGGACGAGCGTTCGCCCGATGTTGACTACCTCTTGGCTGTTCGCGAGATAGGCGTCGACATCTGTTACGTGCTGACTGGTGAGCGGCACCAAGCCGAAGACGGGAAGGTTGGGCAGGGCGACGCTGAAGAAGCCGAAGTGCTTGCGATGTATCGACAGCTCAACGAAGCAGGAAAAGCGTTGATCCACGCATTTCTGCTGAGCTGTTTTAACACGGGTTTGATGCTTCAGACGGCGACGCCGCGACGCGCGAAGCGTCTAGCAGAGAATCGCCGTGCGGTGCTTGATCAACGTACTGCTGAGAACGTCGACCGGGCGAAATTGGAAATCGAGCGCTTGCGTCGGGAGCGGGCAGCTAAAGCAAAAGGCAAGTAGCGTTGCCAACTGTGAACGATGGGCTGGGACGCGGCGGGAGGCAGTGAAATAGCGTTTGCCGACGGATATGAATTCATGTGCCATGCTTGAGATCGAGCGGTGATGATCAGCGGCGATTTGCTCGAGTTCGACTTAGGTGAGGCCAACTTAAATGAACCGCCTCTATAGCGTGCCGTGCGGCGAGCGGCGTGCGCCTGTGGGGATAGTCATGAGCGGTATACTTCAATACATAGTCTTACAGTATGTAAGGTAAGTGTAATGGCATAAAATGTGCACTTCAATAATTATTATGGGTTCCAATGAACACTGTAGGCACGCGATTACGAGAGGAACGCTTGCGCCTTGGGCTAAGCCAGGAGGAGTTTGCAGCGGTAGGGGGAGTATTGCGCGGCACGCAATCGAAATACGAATCTGACGAGCGCTCACCCGATGCCAAATATCTAAGCGCTGTGGTGGATGTGGGTGTGGATTTGCTCTACGTGTTGCGGGGAGTAAGACTGCCAAGCAGTGCATTGGCCGGAGCAGGTGCCTTGACCGAAGCTGATAGAAATGAGCAAGATCTATTTGATAGCTACCGTCAACTCAATGAAGCCGGGAAGGCCGCACTGCAAGTGTTTCTATTGACCTGTCTGGAGTTTCCCATGATGAGTGCGACGTCGACGCCACGACGCGCGAAGCGCCTAGCAAAGAATCGCCGTGCGATGTTTGATCAGCGTACTGCTGAGAACGTCGACCGGGCGAAATTGGAAATCGAACGCTTGCGTCGCGAGCGGGCAGCTAAAACAAAAAGTAAGTAGCGTTGCTTTTACGGATATAGGGTTATCGACTTCCGGATTGGTTCAGGTTCGGTTGAGAGCGGGCGCGCGGCATGCGATGACTTTTGCACTTCTGCACCCAGCTGTCGCGATACACCTGGCTCACAGCATAAAGAAAGTAAGGACAATTTACAGTTCTGCTACTGTCTGCCGCGTGCGCGCGCCGACGCACGCAAGCCGATGCGTGCAAAGCGCACCACGCTACCTCAGACTGGATGCGTTTTGAGCCACTCGCGCAGTGCATTATTCATACGAGTTTGCCAGCCGTCGCCGCTCGCCCGAAACTGCTGGAGCACGTCCGCGTCGTAACGAACCGTCACAGCGATTTTGGGCTGTTCCAGTTTCGGCCGTCCACCACGTCGCTTCATCTGCGCAAATTGTGCGTCGGTGGGCACGAACGTGTCGGTGTCAGCGGCAATGCCACGCTCGATCGCAGCTTCTTCTTGCGCAGTGTTACGAATCAACTTCGGTCGCTTGTTCATAGCGGCTAATCTCCCGGTTATTGGCTGTGCGAAAACTGATCACGCGAAACGTGTCGCCGCGCTGTGTGAACACCACGCAGTAAAGGCGCTCGTTGATTACCGCGTAACCGATCTCGCGCAACTCGCCGTAGTCGGCACGATCGTCGGCAAAACACCAGACCATTGACCAATCGATAGCGTCTGCCAGCTCCATTGAAACACCGTGTTTGCGCTTATTGACTTCATTTTTCGCGGGGTCAAAGAGGGTCTTCATTAAATTATTGTAGTAACAAAAACCGTCTGGCGCAACAGGTTTTTGTGGTTACAGATTCCCGCGGAGATGATTGGGCGGTGCTCTGGATGTGACTTTGGTGTGTCTGCGCAAGTTGCTGACTGACTTGCGTAAACAACGGGGCTTATTGTGCAACAGGATGTGGCTGACCGGCTTGACCGCCCACAAGGTTTCGTATTTAAGGTCGAAAGCGGTATTCGCCGACTCAATGTCGTCGAGATACTGGACTTCCTACGCGCGCTCGGGGCCGATCTGCATGACTTCATCGAAAAGCTGATATCTCGCTCAGCATCTTCGTTGCCGCGCTAAGGGTGGTTTTTTGCGCCCGTGGTTAGCGCTGGCCTTTGCGGAAATGCGAGCGGTGCCGGTCGGTGGTGGGATCGCCGCGCATCTCCAGTTCGAGTGCGGTGGTAAATCCGGCTTCGCCGATCGTGTGCAGGGCCTGCTTCACCAGCCAAGGCGTTTCGTCGATTTCCGGTTTAAAGCCTGACACCGTGACGGGCATCTCGGGGAATAGCTCGGCGCGGCCGTGCGCCAGCGTGTAGCTCATCGTCGCCTGACTGCGCTGCATCCGGTTAAACTCAGCTTGCGCCGCCGCGCGTGCTTCCGCTTGCGTTGTGTACTCCTCGGGCAGCACCTTGACGTTCTTGTTGTTCTGGCCGCCGACGATCACGGACTGGCGCTTTGCGTGCCCGTTTAAATGGTAGTGCGCCCGCACGGCCGCGTAGTTCTCGCGCTCGGACACGTGGTAGCGATGGCTGTCGCCACTGGCGCGTGTCAACTCGAGCACGTCGAGCGGCTTGCCGCTTGCCGTGTGTCCGCTGCCGATCGGCATGAACAGCAAGTGCAGGTCTTTGACGTTCATCACCGCGTCATAGCGCTTGGCCAAGCGCGTGAGAAACGACATGTCTGATTCGTGCGTCTGGTCAATGTGCTTGATCAAGATTTTCGCGAGCGCGTCGCCAACTGCTGGAGTCAGCGCGTAGCGCGCGGCGATGGTGCGCACGATCGAGCCGATTGTCTGTCGGTGCCAGCTTTTCTCACGCCGCTCCTGCATGCCGCTAGTCATCGCCGCGGAGCGCGCACGCACGGTGACGATGTCGGGGCTGCCGCTGTGCTCAACTTCGTTCACCACGAAGCTGCCTTTGTCGATGAGTGGCTCGCCCACCCAGCCGATCGCTACCTTGACCCGCGCGCCACGGTTGGGAATCGCCAGGTCGTTTTTTGAGTCGTCAAGCACGAGTTCGACCGTGTCGGCTTCGTCCGATCGCGACTCCGACAGGCACAGCGATACGAGCCGCGGCATGAAGCGGCGCGACAGGTCACGCCCGTCCAGCGAGATCCGATAGTCGGGTTGCGGATGATGACGCGCAATGCGCGGCGTGTGTCCGTTCGACGAAGTCGTCATCCAAATCTGCCTGGGTGTCGCGTTGTCCGGCCGCGCTGCGCACGCAGCGCGTCATCGTCGACGCGCTCGAGCGTCAACATGAATTCGATCTTGCGCGGCGTGCCGTCGGCGGCATGGTACGTCTGTGTCTCATCCAGTGCGGCGATCACGTATGCGCCGTAGACATGGCCTGCGCCGTCAACCAGCACGTAAGCCTCGCCGGTATGGGCCATGGCCGCGAGTTCGCGAATCGACGCGATGGCGCCGACCATCTCGGGCGCCACGAGTCCGTTGAGCGTGATGGTGTCCTCGCCCGCGCCGGCGAACTGGCGCGCGTTGCGCACCCCGACGCGCGAGTTTGTCGGATGCTTCCACGTGCGCCGCCGCTGCAATTCGTGAAACGGCGCGCTCGACAGGCTAAAGACGAACTGGTCAAGGGACATCAGCATGATCAAATCAATCGGAAAGGCGCGAGCCGGCGCGCGCGCGCTTGGCCCGCTCGCGGCGCTCGAGCGCCACCTCGACGGCGCGTGCGATCGCCTGCGCGTCTTGCCCCGGTTGTGCGTAAATGTTGATGGTCACGTGCGATGTCGGCTGTGGCGACGCCGGCGTCTGCGCTGTCGGGGCCGTGGCGAGCGGCGGCCGGCTGTCGATTGGCACGGTGGGCGACACGAGCGGCGCGACCGGCCTGGCGAGCGCTGCATTCACCGAGAGCGCCGGCGTGCCGAACGACGCGACGGCGGTGGTCGCCAGGCCAAGCGCGGCTTTCGCGACGTGTCGCTGCTGATTTTGTATGCCAAGCGCCGCGCCTTCGCTGACAAAGCCGCCAAGCGTCGCAAACACGCGGCTCGGGCTATGGATGCCGAGCTTGTCCTTAAACCAATCGACCGTGCTCGTGGCCACGCCCGCAATCGCGTTTCGTACTTTGCCTAGCCGGCTGGTAATACCGCCGACCAGCCCGTCAATCAAGTGTGCCCCGATTTCCGTCAAGCGCGCGCCAATGTCGCCGAACCAAGCGCCCATACCGCCTAGCTTCGATTTGATCCACGCAAGCGTTGCGTCCCATTTCGACTGAATCCAATCGAAAGCCGCACCGAATGCGCCCTTGATCGTCTGCCATAGCGCCGCGAATTTCGGCCCGAGCGTATCCCAGTTTCGCCAGATGAGGAAGGCCGCGGTGGCAAGCAGCGAGATGAAGGCGAGCAACGGGTGCGCGCGCGGCGTGGCCAAGCACCATGATGGCCCGCCCCAGCAGGGCGAAGGCTCGTGAAGCCACGGCAGCGCTTTGCACCAGCGCGCTGCGCAGCAAAGACGCCAGTGCGCCGAAGACGGTGCGTAGTACCCCACCTTGGATACCCAGCGTGGTCAGGCTGAACCGCACGACAGCCAGCGGCCCCAGTACGCCGGCTAGCACGATCGCGAACGTCCCGACGGTGGCGAGCAGCGCGGCCAGGCCCGCCGCCAGCGCGACGACCACTTTTGTCGCTTGCGGGTGCGCTTGGATTGTCTTCAGTAGCTTGTCGGCAAGTTCTCGCGTCTTGTCCAGCGCAGCGTTGTACATCGGTGCGGCGCGTTCGCCGATTTCGTTTTTAAGATCACGCAGCTTCGCATACGCGTCTAGCTCCTTGCCGCTCGTTTGCGCTTGAGCGAGCTGGTGCATGTCCTCGATGCCATACGCGCCCTGGCTAAGCTTCGCGCTTTTATGCATTTGGGCGCGCTGCAAGAACATTGTCGAGTACAGGTTGGCTGCGGTACGGTTCGTAAAAATTGAGCCGATCACGCTCAATACCTGCTTTTCTTCGGTGATGCCCTTTTTTTCTAGAGCGGGCAGCAGTGTTTGCTCTAACCATTCGAAGGGCGACGCCTTAAATTGCTCCGAATTGAGTAGCGCACCGTCAGAGAACTTCTTGACTCGCCCGAGCGGATCGTACTCGACCTTGTGCTGATCGAGCAGTCCCAACGACATCAGTTTACGCGACGCGCGCACCGTCGTGCGCCCTTCAATCAGGTTTTGGTAGCCCGACATGAGCGCTTGGCCAACCGAATCACCGCCCATTTCTTGAATCAGCGGTTCGAGCTGGTAATAAAACGCGTCCTGGCGCATCTGTTTTGCGGCGACACCGCCGCGCTGGATGACGTTGCGCCACTCGTCGCCGCCGACGCGCCCGCCTGTGGCGGACAACACTTTCTGCACGTAGTTGGCTTCGCGCTCGAATGCCGCTTGATCCTTTGTACCGCCGCGCAGTTCGATGACTTTGAGCATGTTCATGAACTGCTCTTCATTCGCGTGCGCGTCTTCGGCGCCGAATATCGCCTCGCTGGCAAACTTCATTTTTGCCAGCGTGGGCAGCGCCATCTGCGCGTGGTGTTCGTCCGCGAAGATCGACAGCGCGTCGCGCATCAGCGTCATGTTCTCCGACGTGCTCACGCCCATCATCTTCATCGAGCGCACGTACTGCTCGGCGTCCTGTGTCACCTGCTTGCCTAGGCCCAGCGCCGTGATGCGCGCTCGCTCGGTCTGCACGGTCCTCGTTTCGTTGAGGGCTTGGCGCAGCCCGCCCAGCATCGGTGTGCCCGTGGCGCGCGCGGCGTAGCCACCGATCGCCATGCCGCCGGCCGCGCTTTGCAGCGCATGCATCTTGCCACGTGCCGCGCCCAGCCGCTTCTCGCGCTCGGCGATCGCTTCAAGCTGGCGCGTTTGCGATTGCATCGCCGCAGTCGTGGACGCGATGCTTGCGCGCAGCGCCCGCTCGTGCTGCGCAAGATTGCGCGTGTGGATGCCTGTGCTGGAGAGTTCGTCGCGCAACTCGCGCACGCGTGCTGCCTGTTTTGCGTGCTCGCCGGATAGCCGTGCCGCGGCCCGCTTCGCGGCTTCGAAGTCAGCGATCATCTGGCGCGAGGGTGGGCCAAACGCGTGCAACGAAGCCGCCAGGCCTTTGGCGCGTGCCCGCGCTTGGTTGAGCTTTGACGCGGTCGCGGCTAGACCCGTGCGCATCTGGCGAAACGATGCCACGGCCTTGTGCTGCTTGCCCAGCGCGGCAAGCTCAGCGCGCGTGTGCTGGAGTGACTGCGCGAGCCCCTTGGTGCGGTTGAGCATAGTTTTCAGGGGCCGGGTGCAGTTGTCGATCATGTCGAACATGACCCGCAGTTTGAGCGCGTTGTCCATCGTCACGGGTGTGGGCTCCGTATCCGGGCGCGCTCGCGCCAGTCCATCAACTCGGCAAGGCTCAAGCTGTTCATGTCGTGCGGCGCCCAACCAAAGACTGTCGCGATGTCGGCCATCGCGTCTTCTACGCGCTCGGCGATTCCATGCTCACTTTCAGCGCCTTGGGCATTAAAAAACCGGCGAACATCCCCCCAAGCGCCACGAGGTCGGCCGGGTCCATATTGATCACGTCCATCTCGGTCAACGTCGGTGTGCTGATACGCGGCAGCACCTTGCGCAACGCGTCCACGTCCAGATTCACGAGCGCGGTGAGCGCCGTGCCGCGCAGCGCGCCGGCCGTCGGCTTGTGTAGGGTGACCTGCGTCATGCTGTGTTCGCCGCGCCTGATCGGCGTGTCAAAGGTGTGCGTGTGCTGCGTGCTCGCTTCAAGCTCGGTAGCGTTCGCCTCAAGTTTGGTGGTGTTCGTCTCGGTGTTCGTAGTGTCGATTTGGGTCATGATCGTTTCGGGTCGGTAGTGAGATCGAATGAGTGGTCCGCGCGCAGCGTGGGCAGTGTGTTATAGGCCGATCGCTTGACTCAGCCCGCTTGCCAGGTCGATGCCGTTGATGCGCTCGGCCATGTTGATGAAATCCAGCTCGATAAGCTCGCGCCCGTTCACGGCTAGCTTGTAGTAGCTCGCGTTGGTCGTCACCTTAAATTTGGTGTCTTCCTTGGCCTTTGCGCTGCCAAAGTCGATTTCCTCGTGACGCCCCTTGACGACGATTTCGACCGCGTCGTAGTCCGTGCTGTCCTCGCGTTGATAGCCGCCCGCAAAACGCAGCAGCACGCCGTCGTGCTGCATCGCGCCGAATTGCTCGAGCACTTCGACCATCAAGCCGCCGCACGTCCATTCGAGCTGGATCTCTTCATTGCCAAAGTCGATCTTGACCGGGCCGCTCATGCCGCTGCCTTGCCACGGCTCCATCTTGCGCTTGAGCTTGGGCAGCGTGATTTCTTCCACTTGGCCCACGAAGTTCGTGCCGTTGTGAAACAGGTTGAAGCCTTTAAGCTTTCGGGGCATTCCCATCGTCAATCCCTCCTATTAGGCTGCCACGCGCGCGGCGAAATCGACCAGATACCGATCGGTGATGCGCTGGCGCAGCAGTAGGTTCTCCAGTGGCGGCACCGGCGTGTAGTCGTAGTCGATGTACGCTGTGCCGGCCTTGAGCACGTCGGCCGTGTTCGGCTCGGGATCGAACCAGGACGTGCCGCCCACCAGATAGCCGGCGGCGCGCTGCGCGCGGAACCAGCCGTTGATGCTTTCGATCACGTCGCGGGGTAACGACGGATTGAGCGGGCCATCGATCACCGGCATCTGCGCTTGCGCAATCGAGTCTTTGACCACTTGCGCGGTGCGCGTGGTGTTTTCAAACGCGAACAGTGGATCGTCCGAGCACGTGCGCGAGCCCCAGAACCGGAACCCGTTGCGGTTGATCAGCGTGGTGACCTCGTGTTCGTTCAGGTAGCCGGCGTCGGTCGCGGGATCTTGAAGGTCCCAAAACACGTCATGGCTGATACCTGTGACGCCATTGACAGCGACGTTGGACAGCGTCTTGTGCCAGCCGATATTGTTGTCGATCTTTGCGCGCAGTCCGGCCGCGTAGGCCGTGGCGGGGACCACGACCGTGGCGTTCACTGTGTCGTCCCAGGCCAGAAAATCCGGCCAGATCACCATCAACTCGCGCTGGCCGAACTGACGACGGTATGCGACCGCTTCTTCCTTGCTCTTGCATCCGTGAGCCGACACATACGCAAAGCCGCGCAGCGCCTGCGCGATCGAGCCCAAGGCGGCCGCCACCGGTGCGGTATCCAAGCCTGGTGCGGCCAATATGCGCGGCTGGACGCCAAACTTCGCTTGCGCGGCGAGCAGTGCTTTCATGCCGGTGTACTGGCCGTCGTTGGTTACCGTGCCGATCACATTGCTGGTGGTTTCTGCTTCGTCGTCACCTTCGGCCACCCGCACAACGATCGTGATGGGCTGAGCTTGCTGGCTGATTGCGATGAGCGTCTTGCGTAGCGTGCCGCACTCGCCGGCTTGACCCAGCGCCGATGCGACGTGGGTGACAAGCACCGGTGTGTCGAGCGGGAACGTCGCTTCATCGGCATCGTCGGCGGTAGCGACAACGCCGACGATAGCCGTCGACATAGCGCGAATCGGGCGCGTGCCTGCGTTGATTTCAACGACGCGCACGCCGTGGTGGTAGTCCTGCGGCATGTTAAACACTCCTTCGGTGGCAGGTCATGGGGTAACGATGGTCGGCTATTCGCTATCAGAGATATCGGGCGTGGAGGCGGTGTCCGTATCGAGCTCGGGCACCGGCTCGTCGTCGAGCGACGCGTCATCGGCGTGTTGCACGGCGTAGCGCGACGCGCGATGTGCTGTTTGCTCGTGCACCTGCGCGAGCACGCGCTCCGATAGCGCTTCGGTGACAATGGCCTGCTCATCCGGGGGCGCCGGCCATTGGACGCGGGTCGGAAAGTCAGCGGCATTGACGACGCGGACGAGTTCCATCTGGTAATGGCTCCACGCTTTGAACAGGGCCACCTGCTCGTCGGACAGCAGGCCAGCCGCGTATGCATCGGCTTTGCCTGCGTTGGCCGCCTGCGCCTCGCTCATGCGCTGGTCGAATTCGCGCATTGCCGCGTCGCGCTCGCGCTGCGCGACGATGCGCGGATCGATCTGCCAGCCGTCGTCTGTCCACACGTATTCGTCACCGGGGCACGGAATCGGCGTGAGTCCCGCATCGTCGGCGGTGATGCCGGGGGCAAGGATTTCCGCCGCTGCGCCGTTGACTTTGCGAAACAGGCGCTGGCCGCGAAAGTCGGGTAGCAGCACCCATGCGCCGTCGCGAAAAAATGGCCATTGGTTGCGCTGGCGCTCGGGCAGGGGCACGTCGGTGCAGCAAGATGGGATGAGCCAACGGGTTGGATTGATTGGGTCCGGGTCAGCCAGGCGGCTGCTGACGTATTGGCCGGTTTGGTGGTCGTATTGGTGGATCAGCATAGGAGGTGACCGTTATTGCAATTAGTAGGCGCGGATCATCGCGAGCAGGGCGATGTTGCGCGGGCGCGCTTCCCTGCCGCCGTCGTGATTAATGATCACGCCATGAGTGTGCCCGCCGTCTGCGTCGAGGTGCACGGTATGGCGGTGCAGACCTGCGGGGTCGATCTGCAAACCGTGGCCATGCGCGCCGCTCCAGCTGGTCATCCCCCATACGTTGTCGCCGTCGGTACGGCCTGAGCCGATTAGATTATTGCCGCCATGATGTCCCCAGGGGGGGTTATACCAAGGGTGGTTTTCACCCCATGGCGATATGTGTTGGTGATCTCCAACAGGGTGGGCATGACCGCCATGCTGGTGATGGCCCTGTTCATCGGTTGTTCCCGTATGGTGATGTTCGCCCGCCCACGTGGCTTTTGCCATGTGGGCGTGTCGGCGGTTCTGACTGTCCTGCCACGTGCCAAGGCGCCGGCCTGGATCCATGCCGCGTCCGTCATCCCAAAAGCGTAGGTGCTCGCCGCGTACCTCGGGGATCCGAAACGTTGTCTTACCGTCCCCCCTCGAAAAGCATCCAGAGTGATTGGGCCAGGCTTCCTCGGATACAAGTTCACCGCAGAACTGTGCATAGGCCCACAGTTCTGGATAATCGTCGCGGCGAATGAGCACGCCCTCCAGCTTCAGGCAGCCCGCCCGCACGGTGGTGCGCGCCTCGATGATGATTTGACCGATGGACGCCTCACGGATCGCGTTGGCAACAAACTGTGTCGTCGCGAGCTTGCGTGACACATCTCCGACGGCAGGTGTGGCGGCGGTCGCTATACCGGCTACTTGCAGCGTGCTCGCCCCGTCGTCGGTGGCGCTTTCGCCGATCAACACGCGTCCGCCGCTGCGCGCAAGCTGCACTGTCGTGACGCTCGTGCCCGTACGATTGACCGTTAGCCAAGGGCGGATCGTGGCCCCGGTGTCATCAAGTAGGCGCGCGTCAAACGCATTGGTGCTTGTCTTCACGTCCCAAACCTGCTGGTCCGCCGGCGCGTGCGGACAGTGAAAAGCAATGCGTCCCCCGCTATTCGCACCCAATATCACGCCCGCGCGCGGCGTGGGCAGGTCGGCGAGCGTGCCATAGAACGCGCCGATGCCGCTGACCAGCACGTCAGAAGCATCATCCAATAGGCGTCGCCACGTGTTCCATACGCCGTTGTAGCGCACGCGCGTGTAATGCACACTGCTGTTAAACAGCGAATAGGTTTGGTACACGGTGCGCCCGGCCGCATACACTTGCAGCCGGCCTGGCACCGGGACAGGGTAATTTAAGGAGGCCGCCGCGTGTCCGGCCTGATACGCTTGGTGATAGATGCCCGAGGCGACGAGCGTGTTCAAATCCGCGTGCGCATCAAGCTTCCCGCGCAATGGCAGCGCATGCGTGAGCACCCAATCGCGCGGGGCGTAGCGACGCGCGGCAGTGTACGGCGTGAGCACCCGCGAGTTGTCTTGGCCGGCGTTGACCTCGGCCTGTGTCGCAAGTTCGACAACCCCGCGCGCGTCAGTCGTTGCCGGCGGGTTCAAGAATGACGCCGGTCCAAACTCGAGCATGGCCGCATCAATCGTCACGAAGCGGATATCAGTGGACAGCAGCAGCGTGGCGGCCGCGGATTTTTCCATGATCGGGCCGTGCCCGACCGGTTGACTGTAATACGCGGCGAGCGTGCCGTCCTCCAGGTAGAGCCCGAACCCATACAGTGCATACTGATCGGGCGAGTCGTCGTGCATCGTGATGTGGATCGTCGTCGCGTCGATCGGTTGCCCGCCAAACGTATCAATGCGTTTAAGCTCATAGGGCAACTGCGTCAGTGATCGGTTCGACGCATCAAACGACGCGGTGCACAGGCCAATGTGCGTGACCCGGTGCGCGGTGGTGCCCGTGTGACCGGGCGCAATCAGCGCGGCGCGAAACGCGTCGGCGACAGTAATAAGCGTGCCTGCCATGTCAAACATCAGAGAGAAAAAGACGCTGGTACAGCCCCATGCGGGTCGCCGCGACCACGCCCACGGTTCCGGCTCGCACCGTGTGCTGCGTGAACGTGTAGTGCGCGCTGCCGCGTTTGACGCGATCCACTTCGGCGATGATGTCGGCCACGTACTGCGCCGTGCAGGGCAGGTCACCGCGCTCGCCCACGGTCACGACAATCTCGAACGTGCCGGGCTTGCCCCTCGGTGTCTGCTCGAACCATTCACGCATCGCGACATGCGCGCCAAACGACGCGCACACTTGCCGCACCGCTTCGGCCGTGCCCTTTTGACGGGCGATGTGAATCGCAGCCCCCACGCGCGCGCGTTTGACCGATTCGGGCCAGTAGTCCTTCCACGTGTCAACGCCCAGGTGCCAAGCTAGCCACGGCAGCAGCGCGAGCGGCACTGAGTCGGCATTCATCAGCGTGCCCAGCGGCACTGCGATGTCCGACAGGCGCGCATTCGTTGTCGCAAGACGCCGCTCCAGTCGCGTCGCGTTCGGTGGCAGTAGCTCACTCATTGGCCACCCCACCGTCGATCAGCTCGATACCGGTGCAATAGGCCGCTTCATCGCGGGTTACGGGTACGCCGTCAGCAGGGGTGTCGAGTAACACCTTTTGGACGCCGGCCACCCGCATCGACGCATACAGCCCATCTTTCGTGACCTCACGGCCGATACGATGCATGTCGCGTGCGAATTGCGTGGTGCACCGATTTGCTTCCGCGAGCGCCACCGCGCGGTCCGGTCCGCCGAAAAACTTCAGCGTGGCGCGAATCGTGTAGGGGACAATTTTGGCGCTGCGCACGATCACTTCGTCCGTTTGTGGGCGCTTTTTTTCCAATGCTTCGCGCACGACGGCCAGCAGCGCGTCGCTGGCTGTGCCGTCACCTTCGCGCGACAGGATCGTGACGACCATCACGCACGGCGACGGGCTGTACGCGTCGGCCGACAGCACGCGGCCATCGGCCGAGCGCGCGTGGAAAACGTACGCATCAAGCGGGCCGGCGACCGAAAAGCCGCGTGGGGCCAGTTGGATACGCTCGCGGTAATCGTCGCAGTTCTCATACACCGGATCGCGGCCGGCTTGAGGGTCGCCGGCAGAAATAAGCAACCGCTTGACATCGAACAGTGCACCCAGGTGGTCTAACGTGGCACCGGTCGCGTACGCGAGCAGCAGCGCGCGCGCCGCATCGTTCACGCGCTGGCGCAGTATCAGTTCGCGGTACGCGCTTTCTTGCAGGAGCTTGACCATCGGTTCGGACTCGAGCGCGAGCGTCGCGGCGACCTGTGCTTGTTCGTCGGGCGGGTACAGCGCAATCAGCCGCGCCTTGCGCTGCGCAAGCAGCGTTTCGTAATCGAGCGGCTCGATGACATCGGGCGAAGGCAGCTGCGACAGGTCGATCGGGGTAGTGCTCACAGGCGGCTCCCCGGGCCCGAAGCGGACATCGGCACACGCACACTGAACGCTTCGTCGGTCTCGGCCGTCATGCCTTCGATATCGACCGTTTGCCTGCCCGCTTGCATGTCGGCGGACTCGCCGCTTAGCTGCACGCGCGTGAGGATCAGTCGTGGCTCCCAACGCATCAGCGCGGTAGCGATGGCCGCGTACAGCCGCGTGCGCGTCGTGCCGTTGTTGGGCGCGTCAACGTGTTCTGGCACGTCGGAGCCGAACGTGCGGCGCTGAAGACACGTACCCAGCGGCGTGGTGATGATGCGCGCAATTGACTGGTGCAAATGCGCTAAGCCGGTGACCGTTCGGCCCGTGGTTGCGTGCATGCCTGTCATTGCGGGGCGCTCACTAGTTGCCCGTCGCCCTGATCGCGGTGCGTGTGGTGTGGCAGGCTCACGCCTTGTGACGTGACGTCGCCGGTGAAGTGAGCCGGTCCATCGATGGTCATCGTTGCGCCGGATCCGCTGTCTTGATCGCCATGCCCCGTCATACCCGATTCGAACGCAAATGGGCCTTGGACGAGCAAGGCGCCGGTGCAGGTGGTTTGCTCGGCGTCGAGCGTGATGTGGTTGGCTTTGATGATCGCTGTGCTCGTGTGCACGGTGACGCAAGCGGGTGACACGATTTGCACGCAGGCGCTGTCCGGCAAGGTAGCGCTCAGTGTGTGGCTCGCATGGTCGTACACGAGCTGCGCGCCATCCGGATAGACGCGCGTGTGCACGGCTGGAGCGCGTGACGGCGTGTCAACGCAGTCGGAAAACAGCCCACGCAGCGCGACGCCTTGCGCAGGGTCGCCCATTGGGCACAGCAGCACTTGCTCGCCCTTCGTTGGTGGCAGCCACTCACGCGTGGTGCCAGCCGCAAGCGTCACCCATGGAATCCAGTTGGTCTGCAAGCCTGCACTTCCCGAATCGGTTGCGTCACCGGCGGCCACTCGGCAGGTCGGCGGGCAGCTCGCGCAATTGACGTCCAGTACCACGCCCTTGCGGATCAGGTTGACGATCAGGCGACACATCTCGTTGGCATCCATGTCGCCTATGTTGCCGGGCACGCGAGCGCGGTGCACGTATTGGCCTATGTCGCGGCTGCCCACACAGCCGGCGCATTGTGCCGCGGCACGCAAACCGATCAGACAATGTGGCTCCGCCGTGCTTTATCGCTTGATCCGCATGAGTGCTACGCCTACCTGTTCCAACGCGCTGTCCGAGATCGTGAATCGACTGCATCCGAGCGACGCGCTGCACTTCGCACGCGAATTACCCGGTCAGTCGATCGATATGGTCTTCACTGATCCGCCGTATTCGTCGGGCGGCTTACATGCGAGCACGCGTGCACAGCCGCCAATGCAAAAATACATCCACGATGGCACAAAGGCGGTCTATGAGGATTTCGAGTGTGACAACATGGACCAGCGCGCGTGGGCGTTTTGGTGCCATGCATGGCTCACTGAGAGTCGCCGGGCACTGAAGCCCGGTGGGCTGCTCGTTTGCTTTATCGACTGGCGACAATTGCCCACGATCACGGACGTGGTACAGGCCGCCGGGTTTATCCACCGTGGTATTGCGGTGTGGGACAAGACGCCATCGCGCGCACGTCCGCGGCGCGGCGGCTTCAAGCAACAGGCTGAGTTCATCGTATGGGCGAGCAATGGACCAATACGTCAGCGCGACGTCTATCTGCCGGGTGTGTTTCCGTGTGCGCTCGGTTTGCCCAAGCGGCATCTGACCGAAAAGCCGCTTGAACTCGCGCGCCAAATTGTGCGGTTGGTCCCTGCGGATGGCATCGTGTGTGATCTGTTCGCCGGCAGTGGCACATTTCTGGTGGCGGCCAAAGAGGCTGGTCTAGCCTGGATAGGCTGTGAAACTAATGCACGGTACCGCGATGTTGCGATGCGACGCCGATCACAGGCATAGCAGATGCGGGTTGCTCGTTACGCTAGTACGTGGGCGAGCAGCCGCTCGCGAATCAACCTTCGCTTGGCGTCGGTCAAGCCAAGTAGCCGGCGCGCCGGATAGCGATAGTACGGTCCACGCGGTGCAACCCGCTCGCGCTCACCGAACTGATGCACGCGGGCGATGCGCGAGACACGGCCAACGAATCCGACGGCCAGTTCGTGTTCGCTGGTTTCGGTGCGCATTAGCCGCGTAGTGCGCAGTTGGCAGCCGTTTACAACCGAGATTGGAACGCAGCCTGCAAATTGTTCTTAGGGTGTCGGAAAAAAATCCGGGCATCGGCTCGGCTTTCCAATCCGCACTTCAGCGAGACCATACAGCCCGTGTGGCAAGGCAAGCTACGCAGCTTGCCTTGAGTGAGCCATGCGTCATTCGGTCATCACGCTTGTGCTGATGTGGAGGCTTCGTTGCTCGGTTGCGCGGAGGTAGAGGCTTGGCCGCTCGGTTGCGCCGATGAAGGAATTTTGCCGATTTCGCTGATGGGCCGATGGGCGAGAACTAACTTTTGGGGAGTGACTTCACCGTTTTCTGTCCATTGCCCTTTAAAAAGCTCAACCAGATCAATCTCTGTAGTATCCGCCAACTCCTCCATCTTGTTAGGATCGTTGACAAGGCAGCCATTTCCGCGCCCGATGGCCTTGCCTTCGCCGCTGCTGATCATCACGTGAATAAGTTGGTGTTCCTCCTGGCGTTTGAGATTGAAAAAGCCGATGACATCGCCGGGCTTCACTGCTTTAAGCGCTTCAGCGCTGTCGACCTTGGAGTCGTCCAATGAGATCAAATCAAATGAACCACTCATGTTGCCCATCGACTTGCTCGCGGCCTCGGAAATAATCCCCGCTCGGACCGCACAGTGTCTGGGCACACTCCAACACAGCCCCTCGTTCATTTTCTTGAGGTCATGTATAGCCCGTTCGTCATCCGCTTGCTCGCTTGCTAAGGCGTTTTTTGCGATGTCCAAGGCATGCTGGGAGTGGGTGCGATGCTCTCCTTCTGACTGACCTGCCCCCGGCAAACAGGGCCGGCCGGAGTTTAGTAAAGTTCGTTTTCGGAGAAGAAGACGAACATGAAGAAGCGCTTTACGGAAGAACAGATCATCGGTTTTCTGAAGGAAGCCGAGGCCGGCAGGCCGGTCAAAGAGTTGTGCAGGCAATACGGGTTCAGTGACGCGTCGTTCTACACGTGGCGCGCGAAGTTTGGCGGCATGCAGGTGTCAGAAGCGCGCCGGCTCAAGGAGCTGGAAACCGAGAACGCGCGGCTGAAGAAGCTGCTGGCCGAGGCGATGCTCGATATGCAAGCGTTAAAGGTTGTCGTCAAGGGAAAGCCCTGAGCCCGCAAGCCAAGCGCGAAGCAGTCGCGGCGATTCGCAAGAAGGTGAATATCTCCGAGCGCCGCGCCTGCCGGCTTGTCGGGCTTTCTCGCAGCGTGTTGCATTACGAAGCGAAGCTGGACCACGAGAATGATGTGTTGAGGGCTCGCCTGGTGGAACTGGCGCACGAGCGTCGGCGGTTCGGTTATCGGCGATTACACGCGATGATGGAGCGCGAGGGTATCCAGGCGAACCATAAGCGCGTGCATCGCCTTTATCGTGAAGCGGGGCTTGCCGTACGGCGCCGTCGACGGCGCCACGGCGTCATGATTGAGCGCGAGCAGTTGGCGTTGCCAAGCGGACCAAACCAGGTGTGGTCAATCGATTTTGTGATGGACGCGCTGTCCAATGGGCGGCGTCTGAAGTGCCTGACCATCGTGGACGATTTCACCAAAGAGGCCGTGGATATCGTGGTGGACTACGGCATGTGCGGCTTGTATGTCGCGCGAGTGTTGGAGCGCGCCGCGCGTTTCCGAGGCTATCCAAAAGCACTGCGAACGGACCAGGGACCGGAATTTACGGGCCGGGCGCTTGATCAATGGGCGTATGCTAACGGGGTGAGCTTAAAATTGATTCAGCCGGGCAAGCCGACGCAGAATGCTTACATCGAATCGTTCAACGGCAAGTTCCGCGATGAATGCCTTAACGAACACTGGTTCACGAGTCTCGCGCACGCTCGCGCGCTTATTGCCGCGTGGCGCCAGGACTACAACGAGCAACGGCCGCACAGCGCACTGAATTACCTTTCGCCCGCACAGTTTGCGGCGAAATATCGGGCAACAGCGGATGCTCCTGCCGCTTTCCAGGAGCTGGTTTAAAAGGACTTTGCTAGAAGCCGGCTGGCCCTAACCAAGGGGGCAGGTCATGACCATTGAGACCGAGTCGTTTGGTAACTTTTTAGAGGATTTTCCCCATCGCTGCTGAGCAGGTTTGAAATTATGAATGAACGTGGTATGGGTTGAATCTCCAATGGCCTATTTTCTCCCTCCGAGCCGGAGCTGGAGCTTGGGCAAAGTGGCAAGCAACAATTTGCCATCGCTGCACCTGCATTTGATACGGTTTCTGATGCGACTTCGCGTACCTTGGAAGAGAATGCGGCCAGATTGGAGATCGGCCCGGATGCAGCTTGCTGGGTCGCTTGCGGGGGCCGGCGCAGGGGAGCACTCGAACTGCCTGTCTGTACGGATGGCGGGTAAGAAACATTCGGAGTCGAAATGCGTGACGATGACGGATCCATTGAAGCACCTCCAAAGAAAGGTTCACAGCTCCAATGTATCCACCCGAGTGGCGCAACAAACCGGCAACGCGAAAAGTCAACCGCCTAGCCGAAATCAACGCACGTGCCACCGGTGTCAAGGACACTTATGAGGCGAACACCACAGCCTGCCTTCCATGCCGTCGCCGTTAAGATGGCTCATATCTAAGCCATGACTCTTGCCACCACGGTACACTGTCCAGAATGCGGGCACGCGCTGCCTCGGAAAATCGATTGGCTTCCATAAAGCGGATGACCTCACGCCTGGCAAATCGCCATTGGTGATGCAGGTAATACGGCGGTATTCCGGTGAGTAAACTCGATAATGCCGCCTCCCCCCGGCCATTGAACAAACTCAACACTTGCAGCCACACCCGCTGTGACTGCGCCTTATCCAGGTAATGGGTGCTTGACAGCAGTCCGTGCGCCACCCTCTCACGCTGCGCCTCCGGCACACGCGCTAAATGGCGCTCAAATAAGGCCAACTCTTGTGTACGTTGCTCGGGCGGCAACATGTCGAGGCCTGCAGGCAGACGGCGCAATGCGAGGCCCCACTGATCGTCCGGTAGCGATAAGGCCAGGTCGCGCATTTGCGCGTAACGGATAAGCCGCTCCGATTCGGGCAAGAGCTTTGCGGAGACCGCCAGCGTGCCGACTGCATCGCCTTGGCAAGACGGAGGAAGGCGCAAGGCATGGTCGCGCAAGACCGCATGCAGCGTGGACAGGCTCGGGTTTGTTCTGACTCTATCATCAAAACGCCACAGTAGACCGGACAAGCTCAGGATCAGCTCTGCTTGCTCGGCCACGCTCAACGATGGCAGCCGCGCTAGAAGTACCTGATAACGCTCGATGAGCGCCGGCGAGCCAGTTAGCAAAGAACACAGCGCGATCGCCAATTCCCTCCAGACGTTGTCTTGCCCGGGGCCGCGCTGTTCGGCCAACGCGTGAGCGAAGTCGAATGCTTCAGCACGCTGGAGCCCAAGCAATTCACGAAACATGCATAACATCGCCTTTTGTATTCGCACGCCGTCCTTCGGAATGCGCTGCGCGGCCGCGTACACGCGTTTGAAGGCTTCGCTTTGCTCGTCCCACGGCAACGCTTTCAACCGCTGGCGCAGCGCCTCAAGCGGTTCGACGTGCTGCGCCGGATCTTTCAGCACGCTGTCCATCTCTTCCAGAATGCGGTTGATCGACTCAAGGCTCGTGACCTGATTGGCTCGTTGCCAGTAACGGTAGACTAGGCGCCGACTTTGCATCGTATGATACGTACGACGATCGACTGCTGAAAAATTGCTCACCTCTTGCACGGGCACGTAGTCACCGATTCGCTCAATCAGTTCGGGCGGCAGGTCTTGGTATGTTGTTGGCCTGCTGGCCGACGTGTTAATCAACGCACCGCTGGCCGACGGCTGTCGTGGCGGCGCTGACGCGGCGGGTTGTGGGCACGATTCCAACGCGCAGATGTAGGCCCGGTAGTCGTTCAAAGCGGCATTCAGATCAAAGTCCATCGGCAGGCTGGGCAAAAGATTAGACGCACGCAACGTGAAGTGATGCTGCGCCATAGCGTAGCTGAAAGCCGGCGGATAAGCGTAGCGATATGCCGCGATCGCTAAATTTCCGGCGGTTACCACATTGTCGATCAGAACGTCAGAAGCAGCTGTGACGGGGCACAGTTATCGGTGTACGGGGCAGGGGCGGCCGATTGACACAGCTAGAAGGCATAGCATGCTATGCGCTCAGTGACTCACATACATAGGCCAGCAGCCGCTCACGAATCAGCCTTCGATCGGTGTCAGTCAAGCCGAGCAGCACGCGCACCGGATATCGGTAGTACGGTCCGCGCGGTGCAACCCGCTCGCGCTCACCGAACTGGTGTACGCGGGCAATGCGCGAGACACGGCCAACGAATCCGACGGCCAGTTCGTGTTCGCTGACTTCGGTGCGCATCAGCCGCGCGGTGCGCAGCTTCGCGAACATCGTGCGCTTGATTCGTTCGCGCTTGTTACGCAGCCGCTTAGGGCCAGCGCGTGCCTTACGTGGTGCGTATGGGGTGCCATCGGAGTTGCGCTGCGCAGCAATCCGGGCTTTTTGCGCCTGCCGCAGTGCGCGCGCCACGTCGCGCATCACGTTGCGCCGGCCTGCCGGCGACAGCCGTGCGAGCAGCGTGCTGGCCCATTGTTCGAATGCGGTTAGATCGTCCATGATTGGTCGGACCAGGTTATCGCTTCGCCTGCATTCATCTGCGTGTCGGCGACATGCTCAATCACGCGTCGGCCCGATGCATCGGTGCGCACCACGACGCTCTCGGTGAGTTTAAGCTTGATTGATAAATCTGCCGTTTCGTGATTCAGTAGATCCACCTCGAACGTGATGCCGTCCTCGCGTGCCTCAGCGTGGGTGACCAGATCGGGCTGGTTCGCGCGTACCCATTCGATAATCGCCACCATCACCGCATCGGCGTCGCCTGCATAGTCCAGGAGCAGCACATTAAGTACATACCGATACTCAAACGATAGCGAGCGCGTACCGGTGGCCACTAGCGTGCCGTGGTCGATGAATACGCTCAACGCGTCGGGTGCCGACTGCAGGGGTGGAAGGGCGGCCACGAGAGCAGCGCGTAAGCTCGCGGGCTTATTCATCGCGATGGGCACCCTGACACTCGACGATCATGTCAACCTGTGCAGCACAGGCGGCCCACGCGGCGCGGGCCGCGCTCAGCGACTCAGCCAATTCACCGTTCGTGCGCGGCGCCATTGACGGCATCGTGCACGGCCACACGCGTGCGCATGCGTTCAGTGTAATGCTTGGCACCGGTAATGGCGGGGCAGCTGTGCAGGCGCACAACATCGTCAGGCAGAGCAGTACCGGCCCAGGTGCGAACGGTCTTGTTTTCATCGATCAATCTCCGAAAGGCCTTTTGGTAGGCTGCGAGCGTTGAGTCGATTGCTGCGCGCATGCGTTCGAGTTGCGCACGCTGCGCGTCCTTCTCGCGTGCATCGCGCAACAATCGCTCGATAATCGCGTCACGCTCGATGCTCATTTGGAGGGCGCGCCGCTCAGCGGTGCGCGCCCCATCCAGTTGCACGTGCAATGTACGGATGACATGCCACTCGGTAACCATCGCCAGCAGCGCGGCGGCTGCCAGCGTCCAGCGAAAAGGCGCCCATCTCATGCAGTTTCCTTCATGCGGTCTCTTTCAGGCGGCAAGCTCGGTGGCCCGCGCGTATTTGCGATAGGCCTGGGCAAGCTTGGTGTCATACAGATTGCGGCTATAACCGGGGCCGTTGTAGAGTCGCGCAAGCTGCGCCCATCGACGCCCACGCAACGCGGCGAGCAGCCGGCGGTCCGCCGCTACGAAGCGCACGAATGCGTCTAGCTGCTCGGCCTCGTTTGCCTGCATGCGATCGACGAAGTCGTCGACGCTCGCGTAGCCGAGCCGTGCCCAATGCTGACCCAGTATCTGAAACGCGCCCCAGCTGGCCGACTCATGCGCGGCGACTGACTCGATTTGAGCGGCGATTGCCAGCCGCGTATATTCCGCCGCGCCGCCGTGGTAGCCGCCGCGCACCGGGGCGACGATGTTTGGGTGTTGCACGGCGAGCGGCACTGGATCGAGATCGCGCGCCTTCAGTCGTTGCCAAAACACATGTCGCTCGAACAGGATCGTGGGTCTGCCGTCAGGCAAAAAACCGGCGCCGTGCGACTCGACCTCATTGACTGCACGGATGCTCGCAATCGGCACACCAAGCGTTTCTGCCGCGCATAGGAGATCCGCGTCGGTCAGGTGCTTGGGGTCTGGCTTGCCGCGTGCAAGTGCAACCATGGTCTTGGGTCCGACGATGCCGTCAACCACGAGGCCGGTGTGAATCTGCAAGGCCGTGACGGCCGCCTCGGTTGCCGCGTCGTACACATGCGTGAGCTGCGGCCCGTAGCCGGCGCGGATCAGCCGCCGCTGTAGCAGTGCGACGTCTTGACCTTGATCGCCCAGGCGCAGCGGCTTCATCGCGTATGCGCTCCAGCGCCGAGCAGCCGCGCGACGTTGCCGCGCACGGCCCACGTGAACGCGGCAAGCAAGACGGCCGTGGCCGCGTCAAACCAATCCGCCGGACGCTCTTGCAGCAGCCGATCGATGATCGAGCCGCCTAGGGCGACTGCGAGCGTCCACGCCAGCCATGCGATGCCCGGCCGATGTCGGGCGCCCACGCGGCGATAGGTCAGCACGCGCAGTAGCGCGGCACCATGCGCGGCGAGTGTAATTAGCGCAAGCGTTGGCATGCCTAGCGCTCCTTGCGCAAAAACGCGAACAAGTCCGCTGAGCGGATCCGCTCGATCAATTGCAGCGTCACGACGATGACCAGTGCCGCAGCGAAGAACGCGGCCACGCCGCTTGAGCGGATCGGCGTCGCTTGCACGATCTCCGGCGCGGCGAGGTACCCCATTACCAGCGAGATGAGCAGATACGCCGCACGCTTGAGTAGCCCCATGTCCCTGGACGACACTACGACAAGCGCCGCGCCGGTGAACGCGCCAATCAGTGCATTGCCATCCACGCCGGGCAGCACACTGGCCACGCTAATGGCGCTAGAGAGCGCCGCGGCGGTGGTCAGATTCGGTTCGGTCATCGGGGCAACTCCTTTAGGTCAGTCAAACAGTTGCACAAGTGGCGCGGTGCTCGCGATTGCGCTTGCGTCGGGCAGCTCGACGACGGTGCCGATCGGCAATATCACGCCCAGCTCCGCCAATCCCGGATTGGCTTGCAGCGCGGCTTCGACGGTGCCGTCGGTGCGTCTGTAATGGCGCCAGCACAGCGCGTCGAGCGTGTCGCCTTGGCGTGAGATGACTTTCATTAGATCAACTCGATCGTTGACAGAGGGATGCCGCGAATCGCGTTGATCGCCCATCGCACATTGCGCCGCGCTTCGCTGACCGCGTCCGTGACATCTTCAGCGCGGCTGGCGCCTGCCTTGGTCGTGTCGTAGCCGCGATACTGCTCGAGCACATCCGCTCGCACGCGGTGATAGATCGCCCGGCGATAACGCACGATGTGCACACTGACACCATCGACGTGCGGTGCTGGCACACTGGCTAGATCGGTGTGGCCGTCCGCGACCTGGGCAGCCTGCCATGTTGCCAATTCGTCATTGACGCTGGCGAGCGCGTCCAGTGTGGCCAGGCGCAGCCGTTCGTCCGTGACGGTGCCATCGAGCCGCATCGCGTCGCGCAGGCCGGCAAGATCGATATCAGGAAACCACCCATCGTTGGCGACGGTGCCTGGTGTAGCGGGCGGGCGCGCAGGCGCGCGGCCGGGCGTATCGGGGATGGCAAAAAAGCCGCTCATGGTTTCGAGGTCGGTAGATGGCGGTGGACCGACGTTCGCATCGCGTTGCCGTCAGGTGTGGCGAAGGAACGCCGGTGCCGCCATGGCCGTAGGGGCTCGTCACAAACGCGCGGCTGAGCCGTGCGCGGCGCTCAACATCGATTCGAGTCGAGCGATGGTCTGTTGTCAACAGCAACTTAGAAGTGACCCATTTGCTTTCGTATGCAGCACATTAGATTTGACCCACCCGGTTCACCAAGTTGATGCCCAGCAGGTTGTCTGACCATGGTCAGCCTAGATTGCTGGTCATCGGTTTCGCCTGACCCAGGGTCAAGCGATGTTGCTGCTCACCACTTACGCGTGCATCTGAAGCTGCTGTTCAGCACTTTCGGATGCGTGGGAGCGGATCACCCCGGCTTTACGTTTGTCCTTCAGCCGGTAGCTCTCGCCTTTGATCTGCAGAACATGGCTGTGGTGTAGTAGTCGATCGAGCAGCGCGGCCGTAAGCGTTTGGTCGCCAGCGAATGTCTGGTCCCATTGCCCGAACGGCAAGTTGCTCGTTACGATCACGGACCCTTTCTCGTAGCGCTTGGCGATCACCTGGAAGAACAGATTGGCTTCGTCCCGGCCCAGCGGAAGGTAACCGACCTCATCAATAACCAACAGCCGTGGGTTCATGATGTTGCGCTTCAGGAAGTCGGCCAGTCGATCCTGTCGAGCCGCTGCGACCAGTGCAATAACGAGATCTGCCGCGCAGATGAAGCGCGTCTTGATCCCCATCTGCGTCGCGATATAACCGAGCGCGATCGCCAGATGCGTTTTGCCCAGCCCGCTTGGCCCGAGCAGTACGATATTCTCGGCGCGTTCCACGAAGGCCATTGACGAGAGCTCCATCACCGATTTCTTTGTGACGCCGTGGGCGAACGTAAAGTCGAACTCCTCCAGTGTCTTCAGAACAGGCAAGCCTGCCGTGCGTAGCAACATGGATTTGGTCCGCGTGTGCTTCGCGTCCATCGCGGCTTTCAACAGCGCCTCGAAGAAGTCAGCAAACGTAAGCTGGTTGGCAGCCGCCCGAGCTGCCAACATGCTGTACTGCTCTGCCATCGTATCGATACGCAGTTGCCGGCAGGCTTCGAGGATTCGCTCGTGCTGGATGTCCATCAGCGGGCCTCCATCAGCAAAGCCTGATAAACCGACAGTTGATGCTGCAGCGGCGTATCATCAAATCGTGATGGCGGCGGCATCGTTGGCGCAGAGGCACAGGGCAAGCTCGCGCGCCACGGCTGCGGCAAAGGCTGCAGCTTCGGCTGCTCGAGCAGGAGTCGATCCAGCGGCGGCTGTCCGGTCGTGCCGTGGATGCGCACATTGGCCACGTCCCTCAACCAGCGCACGAGCTCGGTATTGGCCGTGGTCGCGTCAAGCAAGAGTCGATCCTGGGCCAGCCGGCTCGCCAGCGGATTGTAGAAGCTTCGGCGAAGGTAACCGTTGAAGCGTTCCACCTTGCCCTTGGTCTTTGCCCGGTAGGGTTTGCACAGTCGCGGCACGAATCCATAATGCCGGGCGAAGTCGAGGAAGGCCGGCTGATAGCGGTGCAGGCCGGGGCCGTAGGCGTCGCGGCCGATCACGACTGTCTTGACGTTGTCGTACAGGACCTCGCGCGCAACGCCGCCGAAGAAGTCGAACGCGCGTTCATGACAACCCAACAACGTCGGCAATCGCTCGTCCGTCACAAACTCGACGTAACTTGCCCGACTGTAACCCAGTGTCGCGACGAAAGCCGACAGTGGCAGCTTGCCGCGTCGGAACACGATCCAGTCCACTTGCATCTGCTGGCCCGGATCGGTCTCGAAACGCACCAGTGGCTCGGGCGCTTTGACCGACTTCAGCGATCGCAGATAGGCCCGAAGCCTCGTTAGTCCACCATCGTAGCCCATTGCGCGAATCTCGATCAGCAGTGCCGTCGCCGGCAGCCACGCGGGATATGCCCCTCGAACTCGATCATGCAGATAGGCTTTGAACGGATCGAGCTTGTGCACGCGCCCTGATCGAACAACGCGTTCCTGTTCGGCACAGCTACGTAAGTACTTGCGCACGGTGTTCCTCGACAGCCCCAGTTCCCGCGAGATCTCCCTTATTCCCATTCCTTGGCGGGCCAACACACGTATTTCCACGATTACCTCCCTTGTAAGCACTGGCCCTCCAAAAAGGGCCCATCCTAACCGGGTGGGTCAAATCCAATGTGCTGGCAATGGGTCATTTTCAACGTGCTGCTGACACTGTTTTACGCCGGATCGTGCGTCGAGCCGCAATGCCTCGCGCAGACTCGCCAAGGCCGCCTGCGCTCGTGCTCGATCGCTGGCGTCATCCAGGCTGTCGCGACCGATGGCTCGCATGTCCAGCAGCCCCAACGCTTTGTGCAGCTTCGCACGGATCGGATCGTGCATGTCGCACGACTGCGTGAGTGCGTGCACCTCAGCCAGCTGCGTCGCATCGAACGGGCCACCCTCGCGCAGTGCGGCCAGTGCCGCATCTGCGAATTCTTCGGCGATGGCGGCAGCCGTCGAGCGCTCATACTGGTCGGGTAGCGTCAAGCCATGCCGCAGCGCGTACCGCGCGATGTTCAGTGCGCCGGCATAATCGCCGGCGTCGATGCGCCAAATCATGACGGTCATCAGCACATCGTCCTGCGCACCGCGCCCACCTGCAAGGGCACCGTCCACATAGGCGGCATAGTCAGGCAGCACCTCGCGCTTCACGTCGATTTTGCGGGCCATGGACTGAATCGCCTTCAAGCGCCGCTTGTCACTGGCGAGCTTAGCCAGCATCAACTCATAGTGACTTGCCCCGACGAGCGATTCGCCCGATTGCGCCAGCGTGGCCGTCTTGGCAGCCCGCACGCGCTCGATGTGACGTTTGGCCAGACTGGTCACGGCGTATCCTTCGCGCGGGCCCGGCTTGTGTCGTCGGCCGCATCGTGCTTGGCGGCAATCTCGATGTTTTCCACGAGACAGCCCGAGCCAAAGTCCTCGACCACGTAGGCGTCGTTCGACGACTCGTAGTTCTCGATGCGGTCGCGCTTCGGATTGTCGGTGACTGCACGGCGCCGCGCGCCTTCCTGCCAGTAGATCGACAAGTGGTCCAGCCGCTGAATCAAGAACGCGTTGGCGGGGAAGTACGGCACCGACACGGCTGGCAGCCCACCGATGCGCTTTTGGCCCACAATCATGTCGGCGGCCATTTGCTCGCTGGGCACATTCTGCGTGTTCAGAATGGGGAAGTACTTGTCGTGCAGCAGGCCTCGACCGCAGATGACCACCAACGCCGTGTCGTCCTGGTACCACGGCTCGACCAGATTGGATAGCGCATCGTAGACGGCCGCATCAAGCGTGGCAAAGTCAGCGCCCGCGCCACCAATGGCAATTTTGCCCGATGCCTTGCCTTCACCAAGCACGCGCTCCGGGGCCTGTTCGCGGTACTTTTGCAACCAGCCCTTGTTGACGTCCTGCAATAGCGGGTGTTGCTGGCGATCGGAGGTCGCCGCGCGGCTCGTGCCATTGAACCCGATGCAAATGCGATCGAGCGCTTGGCGCTTGACGATGGCATCGCGCACGCGGATTTGAAAATCGTCGAACTTGGCCCATGCATCCAGCTTCGCGTAAGTCAGGTGCGTATCGAAGTCGGTCTTTGTGCAAAAGTACCCACTCGGATCTAGGTCCGTGACATCGACCGTCGTGCGGTCTTTCACCGACGTGTCGGTCGTGCTGGCGATGGGTGAACCCACTCCCAGGCCTAGTTTTTGGCCTTGCTGCTCGGCCACGCCAATCACGTTGATGCGTTGCAGGAATTCGCTCGATTCGGTCAGCCGATTCTCAAGCGTTTGCTGCACGCTGGGCTCGACCGTGAACTTTTCGGCTGCGTTTGGCACGCCATTGAGTTCGGCAAGCTGGGCGGTGAGCGCGTTGAACTTTTGCCGAGTGGTGTTGCGCATGGAGTCGGTCTCCGGAAAACGTAAAAGAGGAGCGGGTTAGCAATCGGTGGCGATTGGGCCACGCTGACCCAGTGCCACCGGGCGCGGCGCGCTGTTTTGCTTGGACAGTGCCGTGGTCAGGTCAGCCAGGGCATGTGCGGTCGCCGCATGCGCGTCGCGCTCGGCGGCCAAGTCGGCGCTCAACTGATCGAGGCGCGTGGCCAAGTGCTCGACACGTGTATGTTGGTCGCCGCTGTGTTGGGCGATCGCCTCGATCGCACACGCGAGGTCGGTCAAGCGTACGTCGTCGCTTTGCTCCTTCTTTTTGACCAGCCCCAAAATGTCGGCGATTTTTGAAAAAACAGACTCATTGCGCTCCTGTGATAGGGCGGTTGGCTCAAATTCGATGGCAGTTTCAATCGCTTCGGAAAACACGTTCTGTGGCGATTGCTTACGCGGCGCAAGCGGGTTCGCTTGCGCGCTGGCGGCGAACGTGAGCATCTCGGTACCCAGACTCGCTGGACTGTCGGTCACCGCCAGGCCCACTAGATACGCTTGCTTGGTGTCGGCAAACGAGGGGTCCACCTCGCACGACGTATAAATCTTTTGCTTGGCGCGCGTAAGCTCGACCAGATTAGGCGTCGGTTCAATCTGCGCATACAGCCCCACCTTGCCGGCAAACTCGCCGGTCTCATCGCGCGCTTCAAGTGCGAGCACGTCGCCATACGCGTTGAATGGTCCATCGGGCAGCACACCGCGAATGTGTTCGAGATTCACACGTGCACCGTACAACGTGCGGCTGTAGTTCTTCGCCATCTGCGCAATCCACTCCCGCGAGATGGTGCGCCCATCGGTGGTCGCGCCTTCGACGGCGATGCGAAACCACTTCGACTTGCTGGGAGGGTGTTCCAAGGTTGGCATGGGAGGCGTAACGGACGGTAGGTAGCGTGGAGGAGATGGTCGCGGTTTGCGCATGCACATTCAACGATTCGCGTCGGTGTGTGCACCGGGCACGTAGCGCCGCCGCTGCGCGTGCGCGCGTGTCGCGGGTACGCTGTGCGGCATGCCGGACATTGCCTATCGCCCGCTTTCTGTTGACCCTCGCAAGCAAGCCTGTGCGCTGTACTGGCAGGGCTGGCGCGTGTCGTCCATCGCGCGCCATCTAAATCTCAAACGGGCGACCGTCGAGTCATGGAAGCGACGTGACGGCTGGCATAACGCGTCGCCGATCGATACGGTCGAGTTTACGACTGAGATGCGTGTCAACACGCTGATTGCCAAGGATAAGAAGGACGGCGCCGATTACAAGGAAATTGACCTACTCATGCGCCAACTGGAGCGCATTGCGCGCGTGCGCAAGTACGGCGAAAGTGGCAGGGAAGCGGATCTCAATCCCCATATCGCGGCACGTAACGCCGCGCTGAAGAGAAAGCCAACGCGTAACGATTTCAGTGACGAGCAACGCGACCGCCTGGTTGACGCGTTTCGTGCGTCACTGTTCGACTACCAAAAGATGTGGTGGCGAGCCGGGCAGCACCGCACGCGCAACATTTTGAAGTCACGGCAGATCGGCGCGACGTGGTATTTCGCACGCGAGGCGCTCATCGATGCGCTCGACACCGGACGCAACCAGATTTTTTTGTCCGCCAGTCGCGCGCAGGCGCACGTGTTCCGCCAGTACATCACGCAGTTCGCGCGCGAAGCGGCCGACGTTGATTTAACGGGCGATCCGATCGTGCTGCCGAACGAAGCGATACTGTATTTCCTCGGCACCAACGCGCGTACCGCTCAGAGTTATCACGGCAACTTCTATTTCGACGAGTATTTTTGGGTGCCGCGCTTTCGCGAACTGAACAAAGTCGCTTCCGGCATGGCGATGCATCAGCACTGGCGCAAGACCTACTGTTCGACGCCATCGAGCATGAGCCATGAGGCGTATCCGTTTTGGAGTGGCGAGCACCGCAACCGCGGACGGGCAAAGGCCGAGCACCTCCACCTAGACATCTCACATCAAGCGCTGTCCGGTGGCCGACTGTGCGAGGACCGGCAGTGGCGTCAGATCGTCACCGTCGAGGATGCGGCGGCGGCCGGCTGCACGCTCTTTGACTTGGCTGAGCTGCGTGATGAGTACAGTGCCGACGAGTATGCGAACTTGCTAATGTGCCAGTTCATCGACGACACCGCGTCGATTTTCAGGCTCGCCGACTTGCAGCGCTGCATGGTCGATTCATGGCAGGCGTGGGCAGACGACTTCAAACCGCTCGCGGCGCGCCCGGTCGGTGACCGCCCGGTGTGGGTGGGCTACGATCCGGCGCTGTCGGGGGATTCGGCCGGGTGCGTCGTCGTGGCGCCGCCGCTCGTCGCCGACGGCCCGTTCCGTGTGCTGGAAAAGCACCAGTGGCGCGGCCTGGACTTCGAAGCCCAAGCGCGCAGCATTGAGCAGATCACGCAGCGCTACACCGTCACGTATATGGCGATTGATACGACCGGCATCGGGCAGGGTGTCTATCAGCTCGTGCGTCAGTTTTACCCGCGTGTGGTTGCGTTCAATTACTCGCCGGAAGTGAAGGGCCGGCTCGTGCTGAAGGGGCTGTCGGTGGTGGGCCATGCCCGGTTGCAGTTTGATGCGGGGTGGACCGACCTAGCGCAGTCGTTCATGGCCATTCGCAAGACGATCACCCCCAGCGGCCGGCACGTGACGTATGAGGCTAGTCGCAGCGAGCAAACCGGTCACGCAGATCTTGCCTGGGCGGTGCTGCACGCGATATCGAACGAGCCGCTCGAAGGCATGGCGGCTCGTCATGCTGGATTTATGGAGATCTGTTCATGATGGGAAAAAACGAGCGGCAAAGGCGCGCTCACAACATGTTGGCTCGACGCCGTCCTGGCTGGGCGAGCGCCTTCACGTTTGGCGATCCCGTGCCGGTGCTCAATCGCGCCGAGCTGCTCGACTATACGGAGTTGGCGACCATCAATGGCTGGTACGAGCCGCCGGTGAGCTGGTCGGGCTTAGCGAAGTCGTTCCGGGCTGGCACGCATCACGCGTCGGCGCTGTACTTCAAGCGCAACGTACTCGCGTCCACGTTCGTGCCGCATCGGCTGCTGTCGCGTGATACGTTCCGCCGCTGGGCGCTCGATTTCTTAATGTTCGGCAACGGGTATATCGAGCGGCAAAGGAACCGGCTGGGCGGCACGCTCAAATTTGAAGCGGTGCCAGCCAAGTACGTGCGTCGCGCAACGGACCTGGGGCGGTATGCACAGACAGATGGATGGCGGCCCGTGCACGAATTTGCGCCCGGCACAATCCACCATTTGATCGAGCCGGACGTGAATCAGGAGGTGTACGGCTTGCCCGAGTACCTCGGCGCGTTGCACGCGGCGTGGCTTAACGAGTCATCGACGCTGTTTCGCCGCCGCTACTATGAGAACGGCAGTCACGCCGGCTTTATTCTGTACGTGACCGATCCGGCACAGAATCAGGACGACATCGACGACATGCGCGCCGCGCTCAAAAGCGCGAAGGGGCCGGGCAATTTCCGTAACCTTTTTTACTACGCGCCTCATGGCAAAAAAGACGGGATCCAGCTGATTCCGGTGTCGGAAGTGGCCGCCAAAGACGAGTTCTTCAATATTAAGAACGTCACACGCGACGATTTGCTCGCTGCGCACCGCGTGCCGCCACAGTTGTTGGGGATCGTGCCGGGCAACACCGGCGGCTTTGGCGCAGCGGACACCGCCGCGAAGGTGTTTGGCCGCAATGAAATTGCGCCATTGCAGGCGCAGTTCCTCGCGTTCAACGCGTGGGCGGGTGACGAAATCGTGCAGTTTGTGCCGTATGTGATCGATATGCCTGCCGCGAGTGGCACCGCGTCAGCCATCAGCGCAGCATCGGCCTAACGCATCATGCCGTGGCTCTTCGCCCAGTCGCGCAGGGCCTCATTCATGCGGGTCTGCCAGCCTTCGCCCTGTGCCTTATAGGCTTCGATCACGTCCAGGTCGATGCGCAGGTTCATCTGCTGCTTCTTTGATCCTGCTGGCCGGCCCCGACCACGTTTCATGAGCATGCCTGCGCGGTGTTCGTCCGCTTGCTCGAAGAACTCGTCACCGAGTTCTGGGATTTCCTCATAATCGGCTGGCTTGACGCCGCGCGCGTCAGCCTTTGCCAAGTCGCTGCTCAAAGCGCTTTTTCTCGCGTTCATTTGCCTTTCTCATCGATATAACGTGCCGGGCACCGCCTCGTGCTGTCCACACTACGATCATCATCCGGCCATCGAGATGGCCAACCGTGACGATCCACTCTTCGCCATAGTCGAACCGGTCATCGACCATATCAAGCGTTCTGCCCTCAAAGATTACTGCCGCGTCTTCGAAGGCGATCCCCCGCTCAGCAAGCGTGGCGTCCCGCTTCGTCTGGTCAAAGGTTATTTTCATCGAGATTATTGTATCCCCAAAAATATACGTCGCAACGATTTTTTGTATCCTCAAAAAATTCGAGCGCTCGTTGCTGGCGGCTGTTTAAGCGACAGGCAGCGTTTGAGGGTAGTTTCACGAGCTGCTGTGCTATTGCGGCGCGCGAGGTTCTCTGGACCCATACGGATCGAAGGCCATGTAGGCTCTTTCTGGTCATGTCAGTACCACTTGGCGAAGCACCCCTGCTAGGGGCAGATGCGTCCGTCGCGGCCGCCGTCGCGCAGTCCCCTCCTCGCCTGCCCGCTTCGCTTGACCCGGTGGTTCTAATGCGTCCGCTCGACCAGCCGTCGGGCCTTGTGTGGTGGGTTACCGGGCGGTTTCCAGGGCGCGGAGCGGGCTCGCTTCGGTCCATACGCCATTGCGCCGGCGACACCGGCTGCATAGTTGCGCTTGGGCCGACGCGACACCGATCGCATTCGGCCGCCAATGACGTTATGCGTGCGCGGCGGTACGCGCGCGCGCCCGAGTTGGCGTCGGCGCGGGCGCAGGTTCCGCCGCATGCACGGGCGATGCAGTGATGGTCAGATGCAGTCCCAACGCGCGCACAACCTTCATGACTGTTGCGAACTCCGCGTTTCCGCCTTCTGACAGAGCGCGATAGAGCGCTTCCCGCTTCACACCGGACTCGCGCGCGAGCGCCGTCATCCCGCGCGTCTTCGCGACGTTCCCGAGCGCGGCTTGAATCAGGCGCGGATCCCCATCTTCGAACGCTTGCGCCAGATAGTGACGAACCGTTTCTTCGTCCTTCAGGTACTTCGAGCCGTCGAATTCAGTCAGTTCGCTGATTTTCATACTTAATCCTCCAGTTCGCCGGCGAGCTTTTTCGCCAGTTTGATGTCTTTTTTCTGCGTCGATTTGTCACCACCGCATAGCAGCACGACGATGATTTTGCCCCGTCGCACGAAGTAGGCGCGGTAGCCTAGACCAACGTCGATCTTCATCTCGCAGACGCCTTCGCCGACAGCACGCCAGTATCCAAGATTGCCGAGCTTTGCACGCTCGATGCGAACGTTAATCGCCGCGCTTGCGATCGGGTCGCGAACCTCGTCGAGCCACTCGTCGAATTAGGGGGTGGTCAGAACTTTGAACATGACGCTATTGTAACCTATGGGGGACGCTGTGGCGACTGCTTGTTCGCGCTTGTCCCCGTTCCGTGGGCTGAGGGACGCGAGCCGCGGCGCCTGCGGCGGCCGTCAGCAGTGCATGATCGTCGTACTGGTTTTCATGATATTCGGCACGGCGCGCTCGCGTGCCCGCGCGCTGTCTATGTGCCGTCGCCTTTTTATTGCCTTGCGGGGACAGGGTCAGCCGGCCCGCGCGAGGCCGCTGCGGAGCCTGCTGTCGCGTCGCAGTGGCCATTTCAGCGGGACGAGGGGGACGCACCTGCGAGCGCTGTAGCCGTCGTCGCGCAGTCCCCTCCTCGCCTGCCCGCTTCGCTTGTCACAGCACTTTTAATGCATTCGGGATGTGGCGGGAAGGCCCGCAATGTGCGGGCCTGAGGGCATTTGAGCGTGCAACAAAATGATGCGTTTTGATGCGCGAATGGTGCACTTTAATGCGCATGATGCCCCTCGCGGTGGCAAGGGGCGGCAAAGCTCACAGTATGTCGTCTAGATCACTCGATGCGCTTATCAACTGACGGCGCAACGGGTCCAGTGATAGATAAACCGACTGTGCATGTACCTGTCCAGTATCAGTCTTGCCAAGCAACTCGCACAATGCATCGATTCCGTGACTGGCATTGGCGATGGTCTCGGATACCTGGCGTAGGGGGGCAGTGGTCGGGTGAGCGACATATCACACCTCCGACGGCAATTGCGCCATGGCTTGGCCAAGTAGCGCCAAATTCGGCGTCGGCCAGACGGCTAGCCGACTTTTCGTCGCGTGAGGAATGCCGTTGAGGTGGACAATTTGGAAAAGGCTAATACTGCCCCATTGAAAGGACTGGAGAGAGAGGGCGGACATAGGGACTTCCTGTGAATTTATTCAATTCGCCTCCTGTTCAGAGAGGCGGCCGGGCACTTGAACACGGTCACAGGGCCGCCCGCAGATTTCCCCTTACGGGTCTTGTATAGCTGCGCGCCACCCGGCCATAAGCAAGTGTTGCCTACGCAACTAGGACAACACGAAACCTATGGACGCAAAAAAGCCGCTTAACTGACGGGAGCGGTTTTCCGCCTGTGATGGTGTGTTCAGCACCTCGTAGTAGCTTGCCATCGATTCGGAAGAGCGTCAACTTTGATATTCGCGGGCAGCTTCTCCTCGCGCGTGGAGTGACCGAGTTCCTGGGCAACCGTGAAGCCTTGACGCAGCGTCGGTTCGCTTGCGTTGAATGCGATTAACTTATGTCTGCTCCTAGTTGGGCGTTCGACCGATGTCGCTAATTGGTCGATAGGTGAGTACGAGAGGCTTGTACTCGGGTTCACCGCTCTGCAGATTACGGCCCACCGGAGCGAGCACATGGCCGTCACCATTCCATTTTAGTTTGTTCAAGTCCAGCTCTTCCCAGCCGACCGGATTGCCAATGCCAACACAGTCATTTTTGTTTCCGGCAGCTTTACCTTCAGTGGTAGTGAGCATCACGTGCCAGGTTGTGTCGCCGTCGAAAAAGCCGAGGGTGCGCCCAGGCGGCACAGTTCTCAGCTCATTGGCATTGCTTATCCGTGTGTCGGATGGTGTGATCAAATCGGTTTTGCCACTCATCGATTCGAACTGATCCTCCGTGATGATTTCCGCTTTGAGTGCACAGTACTTGACTGCATCCCAGCACATCTTGCCAGACAAGGCAGTGTATTCCTTGTTATTCGACGTTCTATTGTTCGAGCCAAGTTTTGCGGATGTCACTGCGTACTCGACTGCCTTGTTACAGAGCTGCTCTGGCGTCAGCTTGGGTTTAAAACATGGCAGGCAACTTTGCAACGGCGAGAGTATCGAGGCACAGGATATTTCCACTGAATCGGATTCGTTGCTTTGAATGCTGGCGCGGCTATTGCGGCGACGCAATCCCGCAAGCGGCGAGGATGTGGAAGGCGGATTTGCCTGTAACAAGGCAGTATTCGAATGTTGCGAAATGCTGGGTGACGTGGTCGATATACTGGGCGTGCTTGTATTAATCGAGGAAGGGCGAGACGTCGAGTTTGGGTTTATGGGAAAATCCTCTTCGAGACGGCTAACGACTCAAATGTATCCACGCGGCTTGTATAACAAGCTTGGCATCACGAAAGACTGCGCGGGGAAACAAAGCATTGGCGTGAGCCACGCTATCCGATGGCTCCGGGACGAGGGCTGGGATCGTCAGGCGGTCCCAGCCGTGGTGCTAAACAGGCGTGCCGGACAGGCCTTATGGGGTGGTCGGCACGCTCTTGGTGAATGGCCGTTAAGAGGGGCGGCTTTTCAGCCATGCAGAACTGTCCTGGATTTTTTTACGGAAGGTTTTGGAAAACCCATTGGTTTTCATAAATCGTTTGATTTCGACTATCGCCAAGCGCCAATGATCCGGCCCCAACGAAAACAGAATCCACTTTTCGCGAAGCTCGCTCAGCACATCCCAGAATGCGGCTTCGTCCGCGCCATTCAGTAGGCTCAGCGCCTGCCGCCAGACCTGTTTGGATAGCGTCTCGTCCATAAATTGAATGCATTGGAGTAATCCGACCGCCACGTGTGTGCGCTGTGCCTCAGGCACGCGCGCTAAGTGCCTTTCAAGCAACGTGAGCTCCCGCACTTGTTGATTGGGCAGCAGCTCATCGAGTCCTTTAGGCAAATATCGCAGTGCGATGGCCCACTGCTCGTCGGGCAATGCCAACGCCCGATCGCGCATCTGGATGTATTGTGCGTGCCGCTCTGCCTTTGGCAAAACCCACGTGTCGCCTGCCAACGCACCGACTGGAGCACCCTGATGAGATGGGGGCAGCCGCAAGGCGTGTTCGTGTAAAACCGCATACAGTCCAGAGATGCGTGGATCCCCCTCATTAAAGTGAAATAGCAGCCCAGACAATTCTGGGATCAACTCCGCTTGCTCTGCCACGCTCAATAACGGCAGCCGAGCCAAAAGCACTTGATAACGCTCGACGAACGGAGAGGTGCCGAACGGTAAGGCCCACAAGCCGGACGTCAGACTCGTCCAAATGTTATCCTGCCCGGGCGAGCGCTGTTCCGCCATTGCGTACACGAAGTCGAACAGCTCAGCACGTCGGTGCCATGGAAAATCTCGCAACGTGGGCAACATCGCCTTTTGTATACGTACGCCATCCTGTGGGATATGTTGGGCGGTGGCGAACACACGCTTGAAAGCATCGACCTGCTCGTTTTCCGGTAATGCTTGCAGCCGCTGGCGCAGCGCGTCGAGGGGTTCGGCATGCGGTGCTAGATTTTTAAGCGCGCCGCCCATCTCGTCCAGCAGTTGGTTCATCGACTCGAGACTCACGGTCTGCCTGGCCTGTTGCCAATAGCGGTAGATTTCCCGCTTAGCCTCCATCGCACGATACGTGCGCCAATCGACTGTGGAGAACGACATTACGTCTTGAACAGGCAGATGCTCACCAATGCGCGCGATCAACTCGGGTGGTAGGTCGCGATACGTCGTAAGTTGTCTGGTCGGCAGGTTCGTCAACACACCGCTTGATGGTGGCGGCGGTGCCGATGCGGCGGGTTTGGGGCGAGTATCCACCACGTATGTATGGCTTTGGAAGAGATTCAAGAGCGCATTCAAATCAAAGTCCATGAACCAGCTCAAAAGAAGAGGAAAGATGTCGTACCACGCGATGCTGCGCGGCAGGGTAACCGAAGGCGTGCGCGTGAATACAGCCATGAGTAATAGTTGGCTATAGTTTTGGCGGATAATGGATTGCTTACCGTAGCACCACACAATTGCTCAAATTGAATAAAGGCGGCAGAGTATGTCGCGAATGCGCATCGAGTTGTGGAATGCACGCACTGATGTGAGGCACGGGTAAAACTTCGGAGGCAGCGTTCGCTTGATAGAGGTGGCCTCGCTCGTTCGGACATTTTTCTAAGTTTTTTAAGTGAAACGTCCGGGGCAGTCATACTGCCAATTTAGTCGCGGGCAGCGTTGCGAAGTATGCTTGATCCGGCGTCTGATCCGCCAGGCTCGACGCCCTTGACTGCCGCCAGGGCCACTTTGGCTTTGAACGCTGCTGAGTGCGTGCGTCAGGTTCGTTTCGTCATTTCTCCGGTTCCTTTGCTTGCATTATCGCTGGCTCAGGCCTCGGCCGTTTTACTTATCCGACTGTCTGAATTCGCGCGACCACTTCTGTAGTCGAGGAAAAAAACTGCGCGGCGACCGGTTGAGAAGATGCCCACGCGAGCACGTTGATGTCGGCTCGCTTCGGAGTCATACTTTGACGCCCCAATCGTCGAACCCCTTTTCTAGTGCAATTTGGAATGATGTGCCACACCAAAACGTGCCGACAAATCGGCAAGGCGCTTGTCCAGTGTCCATAGTTGCGCGCCTGGCGTGATCAACGTTGAAGCGAGCAATGCCACGTCAACTAGCCCGCAGCCAAGCCCATGCAGCTTTTCGTGTTCGATGAACGCCATCACTTCTGTCAAGCTCGCTTGATTGGCGGGCTGCAACAACCCGATATCGTTGAGTGTCTGGGTACGTGGAGCCGGGGGTGTCCCGCAGGCAAGCTCAATCAAGACCATAGGGTGAGTCAGTGCCAAGTCGGCTTCGATCAAGTCGATCAAAGCATTGTTGCGGCTCCTGAAGTGGCTCACCCATACCGAAGTATCGACGAGTACGCTCATCTTTCGCCTGGCTCCGTACGGCGGCGTGGCACGTCTTGCATATCTGTCATCGTACCGCCCAGCGCAGCTAAACGCTTGGCTGCTTGTACCCTCACGAAAGTCTTGATGGCTTCACGAAAGATGTCCGATTTGTCCATGTTGGGATCGGCGATTTCCAGCGCCTTTTGGTAAAGAGCATCGTCAATGGTGACAGTGGTTCGCATGAAGACTTCTCCTCTAATTTTGATGCAATTTAGCATCGATTTTAGCATCTTTTCAATCGCAGCGCTTCCTCCACCCTACGTCGCCCCTCGCGGGGGGCTTGACCGTATGCCGGTGACTGCGTCATTCAGCTTTCGGTGCGCCCGGTGTCGGCCCGCAGTGAACCGACCCCGAAAAGTTGGACGCTAACCTCTCGGGGGCTTCATGAGCAGGTACACCGAGCAGCAGAAGCTGCGAGTAGTTAAAGATTATTTGTCGGGTCAGTCGGGCCTGAAGACTGTCGCCAAGCGGCATGATGTCGATATTTCTGCGGTGCGCAGCTGGGTGGCGGCATATCGCGAGCATGGGTGCGCCGGGCTCATGACAACCGAGGCCACTTCTGGCTTTTGTTACAATGCCGACGACAGGCGGGGCTAATCGGCTAAACCAGCGTGTGCCAAAAATGAACCGAGCTGTGTCAGGATTGTGCCGAGTTATATAGTATTTCAGGCCGCTTTTCGCTTCTTGGAAGGCCGCGAGGCCTTGTCTGACAAGGGTGTGGTTCTTGCGGGACGTTTTAAAAATCCGCGTGTCGGTGGTTCGATTCCGCCCTAGGCCACCACTGATTGATTGACAAAAACCCAAGAGCCGAAAGGTTCTTGGGTTTTTCGTTTGTCCAACGCATGATCCATGCAGTGCCGGTTGTGCCACAATACGTTCGGCGTTTTAAGTAACGGAGAAGCAGGACCCGGATGGCCATGCAACACGACATGTACGCGGCGTGCACGCCGGATCTGAAGCCGTTTCGTATCGCGTTTTATATCGACCACTTCGGACATGGCGGTACCGAGACCGCACTGATCGGATGGCTGCACGCATTGGACCGTAGCATGTTTGCGATCGATTTGATCGTCGGATTTTCTACGGACGCATTTGAACAGCATTTTCGGGCCCGTTTGCCAGACGATGTGCGCGTACACTTTCTCGCCGATCGGCGATGGCAATACCATCTGGAGGTGCTGCGGCTGCGTGGCCGGCTCAGTCGAGCTGGCCGGCTCGTGCAGCAACTATTGCTGCGTCCATGCTTGCGCTTGATGTTTGCACGCAAGATCGGTGCGCTTGCCGTCCACTATGATTTGATCTGCGACTTCGATTTATCGTTACGGCAGCATGCCGGAGCGGGAGGCAAGCCTTGGATCGGTGTTAGCCACTTTAGTCTGGCAGCGCGGCTCAGTGACCGGCCAGCGAAGGTCAGACGCCTTGCGCGCCAATACGCACGCTACGCATGCTTGGCCACGCTCAACGCTGGTATGGCGGCCGAGGCGCGACAGATGTTCGGTGCACAGTTGCGTGGTGTTGTCGAATTGCCGAACGTTGTGGACGCGACGGTGATTCGTGCGCTTTCGCAGGCCCCTTCCGACGTGCCGGACTGCTCGTACATCGTATCGGTTGCGCGGCTTGATGGCGATCAAAAAGATTATGAAACGTTATTGGACGCGTACGCACGGATGCGCGAGCGCGGCCATGGCGACGCGATGCTCGTGCTGGTTGGTGAGGGTCCTTACCGACCGGTATTGGAGCAGCGGGTTAGCCGTCTTGGGCTGGCCGATAGCGTCATGTTTGCCGGCTTTCGTGCGAATCCGTTTCCGCTCATGCGACATGCGCGCGTGTTGGTCCTAAGTAGCCGTTCCGAGGGTTTTGGGATGGTGCTGCTCGAGGCAATGGCCCTTGGTACGCCGGTCGTGTCAAGCGATTGCCCGAGCGGTCCTCGGGAAGTGCTTGCTGACGGCGAAGCGGGAGTGCTGGTGCCGGTCGGTGACGCGGCCGCGATGGCAGAGGGGTTGCAGCGCGTACTGACGGATGATGCGTTACGCAGGGATTTGATATCACGCGGGCTTGCGCGCGCACAAGAATACGGCCCCCAGGCGGCGAATCGCCGCTTCCTGGAACTGGTCTCGCGCTTGTGCAAGCGCGGTGCCAGATTGGCCGACGTGCCTGCGTCCAGCGGATCCGCATGATAAAATCCACTGTTGCCGCCCTCCGGCAGTTCCGGTAGGCCGATGGCCGGTATCACACTCGCGCGTCGTGGCCTGCACGGCGCCGGCCTATACCGCCTGCATCTCATCGAAGGAGTACCACGGTGACTCGGACAGACGCCCAACGCGGCGCGCTCGTATTGTTTTCCGGTGGGCAGGACTCGGCCACTTGCATGGCATGGGCGCTTTCGCGCTACGATCGCGTCGAAACCATCGGCTTCGACTATGGGCAGCGGCACTGCGTCGAACTGGAATGCCGCGATGGGTTCCGCGATGCGTTGATCCGCGCGTTTCCTCAATGGAAACAGACGCTCAGCGACGACCATCGCGTCGACTTGTCAGTGCTGGGCGCAATCAGCGACACGGCAATGACGCGCGAAATCCAGATCGAGACCCAGGCCAACGGGTTGCCAAACACATTCGTGCCAGGCCGCAACTTGATGTTTATGACGATCGCGGCAGCGGTTGCGTACCGGCGCGGGCTTGATGTGCTGGTGGGCGGCATGTGTGAAACTGATTTTTCCGGATATCCAGATTGTCGTGATGACACGATGAAGGCGCTGCAAGTGGCGCTGAATCTGGGCATGGACCAGCGTTTCGTGCTCGAAACCCCGCTGATGTGGCTGGATAAGGCGGACACATGGCGGCTTGCGGAATCGATCGGCGGCGAAGCGCTGGTCGAGCTGATCCGCGTTGAGACGCATACATGCTATGTCGGCGAGCGGGCTGAATTGCACGATTGGGGCTTCGGTTGTGGCGTGTGTCCGGCATGCAGATTGCGTGCACGCGGCTACCACGCGTTTCGGCATGGCGGGCGCGTCGATCCCGCGTCGCTTTAACGCTTTAGGGACAGGCAGTGAGATGACGTACGCGGTCAAGGAAATCTTCTACACGTTGCAGGGAGAGGGCGCCAATGCCGGTCGGCCGGCGGTGTTTTGCCGCTTTGCGGGCTGCAACCTGTGGTCGGGCCGCGAACAGGACCGCGCGGATGCGGTATGCCGCTTTTGCGACACCGATTTTGTCGGCACCGACGGCGAGAACGGCGGCAAATATCGCGATGCCGATGTGCTTGTGGCGAAGATCGCGTCGCTGTGGCCGCCTGGCGAGGCTGCGGCACAATACCGTTTTGTCGTTTGTACTGGCGGCGAGCCGATGTTGCAGCTCGATGCGGCGTTGATCGACGCGCTGCACCGCGAGCGATTCGTCATCGCGGTTGAGACCAACGGCACCCTGCCGGTGCTACCCGGCATCGATTGGGTCTGCGTGAGCCCGAAGGCCGGCTCGTCCGTCGTCGTGACGCGCGGCAATGAACTGAAGGTCGTGATCCCGCAGGACAACCAGCCGTTATCGGAATACGCGCGGCTGGATTTCGAGCATTTTCTCGTGCAACCGATGGACGGTCCGTCGCGCGAACTGAACACGAAGCTGGCCGTGGATTGGTGCAAGCGGCATCCGCAATGGCGCCTGTCGATGCAGACGCATAAGTACTTGAACATTCCCTGAACCAGGCGCTGGACCACCGTGCTAACCATTACGCGCAAACTCGAATTCGACGCAGGCCACCGTATTCCGGATCACCGCAGCCAGTGCAGGAACCTGCACGGCCACCGGTATGTGCTGGAAATCACGCTACAGGGCGATCTCGTCGACACGGAAGGCGCGCCGGATCGCGGCATGGTGATGGACTTTGCCGACGTGAAGCGGCTGGCGATAGAGCACTTGGTGAACGTGTGGGATCACGCGTTCATCGTCTATGAGCAGGACGTGGCGGTCCGTTCGTTCCTCGATACGCTGCCCGGCCACAAGACGGTCGTGCTGGACCGAATCCCGACCGTCGAGAATCTGGCGGCCAAGGCGTTCGAGATCCTGGCCCACGTCTATGATGCGCATTACGGCATCAATCTGCGGCTGGCTAAGGTACGCTTGTACGAGACACCCAATTGCTGGGCCGATATCACCCGCGACTGAGCGGGCATAGGTCGTGCCCTCTGCACTGGAGTGGCACGATGAGCATGCTGACCCATTGGCTGAAACCCCGTCTTCGCGTGGCCGAACCGTTGTTCGACCCGTTCCTGGACGGGCGCGGCACGGTGTGCGAGAACGCGCAGTCGTCCTATTCGTACAAGGCCGCCGAGGTCGGTGACATGACTGCGCAGTACGTCGCCCGCCGGTCGTCAGCTTTGCATTAGGCGCTTTTGTCGCGCCACGCTCATGATCATCCCGATCGCGATGCCCAGCGTGATCAGCGCGGTGCCGCCGTAGCTCATGAACGGCAGCGGTACGCCGACCACGGGCAGAATGCCGCTGACCATGCCGATATTGACGAATGCATAGATGAAGAGGGACAGTGACAGCGCCCCGGCCAGCAGCCGGCCGAATAGCGTGGCGCCGTTGGTCGCGATGTACAGACCACGCGCGACGAGCAGCAGGTACAGGAACAGCAGCACGAGCCCGCCGGCCAGGCCGAACTCTTCGGAGAACACGGCGAAAATAAAGTCCGTATGTTTTTCCGGGATGAATTCCAAGTGTGCCTGTGTTCCCTTGAGCCAGCCTTTGCCGAAGGTCCCGCCGGAGCCGATCGCGATGACCGCCTGGATCGTGTGAAATCCTTTGCCAAGCGGGTCTGAGCTTGGATCGAGCAGCGTGCAGACGCGGTGCTTTTGGTAGTCGTGCAGCAGAACCCATTGCACGTCCGGCTGACAGATCCGGTCCTCGGTTGCGATCAATGAGCCGATGCCGATCACCAGTGCCAGCAACAGCGGCACGATGAGCTTGAAGCTCAGGCCCGCAAAGTAGATTACGAACAGCCCCGTGGACAGCACCAGTATCGCAGTACCCAAGTCGGGCTGTTTGGCGATCAGCCCGACCGGCACAGCCAGGATGATCAGGCCGACCAGGTAGTCGTACCACCGTATCACGCCCTCGCGTCGCTGGTAGTACCACGCGAGCATCAGCGGCATGGCAATTTTCAGGATTTCAGACGGCTGGATCACGATGCCGACATTGATCCAGCGCTTGGCGCCTTTCTTAGTCAAGCCGAACAGCGCCACGGCGATCAGCAGTGCCACGCCGAACGAGTAGGCGGGCACGGCAAAGCGCATCAGCGTCTGCGGCGGCACGTTCGCGATTGCCCACATCAGTACGAACGTGAGCAGGATATTGCGGACCTGGTCCTCGACGCGTCCGGGTACGTCCATGCTGGCGCTGTACAGCGTGAACAGGCCTACGCATAGCAACAAGAAGACGATCAACGCAAGTGGCTTGTCAAAGCCGGCGAACATCCGTTTTGCGCGTCCGAATAGCACGCGGGGCTCGATGGGCATGGCGACTCCTAGTGCGCCGGGGCAGCGATGTGCGTGTTCCCGGATCGATTCAACGTGACCCGCGCGCGTTGCGGCGCGCCGGTCAGCGTGTCGGCCGGCGCACGTGGCCCCTGATCCGATGGGGGCTCATACGGATCGGGTAGGGGTTGTTGGACGGGGGGCATGTCGTCGCCGCTGCCGGTATACGGACTGCCCGAAGTGGCGGTGCTATCGCCCACGGCGCCTGCCGCTGACGCGCCCGCGGCGCTCGTAGCACTCGTAGCGCTCGCCTCGCTGCATGACAGACCGCCGCGAGTCCTCTTGCACGCGGCATCCGCAAGTGCTGACGCAGATGACCCCGCCGCTGCGACGGCCGGGCTCGATGCGGCCTGTGGCGCGAATGCGGCGCTGCTACGGGCCACCGACGCTGGCAGCGCGGCTTGCATCGGGGTCTGTGCGCCGCCGATCACCGGCGCGCTGCCGAGGTCGGTCGCCGATGCCGCCATTGCGACGGCGGCGGCTTCGGCACCGGGCTTGACGCGGTCGATCAGGTAATAGTCAAGCACTTTACGGGCAATCGGGCCGGCCGTCCGGGCTCCCCAGCCGCCATTCTCGACGATCAATGCGAGCGCGATCTGCGGGCGCTCGACCGGCGCGAACGCGATGAACAGCGCGTGGTCACGCAGGTGCTCGGCCAGCGCATGCGCACGGTATTTCTGGCCCTGCAGCGAAAATACCTGCGCCGTACCGGTCTTGCCGGCCGACGTATAGGGCGCGTTACCAAAGATCTTGTACGCGGTGCCTGAAGCGCTGTCCATCACGCCTTTCATCGCGTGCTTGACGACGTCGATGTCCGCCTGCGTGATGCCTTGGATGCGGCCGCTGGGCTTGGGCACCGTCAGCCGGCATTCGCGCGTGATCGGGTTCTCGACATCCTTGACCAAGTGAGGTTTCATGATCACGCCGTTGTTCGCCAGCGTCGCGACAGCGTGCGCGAGTTGTAGGATCGTATACGAATTGTAGCCCTGGCCGATGCCGAGGCTGATCGTCTCGCCGTCGTACCAGCGCTGCTGCTCGGGCTTGCGATAGGCGCGCTTCTTCCAGTCGGTGGACGGCAGCACGCCGCGCGCCTCGCCCTCGACGTCGATGCCGGTCTGCTGGCCAAACCCCCACTGCTTCATAAAATTCGCAATCGAGTTGACGCCCAGATCGTGCGCGAGCATGTAGTAATACGTGTCGTTGGATACGACGATCGAGCGGTACATGTCGACCCAGCCTTGCCCCTGAGGCACGTCGTTGCGGAACGTGTGGCCGCCGAATGTGTACGAGCCCGGATCCTGGAAGCCCCAGTTCGGCGTACGCTTGTGTGCGGCGAGTGCGGCCAGTGCCATGAACGGCTTGTATGTCGAGCCAGGCGGATAGGTGCCGCGCAGTGGCCGGTTCAGCAGCGGCCGCTCGGGTGACGTGTTTAGCTCGTCCCAGGTTGGCTGATCGATGCCCTCGACGAACAGGTTCGGGTCGAAGCTGGGCGACGACACGAACGCAAGCACGTCGCCCGTCGATGGCTCGATTGCGACCAGCGCGCCGCGCTTGCCTGCAAATGCCTGTTCCGCACTTTGCTGCAGGCCGATATCGAGTGACAGCCGCAGATTGTTGCCGGGCTTGGCCTGGGTGCGCGACAGCGTGCGCACCGGGCGTCCGCCCGCGGTGACCTCGACTTCTTCGAAGCCCGTTACGCCGTGCAACTCGGTCTCGTAGCTCTGCTCGACGCCAATCTTGCCGATATAGTCGGTGCCGTTGTAGTTGTTCGCATCGAGCCGCGGATCGTAGTGCTCCGGATCACTGTCGTTTTTTTCGCTGGTCGCGTCGATGCGCTCCTGGTCGCGCTGCGAAATACGGCCAATGTAGCCGATTACGTGCGCTGCGGTCGTACCGAGCGGGTATTGCCGGAACAGCCGCGCGCGCACTTCCACGCCCGGAAACCGGTAGCGCTGCGCGGTGAAGCGGGCCACTTCGTCGTCGGTCAGCCGCGTGCGGATCGGTAAGCTCTCAAAGTTTTTTGAGTCCTCCTGCAGCTTCTTGAAGCGGCGGCGGTCGCGCGCATCGATATGGACTACGCCCGACAGCTGCTCGATGACCTCATCCAGCGTGCCGTCAAGCTTTGATGGCGTGATCTCCAGCGTGTAGGCCGAGTAGTTCTTCGCGAGCACCACGCCGTTGCGGTCGATGATGATGCCGCGATTCGGCACGATCGGCGCGACCGAGATGCGGTTTTCGTCAGCCTGCAGCGAATATTTATTGTAGTTCCAGACCTGCAGGTACAGAAAGCGACAGCCGATCAGCGCGAAGCACGCGAACATGAACACGCCCGCGGCGGCCACGCGAAGCTTGAAGTGCGCCAGTGCCTGCCGGGGATTGTTAAACTCTGTCATCTACGAGCGGGCCCGGTCAAATCGGTCGCGTGTCGTCGGGGTCGGCCGCGCGTTTCTGCGGCAACAGCAGCAGCGCGCTTGCAATCGGCCACAGCAGCGCGCCGACGAAGCCATCCAGCAAGTAGCCCCAGCCCGGGAATGCGCCGCCAGCAATCAGCCGAATCACGAACGGCACAACCTGCGCGACCACCAGCAGCGGCATCACGACGAAGACCTGCGCGCCCAGCGCTAGCCACAGCACGCGCCGGTGCACCATGATGGCTCCGTACGACAGCAGCGTGTAGGCGAGTGCGTGCTCGCCGAACAGGCTCGCATCGTGCACGTCGATTAGTAGTCCAAGCAGGAACGCGATGCCCATGCCGACCTTGCGTGGCTGATGCACGTTCCAAAACAGCAGCACGATCGCGACGAAATCGGGCACGCCGATCCACTTGCCCCATGGCAGCAGATTCAAAAAAAACGCGGTGGCCAGGCTAAATGCAATGAAGTACGGATTAACCGGCAGCAGGATGTGATGGGGTCGATTCATTGCCGGGCTCCGGTTACCGTGGCCGGCGCCGCTCGGGCGGGCGTGGCGGCCGGTTTCGCGGTGCTGTTGCCGGCGGCCGCCTTCGCGTCCTTCCTGGTCTTTGCCTTGCCGGCAGCCTTGGCCGCGCCGGTGCTGGCCGCGCCGGTGTCCGTGTCGGTGGGACGCGGCGGCGTGCGCGCATCGTAGCGCAGTACCAGCAACTGGCGAGCGCCTCGCACCGGCGCGAGCGGCTCGCAGACCACCCGGGCGAACGTGGTGTCCGTCTGGCGGTCAACTTGAATGACCTTGGCCACCGGCAGTCCCGGCGGGTAGATGCCGTCCAGCCCGCTTGTCACCAGTTCGTCGCCGGTTTTCACATCGGCGCTAGTCGGCACGAACCTCAGATCCAGTACGTCACCCTTGGGGGTGCCGTAGATTATGCTGCGAATGCCGGTGCGCACCACCTGCACCGGCACCGCCTGGTCCTTGTCGGTCAGCAGCGTGACTTCAGACTGCAGCGGGAAGACGCGCGTGACTTGCCCGATTACGCCATTTTCGTTGACCACCGGTGCGCCTGCCTGCACATCCTGCCGGCTGCCGCCGGCGATGATGACCTTCTGCGTGAACGGGTCGCGCGTGTCGTACTGAATCTCAGTGGGCGTTGTCTGTATCGTTGAATGCTGCTGCAACTGCAGCAGCCGGCGCAGATGTTCGTTCTCGGCCAGCAGTTGGGCCGCTTGCGACGCATGTACCGACAATTGCAGATTCTTGTCGCGCAGCGCCTGATTTTCGCTGCGCAATGAATGGATGGTGACGAACAGGTCGGCGCCACCGACGATCAGATCGCGCGGCACCAACGCCGCGCGTTGCAAAGGATAAAGCCCCGTGCCGATCACTTCGCGCACGACCTCGAGCGTCTGGAAACGCGCGTCGGTCATCAGCAGCACGAGCGCGAGACCGACAAACGTGAACAGACGCGCGAGCGCCGAAGGACCTTGCTTGAACAGGGGCGGCGGACTGTATTCCATGGTCGACGCCCGAAACCGCGCTTACTTCAGCCTGATCACTCGTACGAGAAGATGCTGCCGAGCTTGTCCATCCGCTCGAGCGCCATGCCGGATCCGCGCACTACGCACGTGAGCGGATCCTCGGCTACCAGCACCGGCAGCCCCGTTTCTTCCGCGAGCAGCCGATCCAGGTCGCGCAGCAGGGCGCCGCCGCCGGTCAGCATCATGCCGCGCTCGGCGATATCGGCGCCGAGTTCCGGCGGCGTCTGCTCCAGTGCGATCTTGACCGACGAGACGATCTGGTTCAATGGGTCCGTCAGCGCTTCTAGGATCTCATTGCTCGAGATCGTGAAGCTGCGCGGGATCCCCTCGGACAGGTTGCGGCCCTTAACCTCCATTTCCTTCACTTCGGAGCCGGGGAACGCCGAGCCAATTTCCTTTTTGATCGCCTCGGCGGTCTGCTCGCCGATCAACATGCCGTAGTTGCGGCGGATGTAATTGACGATCGCCTCATCGAACTTGTCGCCGCCGACCCGTACCGAGCCTTTGTATACGATACCGCCGAGCGAAATCACGCCCACTTCGGTCGTGCCGCCGCCGATGTCCACGACCATCGAGCCGGTCGCCTCCGACACGGGCAGACCGGCGCCAATCGCTGCGGCCATCGGTTCCTCGATCAGGTAGACCTGCGATGCGCCGGCGCCGAGCGCGGCCTCGCGGATCGCCCGGCGCTCGACCTGTGTCGAGCCACACGGCACGCAGATGATGATCCGTGGCGACGGCGAGAACATCCTCGACTCGTGCGCGGTCTTGATGAACTGCTTGATCATCTGCTCGGTGACGCGGAAGTCGGCGATCACGCCATCCTTCATCGGGCGGATCGCCTCGATGTTGCCCGGCACCTTGCCGAGCATCTGCTTTGCTTCTCTGCCCACGGCTTGGATCGTCTTTTTTCCATTGGGCCCGCCTTCCTGGCGGATCGACACAACCGACGGCTCATCGAGCACGATACCCTTGCCGCGCATGTAGATCAGTGTGTTGGCGGTGCCCAAGTCGATCGCCAGATCGTTCGAGAAATAGCTGCGGAGAAAACCGAACATTAAAAATCCTGTCTCGCGGGTGCCGGTCGCGGGAAACGTGCGCATGCGCCGGCGGCGGGTAAAACAACAGCTTCGGCAGAGGTCCGGAAGGCGGCCGCCGCGCAGTCACGAAGCTGCGGGAACAAAAATTTTACCGGCGCAGGCGGTGCGCGCATCCGGGCAACGCGAATGCCGCAGCGACGGGAGTGCGCGCGTGCGGAGGACATTGCTAAAAGATGACGGTAAAACCGGCCGGGTTTGGGGCGAACGCGTAATGATACCTTATAATTTCAGCTTATTCGAAGAAAAGCAGGGGCGTTTTCGCCCGCTTTCCCCTCCATCCTTGGTGACCGCATGGCCTTAACCCCCACTGACGTAAACCGCATTGCGCACCTGGCGCGCATCGAGCTCGGGCAACGCGAGGCCGAGCACGCGCTCGAGCAACTGAACCAGTTCTTCGATCTGGTCGAGCAGATGCAGGCCGTGGACACGACAGGCATCGCGCCACTCGCGCATCCGACCGAGCAGATCGAGGACGTCGCGCTGAGGCTGCGCGAGGACGCCGTGACCGAGCACGTACAGCGCGAGGACAACCAGCGCTGCGCGCCGGCGGTGCAAGACGGTTTGTATTTGGTACCGAAAGTGATCGAATAACGCGACGCAGGAAAACCGCACGATGCATCAGAAAAGCCTTACTGAATTGCGCGCCGCGCTCGATACAAAGCAGGTATCGGCGCTCGAGCTTGCGCAGCACTTCCTGCAGCGTATCGAGGCCGCATGCGAGTTGAACGCGTTTATCGACGTGAATCCGCAACTGACGTTGGACGCGGCACGCGCGGCCGACCAGCGGCTCGCGCGCGGCGAGCGCGGGCCGCTGCTCGGCCTGCCGGTTGCGCACAAGGACGTGTTCGTGACCCGCGGCTGGAAGTCCAGCGCCGGCTCCCGGATGCTGGCCGACTACGTGAGTGCGTTTGACGCGACGCTCGTCGAGCGGCTGGCGGCGGCGGGCATGGTTACGCTGGGCAAGACCAACATGGACGAGTTCGCGATGGGCTCGTCCAACGAGAATTCATTTTTCGGCCCGGTACGCAACCCGTGGGACCGTAGCGCGGTGTCGGGCGGCTCTTCGGGCGGCTCGGCCGCGGCGGTGGCCGCTGGACTGGCGCCCGTGGCCACTGGCACTGACACCGGTGGCTCGATTCGCCAGCCGGCGGCGCTGACCGGGATCACCGGCATCAAGCCGACCTACGGTCGTGTTTCCCGCTACGGGATGATCGCGTTCGCGTCGTCGCTCGACCAGGGCGGGCCGATGGCGCGCTCGGCAGCTGACTGCGCGCTCGTGTTAGGTGCGATGAGCGGTTTTGACCCGCGCGATTCGACGAGCCTGCAACGCGACGCGGAAGACTACACGCGCTGGCTCGGCAAGCCGTGGCAGGATGCTGGCGCGGGCGCCGTCCGCCCGCTCGCCGGGCTGCGCATCGGGTTGCCGCGCGAGTACTTCGGCGCGGGGCTGTCGGGCGACGTGCAAACGGCGATCGATGCGGCACTGCGGCAATACGAAGAGCTGGGCGCGACGCTGGTGGACGTATCGCTGCCTAAGACGGAGCTGTCGATCCCGGTCTACTATGTGATCGCGCCAGCTGAGGCGTCGTCGAACCTGTCGCGCTTTGACGGCGTGCGCTATGGCCATCGCGCGAGCGAGTACCGCGACCTGCTCGACATGTACAAGAAGAGCCGCTCGGAAGGCTTTGGTGCGGAGGTCAAGCGCCGGATCCTGGTCGGCACGTACGTGTTGTCGCACGGTTACTACGACGCGTACTATCTGCAAGCGCAGAAGATTCGCCGAATCATTGCGCAGGACTTTCAAAACGCGTTTGCGCAGTGTGACGTCATCATGGGGCCGGTATCGCCGAGCGTCGCATGGAATCTGGGCGAGAAGACCGACGACCCGATACAGATGTATCTAGCGGACATCTACACGTTGTCCACGAGTCTAGCTGGCCTGCCGGGCATGAGCGTGCCGTGCGGCTTTGGCGCGGGGGCGAACGCGACGCGGCCGGTCGGGCTGCAGATCATCGGCAACTATTTCAACGAAGCGCGGATGCTGCAAGTCGCCGATGCGTTCCAGCGCGTCACCGACTGGCACAAGCGAGCGCCGGCGGGAGTCTGACTATGCAGTGGGAAGTGGTGATTGGGCTGGAGACACATGTGCAGTTGTCGACCCAGTCGAAGATTTTCTCTGGCGCAGCGACGCGCTTCGGCGCAGAACCGAACACGCAGGCGTGCGCGCTCGACCTGGCGCTGCCAGGCACGCTGCCGGTGGTCAACCGCGGTGCTGTGGAGCGCGCGATACGCTTCGGGCTGGCGATCGGCGCAACGATCGCGCCGCGCAGCGTATTTGCGCGCAAGAATTACTTTTATCCGGATTTGCCCAAGGGCTACCAGATCAGCCAGTATGAGTTGCCGGTCGTGCAAGGCGGCTCGATCACGATCCAAGTGGAGGCAAACGAAAAGGCCGGCCGCGACGCGTACGAGAAGACTATCCGGTTGACCCGCGCGCACCTGGAGGAGGACGCTGGCAAGTCGTTGCACGAGGATTTCGCCGGGATGACCGGCATCGACTTGAACCGTGCCGGCACACCGCTGCTAGAGATTGTGACCGAGCCGGACATGCGCAGCGCCGCCGAGGCGGTGGCCTATGCAAAGGCGTTGCATTCGCTGGTCGTTTGGCTGGGTATTTGCGACGGGAACATGCAGGAAGGCTCGTTTCGCTGCGACGCGAACGTGTCGGTGCGCCGGCTCGGTGAGCAGGCATTGGGCACACGCGCCGAGATCAAGAACTTGAACTCGTTCCGCTTTCTGGAGGAGGCTATCCAATACGAGGTGCGCCGCCAGATCGAGCTGATCGAGGACGGCGGCACCGTCGTGCAAGAAACCCGGCTGTACGACCCGGACCGCGGCGAGACGCGCTCGATGCGCAGCAAGGAGGACGCGCATGACTACCGTTACTTCCCCGACCCGGACCTGATGCCGCTCGTGATCGACAGCGAGTGGATCGCCGAGGTCGGCCGCACATTGCCGGAATTGCCGGGCGCGATGAAGCGCCGCTTTACCGAGCAGTACGGCTTGCCCGGCTATGACGCGGGCGTGCTCACGACGTCACAGGCGCTTGCCGCGTACTACGAGCAAGTGGTGTCCAAGGCGGGCGTGGCGAATGCGAAGATGGCGGCGAACTGGGTGATAGGCGAGCTTGCATCGCAACTGAACCGCGATGGGTTGGACATCACGCAGTCGCCGGTATCGGCCGCGCAATTGGCGCTGGTTCTCGTGCGGATCGCCGACGGCACGATCTCGAATAAGATTGGCAAGGCGATTTTTGGAGCGATCTGGGACGAGAAGGCCACCGACGACGCGGCGGCCGACCGCCTCATTGACGCTAAGGGGCTCAGGCAGATCTCGGACAGCGGCGCGCTCGAGGCCATCCTGGACGAGGTACTTGCCGCCAATCCGAAGTCCGTCGAGGAATACCGCGCGGGCAAGGACAAGGCGTTCAACGCGCTGGTCGGCCAGGCGATGAAGGCCACGAAGGGGCGGGCAAATCCGCAACAGGTCAACGAACTGCTGAAGAAAAAGCTGTCCTAATCATGTGCGGTAGAGGCGTGGGCATGCCGCGGGCATCGCGGATATCCAGGCTCGTAAGCAGTGGGATGACGATTAGCGTGCCTACGAGGAGCGGCTCGCCGTGACGTTGGCTGACCCTGCGCTATCCCCCGGCTAAGGCATCGCTCAACGTCAGCGCCGTCAAGTCATCCGTGGAGGCCGCCGCGCCCCGCCGGCTTCCGCGATCGTGCGTCAACCAGGAAACAACAAACCATGCTGCGAGTCATCACCGCCAATCTGAACGGCATACGTTCCGCCGCGAAGAAAGGCTTCTTCGACTGGTTCGGCGAGCAGAGCGCCGACATTGTCTGCGTGCAGGAAATCAAGTGCTCGCAGGATGACATGACGCCCGAATTTCTTGCGCCGCACGGCTTCACCGGCTATTTCCAGCATGCGCAGAAGAAGGGTTACAGTGGTGCCGGGATCTATACGAGGTATGAACCAGACGAGTTCATCGCCGGCTTTGGCAGCAAGGCGTTCGACCACGAGGGACGCTATGTCGAGCTGCGCTACGGCGACCTGTCGCTGGTATCGGTCTATGTGCCGTCGGGCTCGAGCGGTGAGGAGCGGCAGGCGGTCAAGTACCGCTTCATGGACGATTTCTATGCGCATCTGGATGCGCTTCGGCGCGAGCGCGAAGTGATTTTCTGCGGCGACATCAACATCGTGCACAAGGAAATCGACATCAAGAATTGGAAAAGCAACCAGAAGAACTCAGGGTGCCTGCCCGAAGAGCGCGCATGGTTAAGCAAGGTATTCGACGAACTCGGCTATGTGGACGTCTTTCGCGCGCTGGATCCGCGGCCCGAGCAATACACATGGTGGAGCAATCGCGGCCAGGCCTATGCGAAAAACGTCGGGTGGCGGATCGACTACCAGATCGCGACTGCGGGCCTCGCCTCGACGGCTAGGCGTACGTCGATCTTCCGCGACATCAAGTTCAGCGACCATGCGCCGCTGACGATCGACTACGATTACACGCTGCGCCGCCGCGCAGGGTGATACGGCACGCGTCGCGTCCGCTGCTGCGGCGCCATCTGGCTCAACGGTTGCGTCGGTAGCGCGGCAATGCGTCGGGGGTCGTGCCGAGCGCCTTTGCGTACAGGGGCAGCATGTCGGGCAAGCGCTTGCGCAGGTCGCCGGCGCGCTGTGGTGTCATCGGATGGGTCGCGATGAAGCTCGTTTTGCTGGCACCTGGCAGGGCGGCGGCCCGGCTCCATACCGTCAGCGCGGCCCTTGGGTCAAAACCGGCGCGCGATGCGATCTCATCGCCGATCACGTCAGCCTCGGTCTCGTCGGCCGCATCGTAGCGTAAGTGTGCGAGTTGCGTGCTGATGCCTAACGGCGCGGACCCGAGATCGGCCGGCCCGAACAACGGCGGGATTGCGCTGGCGCCCAATTGCATGGCCTGTTGCCGACCCAAGCGCTCGCGCGCGTGTTCGCGCAACGCGTGAGCCACCATGTGGCCCATCAGCATCGCCAGTTCGTCGTCGTTCGGCCGCAGACGCGTGAGCAGCGCGCTGTCGATCAGCAGTTTGCCGCCGGGCAGGCAGCGGATCATCACGTGCTGCGAGCGCACCACATAGATTTCCCATTGCCACTGTTTCGCGCGTTCATTCCATTTCAGCGCATACGGGATGAGCCTTTGCAGCATCGCGCGGACCCGTTTGACCTGTGGGTCGCTGTCGGGTAGCAATTGTCCTCGCTGCTGGGCGCTGCGCACCCCTTGCCGGTATTCGCTGCTGGCCTGTTGCTCAAGCATCGACGGCGAAACCAGGTTGCGGAATGCCGCCGAGTTGCCAAAGCGCACTGCTTGAGCCGGATTATATGACCCGGCGTTGTCGGTGCTCGGCTGCGCGCCGGACAGCGGCGCGACGGCGCCGCCGATCAGCAGCGCCACGCCGGCTAGTCGTCTGGCGGGCGCCAAGGCGCCCGCCCGGGGCAGCCGCGGGCACCGAGCGCGCCCAGCGTGCCAACCGACATACGGGCGCCGCATCAGCGTGCTCTCCATGGTGCGATCCGCGGCAGTAGCAGCAGGCCCGGGATCGCTAGCACGGCGCACAGCAGAAAGAACTCGAACCAGCCGATCTGCGCGACGATATAGCCGGCGCCGGCATTGGCGAACGTGCGAGGTACCGATGAGAGACTGGTGAACAACGCAAACTGCGTTGCGGTATAGCGCGGGTCAGTAGTGCTAGCGATGTACGCGGTGAACGCGGCCGTACCCAGGCCTGTGCCGAACGCCTCGAGGCCGATGACCACGGCTAGCCCAGGCAGCGTATGGCCCATGTGGGCGAGCGCCGCGAAGCCGAGCACCGCGACCATCTGCGCGACGCCGAAAATCCACAAGCCGCGCGTCGTGCCGATGCGCATTAGCCACACGCCGCCGAGGATGCCGCCGGCAATACTCCCCCAAAAGCTGCTGGTCTTAGACACCAGTCCGATCTCAGTCTTCGTAAAGCCGATGTCCAGGTAGAACGACGTCGCCAGCGACGTCGCCATGCTGTCGCCGAGCTTGTACAGAAAGACGAACGCCAGCACGATCAGCGCTTGCTTGGCACCGTCGCGCGCGATGAATTCGCGAAACGGCATCACCACGGCTTCTTCTAACGTGCGTGGCAGTGTGCCTTGCACCTGCGGCTCGCGCACCACGAACGCCGTCGCCACGCCAGGCAGCATGAACATCGCAGTGACCGCAAAGACCGTTGACCACGCGAAGTGGTCCGCGAGGATGAGCGACAGCGAACCGGGTACGAGGGCGGCCAGCTTGTATGCGTTGACGTGGATCGCCGTGCCGAGGCCCTGCTCGGTATCTTTCAGCAACTCGCGTCGGTACGCGTCGAGCACGATGTCCAGGCTTGCGCTGGCGAATGCAAGGGCGGCTGCGAGCACGGCCACCGTGCGGATCGAGTTGCTCGGCGACACGAAGCCCATGGCGGCGACCAGCGCCAGCACGCCGAACTGAGTCAGTAACATCCAGCCGCGCCGGCGCCCAGGGCGCCAGCGGCCAAACCTGGGCACGAAACGGTCCATTAACGGCGCCCACACGAATTTCCACGTGTAGGGAAACTGCAGCAGCGCAAACAGGCCGATGGTCTTGATATCGACGCCGCCGCTGCACAGCCACGCCTGCACCAGATTCATCAGTGTAAACAGCGGCAGGCCTGACGTGAATCCAAGAAGCACGCAGATCAGCATGCGTGTGTTGAAGTAGGCTCGCCAGCCCGAGCGGGGGTCGTGTGCGGCCAGTGGGCGGGCTTCGTGAGGCGGAGTAGACATGGATCTGCGGTAAGCGAACGGGGCGGTCAGCTTTTCTTGACGCGATAGACTGCAAGACTACCACGCCAGTTCGTCCCCCAGCGGATCGCGCGGCCGCCGTGCAGTACGACCCGGTCTAGGATCCGGATGCCAGCCTCCGGGGCGAGGGCGTCGAAGTCGTGGATCGTCAGCACGCGCACGTTCGGCGTGTTGTGCCACTGGTATGGCAGCGACTTGGAAACCGGCATGCGGCCGTTGAGCACCGCGAGCCGATGCCGCCAGTAGCCGAAATTCGGAAACGACACGATGCATTCCCTGCCGACCCGCACGGTCTCGCGCAGGATCGCCGCGGTTTGGTGAAGGGTCTGCAGCGTTTGAGACAGGATCACAAAATCGAAGCTTTGGTCTTCGAACAGCCGCAGGCCGTCCTCCAGATTCTGCTGGATCACGTTCACGCTCTTTTGTGCGCAGCCGAGCACGCCTGCATCAGTGATTTCGATTCCGTAGCCCTGCACGCCCAATTCCTCGGCAAGGATGGTCAGCAGCGAGCCATCCGCGCAGCCGGCATCGAGTACGCTCGCACGCGGCTCAATCCAGCGCGCGATCATGCGGAAATCGGCGCGGTTGGACAGGGTATGGAAGGCTTGTTGATTCATGCGCCGATCTCCGTGGCGATGCGTTCGTAATAGGCGCGTACCAGGTTGTGATAGCGCGCGTCGTCAAGCAGGAATGCGTCGTGGCCGTGCGGTGCATCGATTTCGCCATAGGACACGTTGCGCTTGTGGTCGAGCAGCGCCTTGACGATCTCGCGCGAGCGCGCCGGCGCAAAACGCCAGTCTGTCGAAAAGCTGATCACGAGGTAGTTGGCCTGCGTCTGCGCGAGCGCCGCGGTCAGGTCGCCGTCGTACGCCTTGGCGGGATCGAAGTAGTCCAATGCGCGCGTGATCAGCAGGTAGGTATTGGCGTCGAAATAGTCGGCGAACTTGTCGCCCTGGTACCGCAGGTACGACTCAACTTCGAATTCGACGTCGAAATTGAAGTTGTATGCATCCAGCGCCCCGTCCGCGCGACGCAGTGCACGGCCGAACTTTGCGGCCATGTCGTCGTCGGACAGATACGTGATGTGCCCGATCATGCGCGCGACCCTGAGACCGCGGCGCGGCTTGACGCCGTGCGCATAATAGTCGCCGCCATGGAAATCCGGATCCGACAGGATCGCCGAGCGAGCGACCTCGTTAAACGCGATGTTTTGTGCCGACAGTTTGGGTGTCGAGGCGATGACTACGCAGTGCGCGACGCGCTGCGGATACATGATGCTCCAGGCGAGCGCCTGCATGCCACCGAGCGAGCCGCCCATCACCGCGGCGAAACGCTCGATGCCGAAATAATCAGCGACGCGCGCCTGCGCATTGACCCAGTCCTCTACGGTGACCACTGGAAAGCGCGCGCCGTAGGGCAGGCCGGTGGCCGGTTCGATGCTCATCGGACCGGTGGAGCCGAAGCACGAGCCGAGATTGTTCACGCCGATCACGAAGAAGCGGTCTGTGTCAAGTGGCTTGCCCGGGCCCACCATGTTGTCCCACCAGCCGAGGCTCTTGGGCTCATGCTCATACACGCCAGCCACATGGTGTGACGCGTTTAGCGCGTGACAGACGAGCACCGCGTTGGAGCGCGCGGCGTTGAGCGTGCCATAGGTTTCAATCGTCAGATCGTAGCCGGCGAGTGACAGGCCGCTTTGCAGATGCAGCGGTGTGGCGAAGTGAAGCGTTTGTGGAACGACGATGCCGATCGAACTCATACCCTTGCCTGTGTTGTTGTCCGCTTGCGCGGGCGTGCGGACAGCAAGTCGGCGAAGGGTCAAAGGCGCGGCGTGTACGGGCGCACGCATGAACCGCTGACGACCGCTTTAGCCGGATTTGTACTGAACCGCATGGGTTCGCGCGCCCGCAATCGAGTCAGCAAATCGGCGCGCAGAGGAAAGCTAGTGACTGACAAGTATAAACGAAATCGTTCCGCTGACGCAGGTGCAGTAAGGCTCCCAAGCGCTCAGTGAGTGGGTTCATGCGTGCGCTTAGCGGCGCGTGAGTCGTAACGATTTTATCGAACGTACACGGCAGTCGATATAGTGCGCACGTCCAGTGCCCGCCAGCGCCGGCGTGCCACCCGAAGCCCTGGGCACGGGTGGTAAGTGCCCAACCATCCATACGGTGCGTATTCCCAGGCGCTTGTAGCGTTTCAAGTGCGAGCGGGTGTCCTCGACCAGCGTTGCGTCGCGCGCCCGCACCCGCACGTGGTGCAACGTGCGTCGCAGCACGCCGGCATCGGGTTTGGCGTGCCAGCGGCCGCGGTACCGCATCTGCTCGATGGCGATGACCTGCTCGAACAGCTCAGTGATGCCCAGCGCGTCGAGCACGGCCTGCGCGTAACGGCGTGGGCCGTTGGTCAGCAGAATCCGGCGCCCGGGCAGCGCACGCAACAGCCGGGCGAGCCCGCGCTCAGCGCGCAGCATCGAATGCAGGTCGTGGAATCGGTGGACCTGCGCGAGGAAATCGTCGGGATCGAGTGGATGGTGCCGCGCGAGTCCCAGCAGTGCCGCACCGTAGCGCTGCGTGTAGTGCTCGCGCAGCCGGTCCGCTTCGTCCCGGCTGACCTGCAGCGCACGCTCGATGTAGTCAGTCATCGCCTGATTGATCTGCGGAAACACTGCGTGCGACGCGTGATGCAGCGTATTATCCAGGTCGAACAGCCAGACCGGGCCGCGCGGATGAGCAATGCGCCGCCGGCGCGCGCGCGCGGCCATGATCAGTGTGACCGGATCATTGTGCCGAACGGCTGCTCGGTCAGGATCTCGAGCAGCACCGAGTGCTCGATGCGTCCGTCGATGATGTGCACGGAGCGCACGCCGCTCCTGGCCGCATCCAGGGCCGACGAGATCTTCGGCAGCATGCCACCGGAGATCGTGCCGTCGGCAAACAGCGCATCGATCTCGCGCGCCGACAGGTCCGTGAGCAGTGTGCCGCTCTTGTCCATCACGCCCGGGATGTTCGTCATCATCACCAGCTTTTCCGCGTTTAGTACGACCGCCAGCTTGCCTGCGACCAGGTCCGCGTTAATGTTGTACGCGAGCCCGTCCTCGCCGAAGCCAATCGGCGAGATGACGGGGATGAACGCATCGTCCTGCAGCGCTCGCACGACCGCGGGATTGATCGAGTCGACCTCGCCGACCTGGCCGATGTCGAGAAATTCACCCGGCTTTTCCCGGTCCGGCATCAGCAGCTTGCGTGCGTGGATCAGTCCGCCGTCCTTGCCGGTCAAGCCGACCGCGTGGCCACCAAAATGGTTGATCAGCGTGACGATGTCCTGTTGCACCTCGCCGCCGAGCACCCACTCGACGACCTCCATCGTTTCCTCGTCCGTCACGCGCATGCCTTGTATGAACGTGCCCTGCTTGCCGATTTTCTTCAGCGCCTGGTCGATCTGCGGGCCGCCACCATGGATGATGACCGGATTGATGCCCACCAGCTTCAACAATACGACGTCGCGTGCGAAGCCTTGCTTCAGGCGCTCTTCCGTCATCGCGTTGCCACCGTATTTGATCACGACCGTCTTGCCGTGGTACTGGCGGATGTAAGGCAGCGCTTCCGCGAGGATTTCGGCCTTCAGTTCGGGTGAGATGGCTGGCAAATCGTGGGTGTCGGACATGGTGCGAGCAGACTGAGCAGGCAAACAACCGCGAATTGTACAGGACTGAAGTGTCGGCACGATGCCGACCGGCTAGCTTTTTTGACGTGTCTTGCCGTTCTGGCGCGTTGCCGATACAGGGCGCGCGAACATCGCGCACCCCATGATCGACCTTGCCGATATGGCGATGCCACGACGCAGCCGGCACGAAGTGTCGCGGCATGGCGCCGATAACAGCAACGTGGTGGCCGCCGCCCTGGCGACATGCGACGCGCTGTTCGACACGACCGAACATTGCCGTGAGCCGCCTCGAGACCGGGGCAGTCCAAGCACGATCCTCGGGCAAAAGCCGTTTTTTGCGGGCCTCGAAGCGTGTGTCGAACCGCTACCCGATAAGCTCGCTCGGGTTTTCATGAAGCGGGTCTTTGCCTCAAGAGGTATGAAGCGCAACGGCTGACGCTGGAGCAGATGGATCGGGGAACTGTCGCTGCCGCAGGCGTTGCGGCACGCGGATGCGCCTGCCGTGGCGCGTACGCAACGCTGCCGCGGTGCTCGACTGCGGCGCGCTGGCGCTTGCGTCATAGTGTCGCGAGCGTGAGCGAGCTTGAGTTGACTGCGGGGTCGTGCCACGTCGAACCGGTAAACTTGTCGCATGACACTGTATGCAAATCCCGGCCGGGTCAATCTCGGCCATATGTTTTGGCTCCGTTGCCTGGCTATCATTGGCCAACTGGTGACAATTGCCGTCGTGCAGATCGCCTATGGCGTGCATTTGCCGCTCACCGCGATGCTCATCGTCATCGCGTTGGAAGTGGTCTTCAACATCTTGACATGGATCCGCGTGGCCCAGGCCAAGCCGGAAACGCACATCGAGTTGATGGGGCAGCTGTGGGTTGACCTCGGTGCGCTATCCGCGCTGTTGTTCCTATCCGGTGGCACCACCAACCCGTTTGTGTCGCTGTACTTGCCCTCATTGGCGATTGCGGCGGCGGTGTTGCCGTGGCGTCTGGCCGCCTGGCTCGCGGCGTTCGCGGTCGCCTGCTATTGGCTGCTCGGCTTCGACTCGGTGCCGTTGAATATGGACAACCCGGCCAACCTGTTCGATTACTACCGGGCCGGCATGTGGGTGAACTTCATGGTCAGCGTCGGACTGATCTCGTGGTTTGTCTCGCGCATGTCGTCCGCGCTGCGCAAAGGGGATGCGGCGTTGGGCGAGGCGCAGGAGCGACTGTTGCGCGACGAGCGGGTGGTGGCGTTGGGCGCGCAGGCCGCCAGCGTCGCGCACGAGATTGGCACGCCACTGTCGACCATTGCGATGGTCGCCGAGGAGTTGCGCGACCTGTCCCACACCGACCAGGCGCTTGCGCCCTACCGGGCCGATTTCGACCTGCTCGAGCAACAGCTGGCGTTGTGCCGCTCGGCGCTCGCCCGGCTGCGCACCCGGGCGGCGCTGCCCACCGGCCAGCAACCGGTGGGCAATTGGCTCGACGCATTCATCGAGCAGTGGCGGCTGCGTCACCCGCATGTGAATTTCTCGCGGATCGGCACGGCGCCCGCCGACGTGCTAGTCGCCGATACTGTGGCGGTCGGGCAGATCCTGACCATCTTGCTGGACAATGCGGCTCGGGCCAGCCGCGAATCGGTGACGCTGGAGGTGGCGTGCGACGACGACATGCTGGTCTTTGACATTCGCGACCGCGGTCCCGGCATTGTGCCTGAACGGCGCGCCAAACTCGGGCAGGCACCGGTCGAAAGCACGCAAGGGGGCCACGGTGTGGGCTTATATCTCGCATTTACGACGGCGGCGCGGCTAGGTGGCTCGATCGAGCTGACCGAGTTGCCGCAGCCGGCCACCACGGGCACCCGCGCGATACTGCGCCTGCCCGCGATCCAAGCGCATTCAAGTGGAGAAGCACAATGAGCGAAATGAACTTCCTGGTGATTGACGATGATGAGGTATTTGCTGGAATCCTCGCGCGCGGCCTGACCCGGCGCGGCTATACCGTTCACCAGGCGCACGACCGCGACAGCGCGCTGAAGCTCGCCGATGCGCTGCCGTTCGGCCAGATCACGGTCGATCTGAACCTGGGCAACGATTCGGGGCTGCATTTGATCGCGCCACTGCGCAAGCTACAGCCCGAGGCGCGGATCCTCGTGCTGACCGGCTATGCGAGCATTGCGACGGCGGTGCAGGCCGTCAAGGACGGGGCGGACAATTATCTGGCCAAGCCGGCCAACGTGGAGACGATCCTGGCGGCGTTGCGCGTGGACGCAAGCGAGTCGCAGGCAGAGGAGGCGCTCGAGAATCCGATACCGCTGTCGGTGGCGCGGCTCGAATGGGAGCACATCCAGCGCGTGCTGTCCGACAACGGCGGCAATATTTCGGCAACCGCGCGTGCGCTGAACATGCACCGCCGCACGCTGCAACGCAAGCTGGCGAAACGGCCAGTGAAGCAATGAGCGGTGCACGCACGGCGGCGAGCCGCGTTACAGCACGTAGCGTGACAGGTCTTCGTTCTGCGACACGTCGCTCAGCGCGCTGTCCACGTACGCGGCGTCGATCTTGATCGATTGGCCCGAATGGTTGCCGGCCGAGAACGAAATTTCTTCGAGCAGCTTTTCGATTACCGTGTATAGCCGCCGCGCGCCGATGTTCTCAGTCTTTTCGTTAACCGAGAAGGCGATTTCCGCTAGGCGCTTGATGCCGTCGTCGGCGAACTCCAGTTGCACGTCCTCGGTCGCGAGTAGTGCCTGGTATTGCTTGACCAGGCTCGCGTCGGTGCGTACCAGGATCGATTCGAAGTCACCGACCGACAGCGAATCGAGCTCGACGCGGATTGGAAACCGTCCTTGCAGCTCGGGAATCAGATCGCTCGGCTTGGCCAGATGAAACGCCCCGCTGGCAATGAACAAGATGTGGTCGGTCTTCACCATGCCGTACTTGGTGTTGATCGTTGTGCCTTCCACGAGCGGCAGCAGGTCGCGTTGCACGCCCTGGCGTGACACCTCGCCGCCACCACCTTCCTGGCGTGACGCGATTTTGTCAATCTCGTCGAGGAAGACGATGCCGTTCTGTTCGGCGTTCTGTACCGCGCGGGTCTTGATGTCCTCTTCGTTGACCAGCTTGCCGGCTTGCTCATCGGTCAACAGCTTCAGGGCCTCCTTGATCTTGACCTTGCGGTGCTGCTTCTTGCCGCCGCCGAGATTGGCGAACATCGAACGGATCTGCTCCGTCATCTCCTCCATGCCGGGCGGGCCCATGATGTCCATGCCGACCTGGGGCGCCTCGATGTCGAGTTCGATTTCCTTGTCGTCGAGCTGGCCTTCGCGCAGCCGCTTGCGAAATATCTGGCGCGTCGCGCTCTCTCGCTCGCTCTCCTCGCTGGTCGGGCTGAAGCCGACGGGACGCGCCTGCGGCAGCAAGATGTCCAGGATGCGGTCCTCCGCGAGGTCCTGCGCCTTTGTGCGGACCTTGCGCATTTCCGATTCGCGCGTTTGCTTGACCGAGATATCGATCAAGTCGCGCACGATGCTGTCCACATCGCGTCCGACGTAGCCGACTTCTGTGAACTTCGTGGCCTCGATCTTGATGAACGGTGCGTCGGCGAGCTTGGCCAGGCGCCGTGCGATTTCGGTTTTGCCCACGCCAGTCGGTCCGATCATCAGAATGTTCTTCGGGGTGATTTCCTGGCGCAACGGGTCCGACACCTGCTGACGGCGCCAGCGGTTGCGCAGTGCGACCGCGACGGCGCGCTTGGCGCGGCCCTGGCCAATGATGTGCTTGTCCAGTTCGGAGACGATTTCAGCGGGGGTCATGGTAGTCATGTTCGGCATCCTTCAGGTGGCGCCGGGCCTGGATCGGCCCGCAAGCCTCGATGCGCGGGCGCAATAGGCCGCGCAGGGTCGCCCGGCACCTGGGCTTCATTTATTCGATGGTTTCGATGACGCGGCTGTGATTCGTGTAGATGCACATGTCGCCGGCAATCGCGAGCGCCTTTTCGACGATGTCGCGCGCGCTCAGCTCCGTGTTATCCGCGAGCGCGCGGGCCGCGGCTTGCGCATATGCGCCGCCCGAGCCGATGGCGCAAATGCCGCCTTCCGGATCCAGCACGTCGCCGTTGCCAGTAATCACCAGTGTCGTTTCCGCGTCCGCGGCGATCAGCATCGCTTCCAAGCGGCGCAGCATACGGTCGGTGCGCCAGTCCTTGGCCAGTTCGACAGCGGCGCGGGTCAGGTTGCCCTGGTGCTTTTCCAGCTTGCCTTCGAAGCGGTCCAGCAGCGAGAATGCGTCCGCGGTGCCGCCGGCGAAACCCACTAGCACCTTGCCACCGTAAATGCGCCGCACTTTCTTGGCACCGCCCTTCATGACGATGTTGCCCAGCGTCACCTGACCGTCGCCGCCTAGGGCAACGCTGTTGCCTCGCCGTACCGAGACAATGGTTGTGCCGTGATATTGCTCCATGTGGAATTCCTTTAAAGCGGGGTCGCGCGCCAGCGGCGCGGGACAGGACTGAAGTCGCGCGTTTCGACCTATTTTAGGGCGGCTGGCGCAATATCAAGGCGCGCGCGCGGGGTGGTGCTGATATGACGCAATGCTCGCGCGAAAGGCCACCATGCACGTGCAAGGCTCGGCAATAAATGCGCACCATAAATAAAAAAGGCACGCCTATCGCGTGCCTTCCGACGGGAGTCGGCTGGACCGTATTGCGCCATGCGGCGCACCACGCTTTAGTCGCCGAACAGCTTCTGGCGTAGTTCGCGGCGCTCCTGCGCCTCGAGCGACAGCGTCGCGGTCGGCCGCGCGAGCAGACGCGGAATGCCGATCGGTTCGCCCGTTTCCTCGCACCAGCCATATTCACCGGTTTCGATCCGCGCGAGCGATTGCTGCACCTTCTTTAGCAGCTTGCGTTCGCGGTCGCGTGTGCGAAGCTCAAGCGCGTGCTCTTCTTCGATCGTCGCGCGATCGGCCGGGTCGGGCACGATCACGGTTTCTCGGAGATTTTCCGTCGTTTGCCCGGCATTGCGCAGGATTTCCGCCTGCAACTGTTCGAGCCTGTGCTTGAAGAAAGCGAGCTGATCCTCGTTCATGTAATCCTTGTCGCTCATCTTCAGGATTTCGGCTTCGGTCAAAAGTCGTGTCGTCGTCATCTGGCTTGCTGTCTTCATTGTGAGGCGATGCATCGAGCATTGCCCGCACTTACCATTGCCCGCAATTGCGGCGGCCGAGTGCCTTGCGGCGGCCACGTCGAATTCGTCGTGGCAGGTGCGGCGGCCGTTGCGGGGCCGAACTCCTTGTGGCGCCGCGTCGTTATCATTCTCCAGTGGGCACGTATTGTAACTGAACCACAATCGGTGCCAATAGCGGCGGAGAACCCTGTCCAAAACAGTATTTCGCGGTCCGATAGAGCACTTCCGGCGTCGTGGCGAATGCCTCAATATACGCCAAAGAAAACGAAATCTCGACCAGGCTGCCTTTTATTTCACAATACGAAATATCGCCACTGCAACGGGGAAAGACGTCGGCGCGCTATTTCGTGCACCGCCGCGACCCAGCGGCGTAGCGCACGACGTCTTCACGCGAGGCACGCGTCCAGGCCGTCGGTAATCAAGTCCCGGGGCAGGTCCACGCCAATGAACACCATCTTGCTGGTCTTCTTCTCAGCCGGTAGCCAGCGCGCGGCTAAGTCGCTGCCCATCATCTGGTGCACGCCCTGGAATACCACTTTGCGCTCGATTCCCTTCATAAACAGCACGCCTTTGTAGCGGAGTAAGCGCTCACCGTAAATTTGTAGGATCCCGCCGAGAAAATCCTCCAATTTTTGGGGATCGAACGCCCGGTCGTTGCGGTACACGAACGATTTAATCTTGTCGTCGTGATGCGCATGGTGGTGACCGTGCGTGCAATGGCCATGATTATGGTCACACTGTGCGTGATCATGCTGGTGATCGTGATCGTGATCGTGATCGTGGTGGTGCGCGTGATCGTGCCCTTCCTCGGCGAGGAAGTCCGGGTCAATTTCAAGCTTTGCGTTCAAGTTGAATCCACGCAAATCAAAAATCGCCTTGATATCGGCGTTGCCGAAATTGACTACCTGAATCGGCGCCTTCGGGTTCATCTGCAGCAATCGATGGCGCAGACCGGCGAGCGTGGTCTCGTCCACCAGATCGGCCTTCGTGATGAACAAGCGGTCGGCAAAGCCCACTTGCCGTTGCACGACCTCGTGCTCGTCAAGCTGCTGGTTGGCGTGCTTCGCGTCCACCAGCGTGATCACCGCGTCGAGCAGGAATTCGTCAGCGATCGCCTCATCGATGAAGAACGTTTGCGCGACCGGCCCCGGATTGGCCAAGCCCGTGGTCTCGATCACGACCCGGTCGAACTTGAGCTTACCTTCGCGCTTTTGCTCCGATAGGTCTGACAACGCACGGGATAGGTCGCCGCGGATCGTGCAGCAGATGCAACCGTTGCTCATTTGCACGATTTGTTCCGCCGACTCCTGCACGAGGATGTCGTTGTCAATGTTCTCTTCGCCGAATTCGTTTTCGATCACGGCGATTTTCATGCCATGCGGCTCATTCAGGATACGCTTGAGCAGCGTGGTCTTACCGCTGCCGAGAAAGCCGGTCAGGATGGTGACGGGAATCATGTTCATCGCCTGCCTTTACTTACGTGAAGTTGCGTGGAAGTTGCGAGCCGGTCCGCGCGAGTACAGCGCGAAATGTGCTATTGAAGCACAAATGCGGCGGCAGGGTTGTGACCATTATCCGGACGCCGACGATGCGTTGCACCAACGGGCGCGGTATCTGGATGCGGCATTGGCCCGCCTGGTCGCAGCATTGCCCCGCCCGATGTGGGGCGTACTAGGGTTTTTGCAACCACAGTCCCTTCAGATATTCACCTTCTGGGAAGCTGGTCAGCATCGGATGATCGACGCCGGCCGACAGGCGGCGCAGGATCCGCGCATCGACGCCGGCGTCGGCCGCGGCGCCCGCGACAATCTTCTGAAACAGGCCCGTGTCGATCGCGCCCGAGCACGAGTAGGTCGCGAGCAGCCCGCCCGGGCGCAGCAGCTTGAAGCCGCTGAGGTTGATATCCTTGTACGCGCGTGCTGCCCGGTCAACGTGCTCGCGCGACGGGGCGAATTTCGGCGGATCGAGCACGATTAGGTCGAAGCGCTCACCTGCATCGTACAACTGCCGCAGTGTCTTGAATGCGTCGGCGTCGTGCCACTGGGCCCGCGCCGGATCGAAGTCGTTGACGGCCAAGTTTGCGCGCGCGACCTGCAGCGCTTCGCCGGATGAATCAATCGACACGACCCGCGTGGCGCCACCCCGCAGCGCGGCTAGCGAAAAGCCGCCGGTATAGCAGAAGCAATTTAGTACGTCGCGCCCAGCCGCGTGTTGTTGTACAAGCCACCGATTGTCCCGCTGGTCGATGTAGAAGCCGGTCTTGTGGCCGTGCCTGC
>NZ_JADBGL010000010.1:0-118495 GCF_037389205.1 Mycetohabitans sp. B46
CGGGGCGACCGGCTGTTCGGCACCAAGAACTAGGGACGCCCGCGGCCCCGGACCAGAGGACAGGCTGAAGGACGGGCGAGCGCGTGAATCACAACATGGGGTCCGACGCCATATTGCGATCGCGCGGCTTGCAGGGCAGCCGGCATGCTAAAATTGCGCTTTTCCGTCGAACGCCCCTGCCGCGGTGCCCTTCGTGCGCCAGCGCGACGCGCGCACGGCGGACAGCAGCACGCGCGTCGCACACTGTCGTCCCGATGGCGCCGTGCGCCAGGGCCTTCGCCACGACACATCGATATTGAATGCATGATACGCGCGTTGCGTGCGCGGTCGGAGAAACCATCATGGCTGCGGTCACTCGAAATGGGCCAACATCAAACATAAAAAAGCCGCGGCGGATGCCAAGCGCGGCAAAGTCTGGACGCGGTTGATCAAGGAAATCACCGTGGCGGCACGGCTGGGCGGCGGCGATGCCGGATCGAACCCGCGCCTGCGGCTGGCGATCGACAAGGCAACGGACGCCAACATGCCAAAAGACAATGTCAATCGCGCGATCCAGCGCGGCGTTGGCGGCGTCGAAGGCGCGAGCTACGAGGAAATCCGCTACGAGGGTTATGGCATCGGCGGTGCGGCGATCATCGTCGACACGATGACCGACAACCGCACGCGTACCGTCGCCGAAGTGCGCCACGCGTTCTCCAAGCACGGCGGCAACCTGGGCACCGACGGCTCGGTCGCGTTTCTGTTCGACCATGTCGGCCAGTTTCTGTTCGCGCCCGGCACGCCGGAGGACAAACTGATGGAGGCGGCGCTCGAGGCCAGTGCCGATGACGTGACGACCCATGACGACGGCAGCATCGAGGTATTGTGCCCGCCGAACGACTTCGCGCAGGTCAAGGCTGCGCTCGAGGCTGCGGGCTTCAAGGCGGAACTCGCCGAGGTCACGATGAAGCCGCAAACCGAGGTGCAGTTCACCGGCGACGACGCAGTCAAGATGCAAAAGCTGCTCGATGCGCTGGAAAACCTCGACGATGTGCAAGAGGTGTACACGAACGCGGTCATTGCCGACCAGTAACGGCTCACGCAGAAGATTTCTTGGTTCTTTCGAGGATTTCCATGAAGGTATTGGTCGTCGGCTCCGGCGGTCGCGAACACGCACTCGGGTGGAAGCTCGCGCAATCGCCGCGCGTCACTGCAGTCTACGTGGCGCCGGGCAATGGTGGCACGGCGCTGCAGGAGCGCCTGCACAATGTCGATATCACTGACCTGCACGCACTGGCTGACTTTGCCGAGCGCGAGCAGATCGCATTCACCGTGGTCGGGCCCGAGGCGCCACTCGCGGCAGGCATCGTCAATCTGTTCCGCTCGCGCGGCCTGAAGATCTTCGGGCCGAGCCGCGAGGCGGCGCAGCTTGAAAGCTCGAAGGACTTCGCCAAGGCGTTCATGAAGCGCCACGGCATTCCGACTGCCGAATACGAGACGTTCTCCGACGCGGCGGCGGCGCACGCGTACGCCGATGCAAAGGGCGCGCCGATCGTGATCAAGGCAGACGGGCTCGCAGCCGGCAAGGGTGTGGTGGTGGCGCAAACGCTGGATGAAGCACACCGCGCAATCGACATGATGCTCGCCGATAACAAGCTCGGCGACGCGGGCGCGCGCGTGGTCATCGAGGCATACCTGCAAGGCGAGGAAGCCAGCTTCATCGTGATGGTCGATGGCAAGCACGTGCTCGCGCTGGCGTCGAGCCAAGATCACAAGCGGTTGCTCGACGGTGACCAAGGTCCGAACACCGGCGGCATGGGGGCCTACTCGCCGGCGCCGATCATCACGCCACAATTGCATGCGCGCGTGATGCGCGAGATCATCCTGCCAACCGTGCGCGGCATGGAGCATGAGGGCCTGCGCTATACTGGCTTCCTGTATGCCGGGTTAATGATCGACGCACAGGGCAACCCGAAAACGCTCGAGTTCAATTGCCGGATGGGCGACCCGGAGACGCAGCCGATCATGGCTCGGCTCAAGGGCGACTTCGCGCGTGTCGTCGAGCATGCGCTCGCCGGCACGCTGGACACCGTCGAGCTTGAATGGGACCGACGCACGGCACTGGGCGTCGTGCTCGCAGCACACCATTATCCGGACGCGCCGCGCAAGGGGGACCGCATCGATGGCATTCCGCTACAGACCGAAACTGCCGCCACATTCCACGCGGGCACCGCACTGGTCGACGGCAAGCTGGTTACCTCGGGCGGACGCGTGCTGTGCGTGGTCGGGTTGGCCGACTCAGTGCGCGAGGCACAGTCGATCGCCTATGAGACGATCCATCATATCCACTTCGATGGCATGCAGTATCGCCGCGACATCGGTCACCGTGCCCTGAACCGCAAGCACTGATCCGCAATGAGCCGTCCGTTCGACCCTGCCCCCCCGTCCTCCGATCCGACTTTGGCTAACGCGCCGGCGCGCAGCACAACCGCCTGCGGGCTCGGCGATCTGGCACCGGTGCGCGGCTATTTGCTCGCGCTGCAGCGCCATATCGCCGATATGCTAGGCCAATTCGACGGCAAGCCATTCGACACGCATACGTGGCGCCGTGAGCCGAGTGACACGCTGCAAGGAGACGGCTGCTCGCGCGTGATCGAAGGCGGCGAATGCTTTGAGCGCGGCGTGGTCGGCTTCTCGCACGTGAGCGGCGCCGCATTGCCGCCGTCGGCCAGCGCCGCCCGTCCGCAACTGGCCGGGCGTGGCTTTGAGGCGATGGGGGTGTCGCTGGTGCTCCATCCGCGCAATCCTTATTGCCCGACTGTGCACATGAATGTGCGGCTATTCGTCGCAACCCACCCGAATGAAGCGCCGGTGTTCTGGTATGGTGGTGGTATGGACCTGACGCCGTATTACGGATTCGAGGAAGATGCACGGCATTTCCATTTGACCTGCCGCGACGCGCTGGCTCCGTTCGGCGACGACTTGTATCCGCGCTTCAAGCGGTGGTGTGACGAGTATTTCTACTTGAAGCACCGTGGGGAGCCACGCGGCATTGGTGGTATTTTTTACGATGACATAGCGGAACTGGGCTTCGCACGCGGCTTTGAGATGACGCGCAACGTCGGGGACAGCCTGCTCACCGCCTACCTGCCGATCATCGAGCGGCGGCGCGCGATGCCTTATGGTGAGCGCGAACGGGATTTTCAGGCCTACCGGCGCGGCCGCTACGTCGAATTCAATCTTGTCTTCGACCGCGGCACGCTGTTCGGCCTACAAAGTGGCGGACGCACCGAGTCCATTATGATGTCGATGCCCCCGGTGGCAAAATGGCGTTACGATTGGCATCCGGAAGCCGGCTCGCCCGAGGCCCGGCTGTACCGCGATTTCCTGGTCGTGCGCGACTGGATCTGAACCGTGACGGCCGCCACCCGATCGCCTTGCTTAAGGACGCAGACCTGAGTTCGCCGAACCCATCATCGCCGGACACTATCGACGCATCCGCCGCCCCCCGCCTGCCCACACGGATCGGCATTCTGGGCGGCACGTTCGACCCGATCCACGTCGGCCACCTGGCGCTTGCGCGTCGGTTTGCCGAATGGCTCGGGTTGACCGAACTCGTGCTATTGCCAGCAGGGCAACCGTGGCAAAAAAGCGGCGTATCATGTGCGCGGCACCGGCTCGCGATGACCCGCCTGGCGGCGGCGTCGCTGGCACTGCCCGCCACGCGGGTGGCCGTCGCAACCGATGAAATCGATCATCCCGGCCCGACGTACACGACTGAGACGCTGGCCGCATGGCGCGCGCGCCACGGCACGGCGGCATCGTTGACGCTATTGATCGGGGCCGACCAACTGGTGCGCCTGCATACGTGGAAAAACTGGCGCCGACTATTCGAATTCGCCCATCTCGGTGTCGCGACGCGTCCCGGATTCGACCTATCGCAGGCGGATGCCACGGTGCTTGACGAAATCGGGCGCCGCAGCGCGTCGGCCGACACGCTGCGTGCGACGGCGCACGGCCATGTCTTGCTCGATACCACGCTGTCGCTGGACGTCTCAGCCACGGATGTGCGGCGGTTGCTGCGCGAACGCTCGTGTGGCCGCCTCGAAAAAGTCGCCAGCGTGCCGGACGCGGTCTGGCAGTACATCCGTCAACATCATTTGTATCAGACATAAACATGGATATCCGTACATTGCAACGCGTTATCATCGACGCACTCGAGGATGTCAAGGCACAGGACATCCGCGTCTTCAACACCAGTCATCTGACCGAGCTATTCGACCGTGTGGTCGTGGCGAGCGGCACATCGAACCGGCAAACCAAGGCGTTGGCCAACAATGTGCGCGAAAAGGTCAAAGCGAGCGGCGGTGACATTGTCAGCACCGAAGGCGAGGACACCGGCGAATGGGTGCTGGTTGACTGCGGCGACGCGGTCGTGCACATCATGCAGCCCGCGCTGCGCCAATACTATCGACTCGAGGAAATCTGGGGAGACAAGCCGGTGCACGTGAAGCTCGGCGGCCAGGCCGGCACACAAGACAGCGGCCCAGTCGCGCCGGGCCTGGCGACGTGACGTGTAAGGCGGCGGCAGCCGCGTCCGAGTCATCGGCATGAAGCTCCACATTGTCGCAGTCGGGCACCGAATGCCGGACTGGGTTACGCGCGGTTTTGACGAATACGCGAAGCGCATGCCGCCCGAACTGCGCCTCGAACTGCGCGAGATTAAGCCGGAACAGCGGGCATCGGCACGCGCCGCAACGAGCGTGATGGCAGCCGAGCGTACGCGCATCGAGGCAGCACTGCCCAAGGGCGCGCGACTTGTTGCGTTGGATGAGCATGGCCTGGACTGGACCACGATGCAGTTGGCACAACACCTGCCGCGCTGGCAGCAGGACGGCCGCGATGTGGCTTTCGTCATTGGCGGCGCGGACGGGTTGGATCCGGCCATCAAGGCACAGGCTGATCTGCTGCTGCGGCTCTCCAGCCTGACGCTGCCCCACGCCATGGTCCGCGTGCTACTGGCAGAGCAGCTTTACCGCGCGTGGAGCATCACGCAAAATCATCCTTATCATCGGGCGTAGCGGTACCGCCCGACGTGTGCGCTTGCCCGCCACACCGGTGAGCGGCACGGCCCTTCCCGTCTAGGTCATCATGTCCACTCCATCATCGCTCGATCCGACGGCGTCCAGCCCGTCGACACACGAGGCATCCGGCGCAAACGGCGCCTGCCCTGCCACGCCACGCCATTCGTTTATTTATCTTGCGTCGCAAAGTCCCCGCCGTCGAGCGCTGCTGGAGCAGATCGGCGTGCGCTTCGAATTGCTGCTCGCGCAAGAGCACGAAGATGCCGAGGCACTGGAGGCCGAACGGCCAGGCGAATCTGCGCAAGACTACGTGATACGCGTGACGCTGGCCAAGGCAACGGCCGCTGGCGCACGCCGGAACCGACTGCTGGCTCGACAACGCGATGCCGCGCCGGCGCCGATTCTCGTGGCCGACACCACTGTGGCGCTCGATGACGAAATCCTCGGCAAGCCGAACGACGTCGATCACGCGTGGCAGATGCTCAAGCGCCTGACCGGCCGCGAACATCGAGTCTTGACCGCCGTCGCACTGGTCGGCGCCGATGCCGCCGTCACCAGCGCGCTGTCGGTGTCGCGCGTGTGGTTCGCCGCGATAGACGACGCAACACTGGCCCACTATGTGCACAGTGGCGAGCCTTTCGGCAAGGCAGGCGCCTACGGCATCCAAGGCAAAGCAGCCGAGTTCGTCGAGCGGATCGACGGGTCCTATTCAGGTATCATGGGCCTGCCCCTTTTCGAGACTGCCGCGCTGCTACGCGCGGCCCGCGTGGCGTTCCAATAAATCATGAACGAAGAAATTCTGATCAACGTCACCCCGCAGGAAACCCGCGTCGCGATCGTCCAGCAAGGCGCAGTACAGGAGCTTCATGTCGAGAGAACGCTGTCGCGCGGCCGCGTCGGCAATATCTATCTCGGCAAGGTCGTGCGCGTGCTGCCCGGCATGCAATCGGCGTTCGTCGACATCGGGCTGGAGCGCGCCGCGTTTCTGCACGTGGCCGATATCTGGCATCCGCGACTGGCACCCGATGCGGCAGTCAATGCACCGCAGCAGCCGATCGAGAAGATTGTCTTCGAAGGGCAAACGTTAATGGTCCAAGTGGTCAAGGATCCGATCGGCACCAAGGGCGCACGCCTGTCCACCCAGATCAGCATCGCTGGCCGAACGCTCGTCTATCTGCCGCAGGAGCCCCATATCGGCATCTCGCAGAAGATTGAGAGCGAGGTGGAACGTGAAGCGGTCCGTGCCCGACTCACGTCGGTGCTCCCAGTTGATGAAAGAGGCGGCTACATCGTGCGCACGATCGCCGAGGATGCGTCCAGCGAAGCCCTGTCGAACGATGTTGCCTATCTGCGCAAAACATGGGCCACGATCCAGGCACAGGCAACGCGGATGCCGCCAACGACCCTGCTATACCAGGATCTCAATCTGGCGCAGCGCGTATTGCGTGATTTCGTCAACGACGACACCACGCGGATCCAGGTCGATTCGCGCGAGACATCGCAGATGCTCGTCGAATTCGCCAATGAGTTCACGCCGGCAGTCGCCTCCAAGCTCCACCACTATACCGGCGAGCGTCCGCTGTTCGACCTGTACAACATCGAAACCGAGATTTTGCGCGCGCTATCGCGCCGCGTCGATTTGAAGTCCGGCGGCTACCTGATGATCGACCAGACCGAAGCCATGACCACGATCGACGTCAACACGGGAGGCTACGTCGGCGCGCGCAATTTCGACGACACGATCTTCAAGACCAACCTGGAGGCCGCGCATACGATTGCTCGGCAATTGCGGCTGCGCAATCTGGGTGGCATTATCATCATCGACTTCATCGACATGGAGAACGCCGAGCATCGCGACGCGGTGCTCGGCGAGCTAAAGAAGGCGCTCAGCCGAGACCGCACACGCGTCACTGTCAACGGCTTCTCGCAACTGGGTTTGGTGGAGATGACGCGCAAGCGCACCCGGGAATCGCTAGCGCATGTCCTGTGCGAACTGTGTCCAGTATGCCAAGGTAAAGGTCAGATCAAGACTGCGCGCACGGTGTGCTATGACATCCTGCGGGAGATCTTGCGCGAGTCCAGACAGTTTAATCCCCGCGAGTTCCGCGTCGTGGCAGCGCAGCAAGTCATCGACCTGTTTCTCGAGGAGGAGTCGCAGCATCTGGCGATGCTGTGTGATTTCATCGGCAAGCCCGTGTCGCTGCAGGTCGAGTCGAATTTGAGCCAGGAGCAGTACGACATCGTGCTGATGTAGCGTCGCCTGGCTTCACCGGACATGCAACTGTCGCATGCAGCCCGCGGACGGCTTGAACGGGTCCAGGCCAGGTGTCGATAAACTGAATGGGAGAAGGGAAATGGGGCAACGGTGCTCGTGCTGCGGCGAAGCATTCGATTGCGGGGCGGACAATCCTAGCCGCCCCTGCTGGTGCGCGAACTTGCCGCCGTTGCCTACCCGCGCGCTGGATCCCGAGCAGGGCTGCCTGTGCGCTAGCTGCCTGACGAGCAAACTCGCACGCATGCCGATCGGCGCCACCGCGCCGGACAGGGCCGACCGCGCGAACCCGATCTGCCACAGCCGAGACTGCACCAGCTCAGAAGCTTCCTGAGACGGCCACGCACTCAACCTAATACAGCCCCGGCATTCATCCTGATACGGCCACGGGTTCAAGCGTCGTCACGGTGGCATGCGCATTAATCACCGTAACCATTTGACCTACTCGTTGGACCCCGCTATAATCTTTTTCTTTCCAGACGCGGGGTGGAGCAGTCTGGCAGCTCGTCGGGCTCATAACCCGAAGGTCGTAGGTTCAAATCCTACCCCCGCAACCAAAATTCTTCGCAAAAAGGCCGGTTCCGTACCGAATCTGCGCCTTCTAACCTTCCCCATTTGTTTAATGAATCCCTTAGCTGAGGGAATAATGCGGCTGCCTCTTGCTGAGCCGCAAACCTGTTCTTCTCGAACACCATGGGGTTGATGTAACCGCGCGTCGAGTGTAGTCGATGCGCGCCTCGCATATTTGTCCGCCATCTGCAGCGTCTTGCGCTGACTTGGAAGGTGTGCCCATCTTCAGCCAACGATGATGCCAAGCCAATAGAGCACCAGCAAGCCTCTCGTTTTTGATCTCGACTCACTGAGCTAAATTCAACCGTAATCGGCTGAGCGAATCGTTCGATTCAGCCACCGGTATGACACTCCAGTCACGTCCTGAACCAGTCGGTGTGCCATGAACAGTTGCTAGCGTGTGCCCCATTTTGAATTCTGAACTGTCCTGCTTTATTAATTTTTTGAAAATGCAATTCATATTGCGAAATTACGATAAAAATAAGTAAGGAATTTATTGCCAGAATCTGCCTGTTGATAGAAGTTTCGAATCAGCCTTAACCGGCGGCGCAGGCGTTGGCATGGCGAGCACGGAGCTAGCTTGTGCCGATGACATCGATCGACAATAGCATCGTTCCTTGACGTTCAATTGAGCAAGGAAGCGATCGTGGTATCGAACCCGGGTTTCGCTTCAACCATCCGTTCGCCACGGCTTGTACGAGACCACTTACTAATGGCGAGGCTGCCTCATTGCAAGCCTAGCGCGGCAAGTTTCGTCGCGCCCTTTTTCCCATGAGAATCGGCCAGCCAGCATCGAGTTGCCGACATGAGCGGAACATCAACATTTGCTAACTTTCCGTTCATAGCCATCTTGCCATGCCTGAGCGACTCAACCTATACTGCCCCTAAATGTTCACTTTCTGTAAACTAATGAATGCTTGTTCGAGAACTCATTGCGGCCATGGACCGCTGGGTCAAGGCAGGGATTTGGGCGTATTCATCCAACATGCTCCGTCTCCTATTCCCGGAGAACGAACGCACTATGTTCAAGGCGCTCGCACGTCATGAGCGTGCGGGACTGATCACGCATGTCGCACGTGGCCTCTATGTGAATCCTCGTGCGAGGTCAATGCCGCCCGATGAAACGCCCTATGGAACATTGGAGTTTGTCCACACCGCACAGTGCCCCAACAAACTGCGCAATGATCTTGTATTCGACGCTCGACGCAAACTTGCCATCGCGACCCCAGCCCGCGCACGCAGTATTCGGAGGATTTGGATTTCGCAGGCGGTGACAATTTCGATCCACGGTTGATGGCCCCATTTGCCGCGCTCTTGCAAAAGGAAATTGCCGACGCGTACGGGCTACAGATCGAAATCAAGGCTCCAAAAGAAAAGCCGCCATCAGACGGGATTAATGTTGCTCGGTGGAGCGCCAAAGTCCATATCCCGCAAATCGATCCCAGCGTACCGCAAAACCAAATCATCAATATCGAGGTTGCCAGCGTTCCTGCCCACGATGCAGATCTGGTATCCGTCGCGGCGAACTACCCTCACCTACCGGCACCACATCGTCAACTGATTATCACCGCGGAGACTCCGAACGAAATACTGGCCGACAAACTTCTCGCGCTGGGCGCCCGCCCGTTCCTCAAAGCACGTGATATTTGGGACATTAAATTCTTGACAGATCGGCAGGTCGCTCCAGACATGGGCTTGATCGGCAGAAAGCTGCTCGATTACGGTTGGGCTGAAGACAATTTCAAAAAAGCGCTCCAAGGTAAGCTGAATCAGCTTGACGACCCAGTTGCCGCGTCCGCCTTTCACAAGGAGATGAGCCGATTCGTTGATGCCGGAGTCGCAGCACAGTTACGTAACGCCACACTTGTCCGTGGCTTCTTTCGACGAGCCAAGGAACTAGGCACAGCCGTGCTTGCGGCAGATCTTGCGGACAATAATGCGCCACAGCTTCGTCCATGATGCAATGACACTCAAGTCCAGTTGGAAATCGACCGCGCCGGCACGTCCAGCGTCGCGGCCACCGCCGCAATGCGCGGACCGGCCTTGACCAGCCGCCCCCCTTGCAGCTTGCATTCGAGCGTGTGGCGCGCACCGCTACGCCGTGCCCTGCTGGTACTGGATCCGATGCAGGTTCGCATACAGACCGTCGCGGCGCAACAGCTCCGCGTGCGTCCCCGCTTCGACGATCCGGCCCCCCTCGAGCACAAGGATGCGATCGGCGCGTTCAATCGTCGACAGTCGGTGCGCGATCACCAACGTAGTCCGTCCACGCATCAGCACCTCGAGCGCCGCTTGCACATGGCGCTCCGACTCCGAATCGAGTGCCGACGTCGCCTCATCGAGGATCAAGATCGGCGCATCCTTGTAGATCGCGCGTGCAATCGCGAGCCGTTGCCGCTGTCCGCCGGACAGTCGCATGCCATTGTCACCAACCAGCGTATCGATCCCCGCCGGCATCAACGCAACCGCATCCGTGAGACTGGCTGCGCGTAACGCGGCATCGACGCGATCGCGGTCCACAGGCTGCCCATAGGCGACATTGGCCGCGATCGTATCGTTGAACAGCACGACATCCTGGCTGACAAATGCGATCTGCTTGCGCAGGTCTGGCAATCGATACTCGGGCAACGGCACGCCGTCGATCAACACGCGCCCGGCGGTCGGATCGAAAAAGCGGGGCAATAGGTTCACCAGCGTGGTCTTGCCGCTGCCGGATGGCCCGGCCAGCGCCACCATCTCACCGGGCGCAATCTTCAACGAGATGTCGTCGAGCGTCGGCCGCTCCGTGGCCCCATAGTCGAAGCTCACATGCTCGAATTCGACGCTGCCGGTCGCACGATCGAGTTCCCGTTCGCCGCCGGCGTTCTCCACCGGCTCGTCGATCAGACCGAAAATCAGTTCGGCGGCCGTCATGCCGCGTGTCAACGGTTGGTTGACGTCGATCAAGTGCTTCAACGGCGAAATCACGAGCAGCATCGACGTAACGAATGCGACGAATCCGCCGACCGTTGTCTGGTCGTGCGCCGATTGAATCACGGCAATCGTAATCACCACCGCCAAAGCGACCGATGCGAGGAATTGCGTTAGCGGCTGAGCCAGGCCACCGGAAATTGTCACCCGCATTGCATAGCCACGCAGACGCCGGCTCATATGCGTGAAGCGGCCCATTTCGTACGGCTCGCCGTTGTGCACCTTGACCACCTTATAGCCGCCGACCGTCTCCTCCACAATGTATGACAGCTGGTTGGTCAGCATCTGCTGCTCACGATTGAGCCGGCGCAAGCGCCGGTTGATCTTGCTGACCAGCCAGCCGATCGCCGGCAGGATCACCGCAACGATCAGCGTCAACCGCCAATTCAGGTAGAACAGATAGCCGAGCAGGAACACCACCGTCAACGAATCGCGCACGAGCGTGACCAGCACGCTCGTCAGTACGTTGAGCACCTGGTTCACCTCGAACACGATCGCATTGATGATCGTGCTGGCCGTCTCGCGCTGGAAGAAAGCGGCCGGCGCGCGCAGCATCGTCTGGAACATCTGCAACCGCAGGTCCAACAAAGCGCGGTTCAGTACGTAGGACAGCAGGTAGCCGGACGCGTACTGTGCAAGCCCGCGACCCAGCGCGAGCCCAATGATCGCCACCGGAACATACCAACGAACCGACGAACTCGGGTCCTTCGTGCCAAAACCTTTGTCGATCAAGGGTTTAAGCAACGCTGGAATGCCCGCCTCGGCCGCCGCCACCAGCCCCATCGATACGATCGCGAGCGCGACAGCCCACCAGTACGGCCGCACGATCTGGCCGATGCGGGCCAGCACATCGACGTGCGCGACGGGCTTGGCCACGCTACTGGCCACGCTGTTCTCGGGTGTAGTCAAGTCAATCCTTTCGATGGTGTCAGCGCTGCGGATACTGGATTTCGACAGCGCCCGCGCTGAATTCGGCACGCAGCAGGTTGAGAAGGTCATCGCTGGGCCTCACGCGCCACGCGTCGCCCAGCGTCGAGTCGCATTGCGCGCCAATGCCCTGGTAGCGAATCCTGACCCGCAAGCCGCCCGGCTCCGGGCCACCACGCGCGTCGCCATTGCGGCGCCCGTTGCCGCCATCGCCCGCCGGGCCGCGCGACGGGCCACCGGCATGGCGCGCCCGGCCCGGCATACTGGCAGCCACCGGTATCTGCTCGGACTGCAGGGTCGCCGCCAGCCGGTGCGGTTCGAGCAGATCACGCAACCGCCTCGGATCCGCATTGCCATTGATCGATAGCAGTAGCGAGTCCGCATAGCGGCGGCGCGCGCGTTCCAGATCCATGACGATGTCGACGGTGAAGCGAATGCCGCCGGTAAAGCTGTCGTTGCGTGCCTGTCCCTGCACAACCAGCAGTTCGTCTTCCTTGAAGATCGCGCGGTTCGCGTCGTAGATCTCGTTGAAGACCGTGACCTCGCACTGGCCAGTGCCATCATCGAGCACGGCAACCAGCATCTTGCCGCGTTGCGTCATCTGCGTGCGCATCGCGGTGATCACGCCGGCAATCACCTTGTCGCGTCCTTCCTTCAACTCCCCGATTTTCTGGCGCACGAAGCGTCGCACTTCGTCCTTGTATGCGTCGAACAAATGCCCGGAAATATAGAAGCCAAGCGCCGCTTTCTCCTCCTGCAGCTTGCGCTTCTCGGTCCACGCCGGCTCGTCGACCAACTCATGCTGATGGCCGCTCGAGCCATCGGGCATGTCGAACAGGCCGCCCTGCAGCGCATTGGCGCTCGCCTGCTCGGCCGCCTCCATCGCCAGCGGCACTGACGCGAGCAGTTGCGCCCGGTTCTCGTGCAACGAATCGAATGCGCCGGCCCGGATCAGCGCCTCGATCGTGCGGCGATTCACAATGCGGCGATCAATGCGCTCGCAGAAGTCGAACAGGTCGCTGAACGGCTGCGACTCGCGAGCCCGCAAGATCTCCTCGATCGCGTTCTGCCCACTACCCTTAATCGCGCCAAGGCCGTAGCGGATCGTCTTCGAGCGCTTGCCCGGCGCCTCGGCCACCGGCTCAAAGCGATAGGCCGACTGATTGATGTCCGGCGGCAGCACCGCCAGATGGTTCGCGATACAGTCCTCGAAAAGGATCTTCACCTTATCGGTGTCATCCATCGCGAGCGACATGTTGGCCGCCATGAATTCGGCCGGATGGTGCACCTTGAGCCACGCGGTGTAATACGCGAGCAGCGCGTACGCCGCCGCGTGCGACTTGTTAAAGCCGTAGCCGGCGAACTTCTCCATCAAGTCGAAGATCTCGTCGGCCTTTTCCGCGCTCAAGCCATTCTTAGCCGCTCCTTCACGGAACAGCTCACGATGCTTGGCCATCTCCTCGGGCTTTTTCTTGCCCATCGCGCGACGCAGCAAGTCCGCGCCGCCGAGTGAATAGCCGCCGATGATCTGCGCCATCTGCATCACCTGCTCCTGATAGACCATGATGCCATAGGTCTCCTTCAGGATAGGTTCGACGCGGGGATCCGGATACTCGACCGTTTCCCGCCCATGCTTACGCGCGCAAAAGCTTGGAATCAGATCCATCGGGCCCGGTCGGTACAGCGCGACCAGCGCGATGATGTCTTCGAAACGGTCAGGCTGCGCATCCTTGAGCATGCCTTGCATGCCGCGGCTTTCCAGCTGGAACACTGCCACCGTATTGGCGTTCTTCAGGATCGTGAACGACGCAGAGTCGTCCAGTGGCACCTGCGCGAGCGACCAGTCCTGCTTGGACGGGTCCAGTCGCCGGATGTAGCGCTCAGCCCAGTCGAGGATCGTGAGCGTGGTCAACCCGAGAAAGTCGAACTTGACGAGCCCGACAGCCTCGACGTCGTCCTTGTCATACTGGCTGACGACGCCACCGTCGTCACCCTGCGTGTACAGCGGACAAAAATCAGTGAGCTTACCCGGCGCGATCAGCACGCCACCGGCGTGCATGCCGACGTTGCGCGTCAGCCCTTCGACGCGTTGCGCGAGTTCGAGCAACTGGCGCACCTCGTCCTCGTTGTCGAATCGCTCCTGAAGCTGCGGCTCCTCCTTCATCGCGTCGGCAATGGTCACATGCTTGCCGGGCTTGAACGGAATCAACTTCGCGACACCATCGGTGAAGTTATAGCCCAAGTCCAGCACGCGGCCGATGTCGCGCACCGCAGCCTTGGCTGCCATCGTGCCAAACGTGGCGATCTGCGACACCGCATCGGCACCATACTTGCTCTTCACATACTGGATCACGCGATCGCGACCATCCTGGCAGAAGTCGATGTCGAAGTCCGGCATCGAGACACGCTCGGGATTGAGGAATCGCTCGAACAGCAGGTTGTAGCGCAACGGATCCAGATCCGTAATCCCGAGCGCGAACGCCACCAGTGAACCGGCGCCCGATCCCCGTCCCGGCCCCACCGGCACGCCGTTGTTCTTGGCCCAGTTAATGAAGTCCGCGACGATCAGGAAGTAACCCGGAAAACCCATCTTGATGATGGTGTCGCACTCGAACGCCAACCGCTCTTGATACGTCTGGCGCCGTGTGTCCCGTTGTGCCGCGTCCGGAAACAGCTGCTCGAGGCGCTGCTCGAGTCCCGCCTTGGACGATTGAACGAGGTAATCGTCCAGTGACATGCCGTCCGGTGTCGGGAACAACGGCAGCTTGGGCTTGCCCAGCTCGAGCGTCAGGTTGCAGCGCTTGGCGATTTCCACCGTGTTGGCCAGCGCCGACGGGATATCGGCAAACAGCTCGCCCATTTGCTGTTGTGTGAAAAAGTACTGGTCCGTCGAAAACCGCTTCGCGCGTCTCGGGTTGGCTAATATGTCGCCTTCGGAGATACACACGCGCGCTTCGTGCGCGGTAAAGTCCTCCGGCGTCATGAACTGCACTGGATGTGTCGCCACTACGGGCAGCTTCAACCGCGCAGCGAGTTCCACCGCCTGCTGCACATACGCTTCGACACCCGGTTGCCGCATCCGCTGCAGCTCGATGTAGAACGCATTCGGGAAGATCGCCGCCCAGCGCTGCGCATGGCGTGCAGCCGCCTGCACATTGCCCGCGGCCAGCGCGATGCCGATGTCACCGTGTTGCGCCCCAGACAACGCCAGCAGGCCTTCGGCAAGGCCCGTTTCGAGCCACTGGCAATCCACCTCGGCCCGACCGCGGTACTGGTTCGTCAACCACGCGCGGCTGAGCAACTCGCACAGGTTCAGATAGCCACGCCGGTCCTTGACGAGCAACAGCAGCCGTGCCGGCTTGTCGCGATCGTCGGGGTTCGAGATCCAGACGTCGGCACCGACGATCGGCTTGACGCCGTGCGCACGAGCCGCCTTGTAAAAACGCACCAGACCGAACGCGTTGGCGAGATCGGTCAGTGCAAGCGCACCTTGCCCGTCTTCCGCTGCTCGCTCGACCGCGTCGTCAAGACGCACGATGCCGTCGGCAATGGAAAACTCGGAGTGAACGCGCAGATGGACGAAGCGTGGATCAGACATAAGGGTATTTTACCTTGCGGGGAATGCCGCCGGCCGTCGTGCCGCAGCGACGGCCGTCACGACAGCATACCGGGCTACATCAGGCGGCCCAGTCGGCGAGACGGCCTAGGTGAGCGAGATGGCCTAGGGGAATCAGTGCGACCGCTCGCTGGCCAACCGACCCATGCGGTCTGGGCGACGAATCGGCGATAATACAACCCTATGACGCCGGTGCCATCCCGATCAACGAGCGGCCCCCGTGCCCTCCTACCCACAGTCGTCGCACGGCTATGCCCACGGTCGCCACGGCCACATTGATTTCTGTTTTCGCCAAGAGCAGCACACCATGAGTATCGTCAACCTTGCCGCCTACCAATTCATTTCGCTGGACGCGATCGACACGTGGCGTCCAGTGCTGCGACAGCGATGCGACGCGCTGGCGCTGCGCGGCACGATCCTGCTAGCGCCCGAGGGCATCAACCTGTTCATCGCCGGCAGCCGCGAGGCAACCGACGCGTTCATCGACTACCTGCGCACCGATCCGATGTTCGGCGGTAAATTCGCGGATTTGCCATTCAAGCAAAGCCTGTCGGACAAGCAACCGTTCCGACGCATGTTAGTCAGGCTCAAGCGTGAGATCATCACGATGAAGTCGCCGGCGATACGGCCCGAAGCCGGCCGCGCGCCGGCGATCGATGCGCGCACTCTGAAGCAATGGCTCGATCGCGGGCGCGACGACGCCGGCCGTCCCGTGGTGATGCTCGACACGCGCAATGCGTTCGAAGTCGATGTGGGCACATTCGACAACGCGATCGACTATCGGCTGACAAAATTCAGCGAGTTTCCGGATGCCGTCGCGTCGCATCGGGACGCGCTGGCAGGCAAGACCGTCGTGTCGTTCTGCACCGGCGGCATCCGCTGCGAGAAAGCCGCGATTCACATGCACAACATCGGCATCGACAGCGTGTACCAGCTCGATGGCGGCATCCTGAAGTACTTTGAGGAAGTAGGCGGCGCTCACTACCATGGCGACTGCTTCGTATTCGATCATCGAACAGCACTCAACCCGCAACTCGAACCGACCGGCACTGTGCAGTGCTTCGCGTGCCGCGCGGTCGTCACCCCGACCGAACAACGATCACCGCTTTATGTCGCCGGCGAACAGTGCCCACACTGCGCGAACGATGCGTGCCCGTCATCCGAGGCATCTGCACAGGTTGCCACATGAGGCCCGCCCGATCGGGTCGTGATGGGCGCGGCTTGCCCACTGATCGTGACATAAAAAACGCTTGGCGATGCAGAGGATAACCGGGGCCACGTCGACGCGCCGCTATCGCGGCCGTTTTGCGCCGTCTCCGAGCGGCCCGCTGCACCAAGGCTCGCTAGTCAGCGCGCTGGCGAGCTACCTGGATGCGCGTGCGCATGACGGCACGTGGCTGGTCAGGATAGAGGACGTCGATATACCGCGCACGGTGCCCGGCGCAGCAGAGCATATCTTGAAGACGCTACACCGGCTCGGCATGCACTGCGACGAAACGCCGGTATGGCAAAGCACTCGTACCGCGCTGTACCAGCAAGCACTCACTCAGTTGGATACAGCGGGCCTGATTTATCCATGCGGATGCACACGCAAGGACATCGCCGATTCGCTGCTGCACGCGCACGTTCGGCACACGACACTCACGTATCCGGGAACGTGCCGAAGCGGACTGCACGGCAAGCCAGCGCGTGCGTGGCGTATTCGGGTGCCGGACGCAGAGCATGCGGTCATCGTCTTCGATGACCGCTGGCAGCATGCACAACGGCAGCATCTCGCCACCGAGGTCGGCGACTTCGTGATGAGGCGCGCGGATGGCCTCTGGGCCTACCAGCTCGCAGTGGTCGTCGACGACGCGCAGCAACGGATTACCGACGTCGTGCGCGGCGCAGACCTGCTCGATTCCACTGCGCGGCAAATCTACTTGCAGCGCTGCCTCGGCTATCCGACGCCCGCTTATCTACACGTGCCTGTGGTCGTTAATGCGCAGGGCGAGAAATTGAGCAAGCAAACCGGTGCACCACCGATTGAACTCGACCGGCCGCTCGAAGCGCTATTGGCTGCGGCGTCGCATCTCGGGCTCGCGTTGGCGCCCCAGCGATGCAAGACGCTGGAGGCGTTCTACCGCGAAGCCGTGCCCGCTTGGCGCGCGCGCCTGGCAACGCGCGCGTGACACTGTCACGAATTTCGGCGCGGCATGCCGAAGCCGCCCAGCAGCGCAGCCAGCGGTCGCTTCGGCGTCTTCTTGTCGGTCGATGGACTCGATTCCGCGCGTTCGGACGTCTGGCAGGCCGAAGGTGGCGGCTCGTACGGCTTCGTGAAAAAGTCGTCAACCGGCTGGGCGTCACGCATTGACGCGCGCACCCGGTCAGCGACGTGTGCATGACGATCGCGACGGCTGTCGCCGCGATCGTCATGATAACGCGAGCGGCCTTGACGAGCCGGCCGGTCCAGCTCGAGCGGCTCGATGGTCAACGCCCGCTTAATCAGTTTTTCGATGTCCGCCAGTTGCTTGCGCTCGTTGCCACTGAACAACGACAGCGCGTCGCCGGATGCGCCGGCACGACCCGTGCGCCCGATCCGGTGCACATAGTCTTCCGCATTAAACGGCAAGTCGAAATTGATCACCGCCGGCAACTCCGCGATATCCAGGCCGCGCGCGGCCACGTCGGTCGCAACCAAGGCCTCGATCTCACCGCGCTTGAATGCATCCAACGCCTGCATCCGCTCGCTTTGCGATCGGTCACCATGGATTGTGGTGGCAACCACGCCATCGCGCTCGAGTTGCTTGGCAAGCCGGCTCGCACCAATCTTGCTGTTGCAAAAAACGATCACCTGCTTCAATTCGCGCTGACGAATCAGCTGCACGACCGCCGCCTGCTTGTCCGGCTCGGCCACCTCAAAGACGATTTGCCGCACGTTCGACGCCGTCGAATTGCTGCGGGCCACCTCGATTGTGACCGGATTGCGCAAGTAGGTCGACGCGAGCTTCTTGATTTCGGCGGAGAACGTCGCGGAAAATAGCAACGTTTGCCTTTGGCTCGGCAGCAGGTTCAGGATCCGCTGCAAGTCAGGCAAAAAGCCCATGTCGAGCATCCGGTCGGCCTCGTCGAGCACGAGCATCTGCACCTGTGCCAGTGACGTGCTTTTTTGCTGCACATGATCGAGCAGCCGGCCAGGCGTTGCGATCAGGATCTCGACTCCACGGCGCAATTCAGCCGTCTGCGGATTCATATCGACGCCGCCGAACACGACCGCGCTACGTAGCGCGGTATGCTTGGCATACGCATGCACATTGGCCGCCACCTGGTCCGCAAGTTCGCGTGTAGGCGTCAGAATCAACGCCCGCACCGGATGACGCGCGGGAGACGCACTGGTACTGGCGAGCGGCAACAAACGCTGAATGATCGGTAGCGAGAAGCTGGCCGTCTTGCCGGTGCCGGTCTGCGCCGCACCCATGACGTCGCGTCCGGCCAGCACGATGGGGATCGCCTGCGCCTGAATCGGCGTCGGTTTCGTGTAGCCCTGTTCGACTATCGCCTGAAGGATCGGCGCGGCAAGGCCGAACCCGTCGAATGACAACGGGGCGGCAGCTGGCGCGGAACTGGAGGCGGCGGCGCTTGCCGTAGCACCGCAAGCCCCCGCGTCAGTCGGGACGGAACGTGAGGTAATGGCTGAATCTGACATGTGTGGGCGTTCGCTCAAGCGGCCGCGTGCGCGGCTGCCCCTAATGAAATACCGGAAATAGCCTTAAATTGTAGCACTTTGCGCGGCCACGACCGGATTCGGTGCCACAGGGTGTATGCATTGCGTATCACCACCCGACGCAACGCGGTCAATATCCTCGATCGCGTAGTGGTTGACTTCGCGCCCCAGCGTTGGTAAGTCAATCGAGCGGCGAACGCGAGCGTGTTGGCCCGCTGCGGCCGGATCCAGGCCCCCTAAAGTTGGTATGCCAATCGCGATTCGAATAGCCGCTACCGTGGCGTGTCACCGCTCTAGCGTGTCACCGTTCGTGCACGGCTCGATCATACACCGCCACTGACCGGTTTGATACGGCTGGCCGCCGTGCGTGCGCGCTCGCGGGCTTCGTCAACGCTCGACGCCACCGCCAACGCCACACCCATGCGGCGCTTGACGAAGCTCTGCGGCTTGCCGAATAGCCGCAAGTCCGCGCCCGGCACCGCCAGCGCATCGGCAACCCCATCAAAGCCAATGCCTTTCTCGTCGCGACCGCCGTAGATCACCGCCGACGCACCAGGCGAGCGTAACGCGGGGTCCACCGGCAGGCCAAGGATCGCGCGTGCATGCAGTTCGAATTCGGAAAAGCGCTGCGTGGCCAGCGTTACGAGCCCGGTATCGTGCGGACGCGGGCTGACCTCGGAAAACCAGACCTGATCGCCGCGCACGAATAGCTCGACCCCAAACAGTCCACGCCCCCCCAGGGCAGCCGTCATCCGCTGAGCGACCTCACGCGCCCGCTCGAGCGCAAGCGGGCTCATAGGCTGCGGTTGCCATGATTCAACGTAGTCCCCGTCCACTTGCAAGTGGCCCACCGGCTCACAAAAATACGTCGCGATCTCGCCGCTTGCCGGATCGGTGGCTCGCACGGTGAGCAGCGTGATCTCATAGTCGAATTGCACGAAGCCTTCGACGATCACCCGGCCGTGATGCACGCGCCCGCCCGACATCGCGCAATGCCAGGCCCGCTCAATGTCCGCAGCGCTCTTGAGCACGGACTGGCCTTTGCCGGAGGACGACATGACAGGCTTGACCACGCACGGGTAGCCGATACCGGCGTCGATCGCGGCTTGCAGCGCATCGAGCGAGTCCGCAAACGCGTAGGGCGAAGTCGGCAATTGCAGTTGCTCGGCGGCCAGGCGGCGAATGCCTTCGCGATTCATCGTCAATTGCGCCGCGCGTGCGGTGGGGATCACCTCGGCCAGTCCCTGGGCTTCAATCGCGGCAAGCTCGTCGGTGGCAATCGCCTCGATTTCGGGCACGATCAGATGCGGGCGCTCCTGCTCGACCAGTGCGCGAAGCGCGCGGCCATCGGTCATGTCCACCACGTACGCACGATGCGCAACCTGGTGGCCGGGGGCATCGGCATAGCGATCAACCGCAATCACCTCGACCCCGAGCCGCTGCAACGCGATGATTACCTCTTTGCCTAACTCGCCGGCCCCGAGCAGCATCACACGGGTCGCGCCCGGCGACAATGGCGTGCCGAAACGCCGGTGATGAAACGAACTGACGGACATGGATTCCCCTTGGATGTAGCCAAAACCGGTAGTGCGGCATGGCCGGCGATGTTAACATGCTGCCCCCTTCGCGGGATACCCGCCGCACACGCAGGTTGCATGGGCCATCGGTACGCGGTCAGGACCGGGGATCGCCACGGCCTTCACCTCGAGCAGTTAAACTCGCTCTTTGGTTCGCGATCGTCGTCCGGCGGTGCGGCACCTACTCTCTCTGATTGATTCTATTCAAGCATGCTCAGCGTGGTTCTCGGCGGATTCGGATTTTCCACAGCTTGGCTCATCGTCTTCGCGTGGCGACTCGCGCGTGCGCTGTGGCCGGGCAGCGCCGGTCTGCAGGGGCCCGGGACAATCCGCCTGTGGCTCGGCACCGTCGTCGTCTTGGTCGCCAGCAGCGCGCTGGAGGCGCAGCTCGCCATGCATGCCGAGTACGACGCGATCGGCCGCGCAAGCGCTGCGGGCCTGGCCGCGCTGCTGGGCGCACCCGCGTCGATCGTCGTATTCACGCTGTTGTGGATCGCCGCGCTGCCGTGGCTGTTTGGCGTCCAATGGCCGCAATGCCTCGCATACCTGGACCGTACTTTCGGCCTAGGCCTCGGTATCAGCACACGCCGCACGTCGCGCGACGAACGACACGAACATCCGACACATCGCTCCCCCGGCGGCGACGAAACGCATGGTTCGCGCGAAAGTTATTTTCGCGTGCTTGGCAACGGCGGTTTTGGCCCGAACGATACGCGTGGCCAGCGCACGTCCGCATCCCGCTGGTCCGACGCGCGCCACGTGCCGAAGCACCTGGGCATGACACGCGGTTTCACGGGCCCGTCACCGAACGCCCGGTTTGAGTCGGCGGGCCCATCGGCGAGCCTTCATGATCACGGCCGCGGGCCGACGATCGCGTCGCCCACCGCCACGTCGCCCTCCTCCGTGTCACCGGTGGGTACCCAAGCGCCGTACGCTGCCCCCGCGCCCGGCGCCTCGAAGGTTCGTTCACGCGGCAGGCATACACCGCTGAAGACAGGGGGAACCTTGCGTGCGACGATGCCGACCTCACCGGTGCGGCCGGCCGTGCCCCCGTACGCGGCCCATTCACGCGCCGTCCCGCGCACAACCGTGCCCGCCGGTAACGAAGCGCGCCGCACGACGCCGCGCGGCGGCCCCCCTGCCACGCCCGCGCCCCAGCAAGCGCCGTCGCGCACGCCGCCGCGCCCGTATCGGCCGAGCGACAACTACCTAGACCGCGCCGCGTCACAGCGCGGCAGCCCCGCGAGCGGACCAGCGCAACTGGACGGCGTGTTCGCCCCGCCGCCTGCACCGCCGGCGCCGCCAAGCATCGTGGCGGCACTGCGCGCAATCGAGCAACAAGCAGCCCAATGGAGCGCGCTCGCCGGCGCAAGCCTCGACCGACGAGCAGGTCTCGTTACGGCTTCATCCGCATGCGCGACGCCGCGATTGGATCCGGACCAACCAAGACCCGCTGCAACCCCGCCGGACGCAGCAACGCCGGAATCCGCGCCCACACTGCTGGCCCAATCATTGTCGGAATCTGCCTCGCCACCCCTGGCCCCCCTCCCGCCAGCGCATGCCGAGATGCCTTTGGACACCCTTCGATCGCCTGAGCTGCGCGTGGATGCGCCGGCGGTTAACTCTGTTTCATTCGATACTGGGTCTACACCGCCATGGGTACAAGCTCCCTCGGCCCCTCCTGCGTCCGAATCAGACCTGCCCTCCACCGCTCTCCCACCCGTTATCCCGCCGACTGCCCGGGTTGCGGCAGTTGCCGCTGCCGTCTCCGCATCGGCACCCTTGCCGGCGTCGGCGCCGATGCCCACACCCGAGCCGATGCCCAGTTCCGACGGCGGCGCGCCGGTTTCCGCTACGGTGCCTGCCGCACCCGACGAAACTCTGCCGGCGACAAGCCCCGCCCCAAAGCGCAACGCGTTCCCATTCCAGGCGAGCGCCGCCCCGCCTATTGCATTGCCAGCCCTGGCGCTGCTCACAAGCGGCTCGGACATCATCGAACCGGTATCCGAGGCGGCGCTCGCCGCGACCGGCCAGCTCATTGAGCAGCGGCTCAAGGAGTTCAAGGTGCCGGTGTCCGTGATCGGCGCTTCGGCCGGCCCAGTGATCACGCGCTTCGAGATCGAGCCGGCACTGGGGGTACGCGGTAGCCAGATCGTGGGCTTGATGAAGGACTTGTCACGCGGCCTCGGATTGACGTCGATCCGCGTGGTCGAGACGATCCCGGGCAAGACCTGCATGGGACTCGAACTGCCCAATGTCCGACGGCAAGTGATCCGGTTGGCGGACATCCTCGCGTCGCGCCAATACACGGGCTCGGCATCGCAACTCACGCTCGCGCTGGGCAAGGACATCACGGGTGAGCCGGTCGTGACCGACTTGGCACGCGCGCCGCACATGCTCGTGGCCGGCACCACTGGCTCGGGCAAGTCGGTGGCGATCAACGCGATGATCGTGTCCTTGCTGTATAAGGCAACGCCGCGGGACGTCCGGCTCATCATGATCGACCCGAAGATGCTGGAGCTGTCGGTCTACGAGGGCATCCCGCATCTGCTTGCGCCGGTCGTGACCGACATGAAGCTCGCGGCGAACGCACTGACGTGGTGTGTCGCGGAAATGGAGAAGCGCTATCGGCTCATGTCCGCGCTCGGTGTGCGCAATCTCGCGGGCTTCAACCAGAAAATCGTCGATGCTGAGCAGTCCGGACGCAAGATCGGCAATCCGTTCTCGCTGACGCCGGATGCACCGGAGCCGCTTGCTCCGCTGCCCATGATCGTGGTGGTCATCGACGAGCTAGCGGACCTGATGATGGTGTCCGGCAAGAAAATCGAGGAGTTGATCGCCCGGCTCGCGCAAAAGGCCCGAGCTGCCGGGATCCACTTAATCCTAGCCACGCAACGGCCATCGGTCGACGTGATCACGGGTTTGATCAAGGCGAACATTCCGACGCGCGTGGCATTCCAGGTTTCGTCCAAGGTGGACTCGCGCACCATCCTCGATCAGATGGGCGCGGAATCGCTGCTCGGCCAAGGGGATATGCTGTTCTTGCCGCCCGGTACCGGCTACCCGCAACGAGTCCACGGCGCCTTCGTCGCAGACGACGAAGTCCATCGCGTCGTCGAACATTTGAAACAGTTCGGCGAACCGGAGTACGAGGAGAGCATCCTGGCTGGCGTGCCCGGTGACGGTGCGGCCACGGACCTGTTCGGCGAAGCGCCCGATGCAGAGGCCGATCCGCTGTATGACGAGGCCGTGGCATTTGTGTTGCGCAGTCGCCGCGCGTCGATCTCATCGGTGCAACGACAGTTGCGCATCGGCTACAACCGCGCTGCCCGCTTGGTCGAGCAAATGGAAGCGGCCGGACTGGTGTCGTCAATGGGCGTCAACGGCAGCCGCGAAGTGCTCGCGCCGGCGCCCACGGACTGAGCCGCCGCGCCTGCGGCGCGCGCCCTTCGACGCGCACTGCTGTTCTCGAGACGGCACTCTTGCCTCGCCTACGCGCCTGGCTCATCAAGCGGAACGGCGCGGTGGATACGATGACGAAGCCTGCGCGTGGCGCGCATGGCTGGGTCGCGTCATGGCCGGCTCGCCGACCCAGTTGCAGACCATGTACGGCATTGGCGGCGAACCACGGCTGCCAGAATGGGAGGCGTCGTGGCTGCCCGGCTACGAAGGTTCCCGGCCGGTCAAGCGCGGCAACCACGCAGTCAGGCAATTGCAGCGGGACGTCTACGGTGAAGTGATGAATGCGCGGCACAGTCGAGGCGATCGATCGTACGTTGAGCGAGCACGGGCTGATTAAGCGCTATCACAGCTATCACAGCCGCGATGTCAACGACGGACTGCCGCCCGGCGAAGGAACGTTTCTGGCATGCAGCTCTTTAGGGTGGTAGACAATGTCGCGCTGGTGCATACCATACCGGACTGAGCCTCATGCGGCACGAAGAGCCGATAGCCAAGACCACCGCCGACGACAGCCACCTTTGTTCCGCGCTGGATGCGTCGCAATAAGGGGCACGCTCGCCATTCATTTGCTGCATTGCACCAACCTGCGATTGTCCGATATGATCGAATATCAAGATTGGACACGTCGTCCTGCGCCCGGCCGCCCATGTGTCTCGCGCGGACGGCAAAAAGCGCTCAGCATCGACCAGCGCCGTACCCATGGCAGTGAGAATCGACCCACATGCCGTAACCTGGAGCAAACATGCTCTACCAATTTCACGAATTCCAGCGTGCGCTGCTGAGCCCGCTGACTGCCTGGGCGCAAACCGCGTCGAAATCGTTCGCGAATCCGGCCAGTCCACTCGCCTACGTCCCTGGTGCATCGCACTGGGCCGCCGCCTACGAGTTGCTGTACCGGCTCGGCAAGGACTATGAGCGTCCCGAATTCAACATCAAGCAGATCGAGAAGGACGGTCGCAGCATCCCGATCGTCGAGCAGACGATCCTGGAAAAACCGTTTTGCCGGCTGCTGCGCTTCAAGCGGTATTCCGACGACAGCGACGCCGTATCGCAACTAAAACATGAACCGGTCGTGCTGGTCTGCGCGCCGCTGTCCGGGCATCACTCAACGCTATTGCGCGACACAGTGCGCACACTGCTGCAGCAGCACAAGGTCTACATCACCGACTGGATCGATGCACGGATGGTGCCGTCCGAGGCCGGTGCGTTCCATCTGGACGACTACGTCGAGTACATCCAGAACTTCATCCGACACATCGGCGCGAAGAACCTGCACGTAATCTCGGTATGCCAGCCGACGGTGCCGGTGCTCGCGGCGATTTCGCTGATGGCCAGCCGCGGCGAGAACACGCCGCGCACAATGACGATGATGGGCGGGCCGATCGATGCCCGCAAGAGCCCAACGTCGGTGAACTCGCTGGCAACTCAGCACACGTACGAGTGGTTCGAGAACAATGTGATCTATACGGTGCCGTCGAACTATCCGGGCGCGGGCCGCAAAGTTTATCCGGGTTTTCTGCAGCACGCCGGGTTCGTTGCGATGAACCCGGAGCGGCATTGGCAATCGCATTGGGCATTCTTCGAGAACCTGGTGCGCGGCGACGAAGACGATGCCCAAGCGCATCGCCGCTTCTACGATGAATACAACGCCGTACTGGATATGGCGGCGGAATATTACTTGGAAACGATCCGCATCGTGTTTCAGCAATTCCGGCTTGCGCAAGGCACTTGGGTCGTCAACGGCGAGCCGGTGCGCCCACAAGACATCACCGATACCGCGCTCTTTACGATCGAGGGCGAGCTAGATGACATCTCCGGCTGTGGACAGACGCGCGCCGCCCACACGCTGTGCACCGGCATTGCGTCAGCGTCACGTCGGCATTTCACCGCGGAGCAATGCGGTCACTACGGAATCTTCTCGGGACGGCGCTGGCGCACGATCATCTATCCGCAGATCCGCGAGTTCATCCATGAGCATGATCACGAGGCGGCGGGGCAGACGTAGCACCGGTGCGCTCGGCTCTCCCGCCCGGGCGGCCGCAATTAAAGTCGGCACGTTGCCAAGGATTGGCTTGTCCTGGCATTTAAAACAGTTCGTGCAATCCTGCCACGGAGCCGAGCGCTGTGCTTGTCGCAGCACAGCTTAAACTGGGTAGCGCACCGGACGCGCCGCATCTAGGTTGCCGGACATATCAGCGGCGCTGGCGTTCAGGCAAGGGAAAATTGCAACTGAGCCGTTACTTTTGATGGAGCGATTCAGGCTCCTCCGGTGCGTTGTCCTCTATGTTCTCCAGAGTGAGCCCAGGCTGGTAAAACGCCCGGGGCGCTTGAGCGCGGGAAATGTACGATGATTTGAGTCGCTTGGTTGCTTCATCGTTCTTCGATTCCGTTGGCTGGCGCTTTATGCCTACGTGCGGAGTCCGCAATGACGCTACATTGTCAGCCCCAATCGGTACTCGCATAATAGATGGGAAATCCGAAGGCGCGACTTGCGGCCGCTGCCGAGCCGTATCAACGGTACGTAATGGCGCGCTAACCGTGGCCGCCCTTCGAGACTCAGCCAAAGCCTGCGTCGCATCTGCACGCGAGACGTCCGAAGCGGCGTGTTGGATTAAGCTTAACCTGATGCCTTCGGCGAACGCGTCATCATTGGCATCTTGTATTTCCTTTTCGAACGGCTCTTCCTTCGCGTCCAACTTTTCACGGATCTTTTTCTGTTTCTCGCTCAAATATGCATCAAGATTTTGGGGACTAACGGTATTTTGCCGCTGCGACGACAGCGGAACGACTCGTCTGGGCGGCCGCCGTGGCGGAACAACCCCATTATTCAGCCGTGGCGGTGCGTCCTCAAGGGTGGGAGGCGTAGCGTATCTTAGGGAGGGAGGCTGCGGCACACCGTGATGGGCGAACGCCGACATCGGGTAGTCGGCGCCGCTTGCCTCATGCCAACCCGCAGCCATCGGAGTGCTACTGTGGCCAGACCAGGGAGGCGCCGGCACGCTGCCACTGCCATACCCGTATGGACCGTACGACAACATGATCGCACTACTTGGTACCGCCGTCATGGGTGGGTCGCCCAACAACCGCGAAATGGCAGACACAATCGAGGACGGCGGTGGCGGGACGACGACCACGTGGCTTAAAGGCTGAAAAGGCGTCGACATCACCGACGGGCGATTGCCCCCCATCGGGACAAACCATGATGGCGCCCCGCTTTCAAGTGGCGACCCAAATCGCGGCGCTGTAGAAAAGCCTATTGCATTGCCGTGCCCCCAAACATAAGGTGAGTGGGCGCCTGGCATCGCGCCGCCCGTACTGGGGGAGGAGATATGCCACGGCGCTCGCTCGGATGGTAGCGCGGCAGCACGCAGACGCGAGCCACGCTTTTTCAACCCGCTTAGCAGTGCCGAGACCGCGGCACGCCCTGGGGTGGCACCCGGCTTGTCGTCCGAAGCCGAACGTAGACTTTGCGACGATGGCAAAGCCCGTCCAGATACATCCAGTCCTGGCCTATCAATCATATCTGCTCCAATGATCGCGTCCTATTCGAATTGTGCGTTGCTGCTTAGCCCCACGCACGGCTTGAGTCACCACCTCTTTGAAGGTCCATGCGACGCAGCGACAAAGATTCATCCCTACACACTTCGGACGAACCGGACGTCCTGGACAGCTCAAACACTGTGGCCAATTCGGACGCCTCCGGTGCCACAGCGTGATTTCGCCATGGCCCTCCATCGGCGGCCGTAATCGACAGTCGCATAGCATGCCGGCATGGGTACGCATTCCCAATTGGTTTGGGCTTCAAATTAATCCGTCCCTGGGTCTACCGAAAAGATACTTGGCGCCAACTGCGGCTGATAAACGTTCCTACGGGTTTCGGTCAGCGGTCTATGCACCGGTACGCTTCTCTCCTGGGGGGGAAACATACGGCTCTTCCCCTGCTCCTTTGATGCATCATCGGGGAGACTAGCGTGTGACAGACTCGCGTGCTTTGAGCGCTGTCCCGATGGCTTTTTAACAGGGGCGTGCCTCAGCGTCGAAGATGGCCGAGCCGGTGGCGTTTTCGCGGAGACGACTCCCCCCTGCTGGGGACGGAATATACGCATCTTCCACTGCTCCTTCGAGGCATCATCGGGGACACGAGCTTGTGGCGAATCCCCCTTTTCCGAGCGTTGCTTCGGCGGCGAAAACGAACTGTACAATAGCATCTTCGCGGGATCCGGTTGCCGCAGTGATGGGAACGGCTCGTCTTCGTCTAAAGATGCGGTGCCACCTTTCCACACGGGAACATCCAACGACTGGAATGAACCATTAGGCCCGTCGGCACAACCGTCTTTCGGAAACGGGGCGATGACACCTTGTGCTGGCATGTTCATTTGTGACGTCGTTTGCCCTTCCCAAGCCGAAGCAGCTTTGGGCATGAAAAAGCCACGGAACATGCGTGCTACAGCAGCCGCGATTGCCTTGCAACGGGCCAACGGCACGGTCGAGAAGGATGTGCTCGCCCGACGCAGCATTTGCGGGAATGAAGACATCCAGCGAGCGCTGGGGCGCTCTGCGGCGTCCAGCGCGGATTGACGCCCCATCGGCTGCGGACCATATACGCCGGAGGCCGCAGGAAACGTCTGATTGCCTTTGACAAGCGCGCCGTGCGAACCGAACGCTGCCGGCCTTCCTACAGGCGGTTGAACGCGCGTGCTCTTAGGTCTAGCCAATGTTTTCAGGGCCGCCAGCGGCCCGTTGGACGCCGAGGGCATCGAAGAACACGGTGTGCTTGCAAAGGAACGCTCATTGAGCCATTGCGGCAACAGCGCTGCTGAGCCGGGAAGTATCGCGACGCGGTGGTTGTGCAAGTCTGACTCCTAACGCGGCGGTAAATATGACACCACGCCCGGTCAGCTTAATCGCGGCACGGCGCAACATCGGGTTGCATCCGAACGGCGACGCCGGCAAGCGAATCAACGCTCCCCTGTCTTGACGCGCCGGGTAGCGCCTCGCCACTGCAATGGACGCGAGCTTGACGCTGCCCCTCGTCACGACATACTTGAGCAGCGCACCGCCTGTCGTGTCGCACGGCACGGCACGGCACGAACATCATCGATGCAGCAAATAAGCCAGCAACATATCTGTATTGAGCCGAACCATCTCGGCATGTTCATCGCCGTGGCCGAAATCGCGCCCCAGCGTCGCATACAGCGTATGCCGATTAGACACGATGTAATAGCCTAACCCGGAAATCATCACATACAGGCGCATCGGATCGATGCCGGCCCGGAACAGCCCAGCGCGGTGCCCGCGCTCCAGGATGCCGGAAAGCATCGCGAGCACCGGTGAAACGGTCTCACGAATCCGCGCTGATTTCTGCAGATACCGCGCCTCATGCAGGTTTTCGTTGTTCAGCAAGCGCAGCAGGTCAGGATGCTGACGATAGAACGCCCATATGAAGTGGGCCAGCCGTGTAATGGCCTCCACGGGCGCCAGTGCCCTCAGGTCCAGCGTGCGCTCCGCTTCGGCAAATCCCGTCAGTGCCTGCTCCAGCACCGCGGTGAACAACTGCTCCTTGCTGCCGAAGTAGTAGTACAGCATCCGCTCGTTGGTCTCGGCACGCCGGGCGATCTGGTCCACGCGCGCGCCGGACAATCCGCCGTTCGCGAATTCCTCGGCAGCGGCAGCGAGAATGCGGCGCCTCGTGCCTTCGGGGTCCCTTTTAGTTCTCGGCTGGTTCATGTTCAGATCATGATGCAGTCGCCGCGTTGACCGATCGCGTCACCGCCGGATAGGCCCACGGCGGCAGAAAACGGTGCGCCACGCTGGGTTACCGTCCTAACACTGACACGGGAAGCAGTTGGATTATGGCATGCGAGTCCGACGCCGCTATCGGAATAGGCGATAATGACATATTGATAAAATATGCGTCACGCTTCTCGACGCGGCCAGGTTCCGACACTGTGACTGCTTCTTCGTCGCTCGCGGATCGGATCGACGATCTGCTTCCCCAAACTCAATGCACTAAATGCGGCTATAGCGGCTGCCGCCCCTATGCGCAAGCCGTTGCCGACGGCACGGCGAGCTACAACCAGTGTCCGCCTGGAGGACAGCAAGGTGTCGCCCGGCTGGCGTCATTGCTCGACAAGCCGATCATCCCGCTCAATCCAGCCAACGGCGTCGAGCGTGCCCGACCGCGTGCGGTAATCGATGAAACCGTGTGTATCGGCTGTACGTTATGCATGCAGGCATGCCCGGTCGACGCCATTGTCGGCGCCCCGAAGCAGCTGCATACGGTGCTGGCAGATTGGTGCACCGGCTGCGACCTGTGCGTCGCGCCGTGCCCCGTCGATTGTATCGAGATGATTCCGGTGACCGGCACTGCCACCGGATGGGATGCATGGTCGCCACAGCAGGCCGATGCAGCCCGACGCCGGCACGCGCAACGCAATGCACGGCTTGACACAGAGCGTGACGCCGCACAGCAGCGCGCCGCAGCGCGCCGCACGGCGATGAGCCCAGGTGCCACATCGGTGCCACCGATGCCGGAATGGACGTCACTCGGCGCGATGCGCGAGGGCGCAGGTGCGGCGCCCGATCGCCCGCACGGCGCGATGCCCGCCGCTGTTGCCGCGGCCGGCATGCTGGCGTCCGAGCCAACGGCGCCGTCGCAGGACAATGCTGCCGCGCGAAAGCAGGCGATCATCCAGGCGGCGCTCGAGCGGGCCCGGAAGAAAAAAGAGGAACTGGCCGCCCAGGGGCTCGGGCCGCGCAACACATCGGACATCAGCCCGGCCGTGCAAGCGCAAATCGACGCGGCCGAAGCACGCCGGCGGCGCCTAGGATATGGCCCGGGCGAACCAGCCGCCCATGCATCGGAGCCGCCCCCGCCGCCCAATGCGCGCAAAGACGGCTCCAACACCGATGCATGATGCGCCATGCGCGCCCGATTGCCCCTAAAGCGACGACTCTCCATGAACGCCCAAAAGCGCCGCGCGATTTACGAAACGCTGCAAAGCCTGAATCCCCATCCGACGACGGAGCTAGAGTACACAACACCGTTCGAACTGCTGATCGCAGTGATGCTATCGGCGCAGGCGACCGACATCTCGGTCAACAAGGCGATGCGCCAGATGTTCCCCGTCGCCAATACGCCGGAAGCCATCCTAGCGCTTGGCGAGGACGGCGTGGCGCAGTACATCAAGACGATTGGACTGTACCGGACCAAGGCCAAGAACGTCATCGCGACCTGCAGAATCCTGCTCGACAAACACCACGGCGAAGTGCCGGCTGATCGCGAAGCGCTCGAGGCCCTACCAGGGGTGGGCCGCAAGACGGCGAACGTCGTGCTGAACACGGCATTCGGGCACCCGACGATCGCCGTCGACACCCATATCTTCCGCGTCGCGAACCGCACCGGGCTAGCACCTGGCAAGGACGTGCGGGCGGTGGAGATGGCGCTGGAAAAGCTCACGCCGGCCGAATTCCGACATGACGCGCACCACTGGCTGATCCTGCACGGCCGCTACGTATGCCGCGCGCGGCTGCCTGAATGCTGGCATTGCGCGATCGAGCCGCTGTGCGAATTTAAGAGCAAGACACTCGCTCCCACCCAATGATGTCATGATTGCCGCAAAAGCACCGCGGATGGACTGATCCGAAGCGTGCGTCGTGGCTGTGCAACGATGTCGTGGCTGCGCGGCGATGAGCATAGCGGTGCGACGATGCGGCGCCACGACAACGCTCGGCGTACAATAAAGCATTGCGCGGCTGCGCGTGCCCAGTGGTTCTAGTGCCTGATGTTCAATCCGAGTCGCGACGAAGTCCGTCGTTTTTTTACTGAGACGTGGCGCAAGCAACGCGCCGGCGAAATCTTAACCCCGCTGCAGAGCATGGCGGCGGACTGGATCGTCCAGCACCCGGAGTACCAAGCCGTCCTAAGCTGCGCCGACGCAGGCGAGCAGCACTACTCGCCCGAGCGCGGCCAGACAAACCCGTTCCTGCACTTGTCGATGCATTTAGCAATCAGCGAGCAGTTGTCGATCGACCAGCCACGCGGCATCCGCGCCGCACACGAGCGCCTGGCGGCGCGCCTAGGCTCGGACCACGATGCCCACCACGCGATCATGGAATGCCTTGGCCAGGTAATTTGGGAAGCACAGCGCAACAACGTCCCACCGGATACCGAGGCGTATTTAGCGCTGATCAAGCAGCGTGCGTCCCAGGATTGACGACACGTGGCGACACCGCCGTGCGTGCTTGCCGGCGGTGTAAGGCCGCTACTTCTTCAGCACGAGATCGCCCTTTAGTGACTCGATATACGCGGCAATATCTTTCAAATCGCTTTCCGACAAGTTTTGCACCTGCGCAGCCATGATCGCATTGTCGCGGCCAAAGGACGGATTGCCACCGCCCATTTGATATTGGCGCAATGTCCAATAGGTGTAGTCGGCATGCTGCCCGGCGAGCTTGGGATAATCCGGACTCACCGGTTTGCTCAGTCCTACTCCGTGACACGCGGCGCAGTTGGTACGCTCGACAAGCGCGCGCCCGTTACCGATGTCCGCGGCTTGCGCGGCCCCGATCGACACCACTGCCGCACACGCAGCGACCATTGCCTTGGCGACGCCCGACGCTTCGATGATGCGCTTTTTCATGAGTTCTCCTGTTGCTCGTCTACCGTTCGCCACGTTCCGGTCACCGCTGCGGATTGGGTCGGCTTTCCGGCGTTTGAGCCGCGTAGTACGCGGCCAGGTCGGCAATGTCCTGGTCCGTCAGCGACTTGGCGATCGCCTCCATCGGCGCGAACTTGCGTGAACCCTTCTTGTATCCCTGCAATGCGTTTTCTAGATACTTCGCGTTCTGACCGCCGAGCATCGGCACTTTGTAGACCTGTGGGAACGCGGCGCGATAGCCGGGAATGCCGTGGCAGCCAATGCACATGGCGACCTTCCCTTGTGCGGCGCGCGCGTTGCCGACCACGTCCGCCACCGCGGTGCCGGCTGACCCGGCGAGCACCGCAATGGCAGCCATCACGACGAATCTGTTCATAAGCATCTAACCTGGCTGTAGGGGAATATCGGGGCGCTGAAACCGCGCAGGCCTGCACCGCCCTGCTCCGCATGAATCCGCTGGCGTTGAGCAGCCGGCCAAAAAACGGCGTATTGTAACCCCCGACGCGGGGAGCGTCCACTTGAGGGCCGGCACGTGACTGCACGCCGCGCAGTCAACCGTGCTGTAGGCAGCAGACTGCCTCTGCCTGCGTCAATCGGCCGCAGCAAATCAACCGCGCGGCCGGTGGCGATGCGGCTTCTACTTATACTGGCATTTTCGTGTCCCCATGCCGATCATGCCGCCCGACCGTTGCGAAGGTTTTTCACAGTATGTGGCGACTGCTGACCTGAAGCTAGCCGTCAACGCCACGATCACGCTCGAGCGTCCGCTGCTGATCAAGGGCGAGCCCGGATGGAGTTCCACGTCTATGAGACCCGCGAGTCGATCCGCGCCCGGCAACGCGAAGCGGCATTCATTTCCTTCATGGTGACCGCCTCCGGGTTCACGCTGCTGTTGATCAACTCGGCCTTTTGGGGTTTGGTGGCCGGCATCGTCGCGAACACCATCTTGAACTAGTGCCGCTGAACGCGGCGGCAAGCTGGCATCTGGCATCTGGCATCTGGCATCTGGCATCTGGCATCTGGCATCTGGCATCTGGCATTCGGCATTCGGCATTCGGCGAAACGATGAACCAGTGGAGCATCGGCTGGTCGGACGACTATCGGACGCCGCGCGGCTGCGAGACAATGGCAGCAATCAGCGCGGTAACCCGCGATATGACCCGCAAGGAACCTAGCCATGACGACTGCACTGGACCAGTTGAAGCAGTACACGACCGTCGTTGCCGATACCGGCGATTTCCAGCAACTCGCGCGCTACAAGCCGCAGGATGCGACGACCAATCCATCGCTAATCCTTAAGGCGGTGCAGAAGGACGACTACCGCCCGCTGCTTGAGAAAACAGTGCGCGATCACGCTAGCCGGCCCGTCGGCGACATCATTGATCGATTGCTAGTCGCATTTGGCATCGAGATCCTGAAAATCGTCCCGGGGCGGGTGTCAACAGAAGTGGACGCGCGGCTGTCGTTTGACGTGCGCAGGAGCGTCGAGAAGGCACATCAGCTGATCGCGCTCTACGAGGCCGCGGGCATCGGCCGCGAGCGCGTGCTGATCAAGCTCGCGTCGACGTGGGAAGGCGTGCGCGCCGCCGAGGTGCTGCAGCAGGAAGGAATCAATTGCAACATGACGTTGCTGTTCTCGCTCGCCCAGGCAGTCGCCTGCGCGGAAGCTCGGGCCAAGCTGATTTCACCATTCGTCGGCCGCATCTACGACTGGTACAAGAAAAATGCCGGCGCGAATTGGGACGAGGCCCGCGACGGCGGCACCAACGATCCCGGCGTGCAGTCGGTCAAGCGTATCTACGCGTACTATAAAAAGTTCGGCTACCCGACCGAGGTGATGGGCGCAAGCTTCCGCACAACGAGCCAGATCGTCGAGCTTGCCGGCTGTGACCTACTGACGATCAGCCCGGACTTGCTACAGAAGCTGCACGAGAGCAACGAGCCCGTGCAGCGCAAGCTCTGCCCGCAGCAAGCAGCCAGTGTGCCGATCGAGCGCATCGCGCACGATGAGTCGACGTTCCGCTACCTGCTGAATGATGAAGCCATGGCCACCGAGAAGCTGGCTGAAGGCATTCGCCTGTTCGCGGCGGACGCGGTCAAGCTCGAGCAGTTGATTACAGCATTGCGCTAAGTGGGCTCTATACCGACAAGCTTGGCGCACGCATCGACTTTATCATGCACTTCAAGGCGTCGCCAGATGCGGGCATGCCGGACATGCCCCACCCTAACTACCGTGGCGTGGCCCTGCCCATCAACGCCGATGACCTGGCTGGCGGGCAGCAGATCTTTGACGCGCTAACCGACGAGGGCGACGTGATGATGCCGTTTGGCGCGACGCTCTGGTGTACGGGCTTCGATATGTTGTTGACGGACCGCTTTGGCATTGGCGGGATGGTCAGCGCACCACATCCAGGATAAATCTAAACCATCGATGACACATCCTTCTGTTCCTGCTTCGGCGATACCCGCCGGGCCATCGGGCGCGCCGGCACCGACGATGGGCCCTTCGCGGCGCTGCCATTGGTGCGGCACCGGTGCCGAGTATTGCGCTTACCATGACATGGAGTGGGGTTTTCCGGTCGATGACGACCGCCGGCTGTTCGAGAAGCTGTGCCTCGAGGGGTTCCAGGCCGGACTGAGCTGGCTGACGATCCTGCGCAAGCGGGAAGCCTTTCGCGCCGCATTTGCCAACTTCGACATCGAGAAGATGGCCCGGTTTACCGAGTGCGATGTGCAGCGGTTACTCGGCGACACCGGCATCATCCGCCACCGGGGCAAGATTGAGGCTGCGATTCATAACGCACGCCGCGCGCTGGCGCTGCTCGATAGCGAGCGCTCGCTGGCCGCCTACCTGTGGCGTTTCGAGCCAGACCCGCAGAGCCGGCCGCGCAAGCTGACACGCGACGTGCTCAGCACAATGACGACGTCCCCTGAGTCGATTGCGTTGTCGAGAGACCTGAAGCGGCGCGGTTGGAAATTCGTCGGGCCGACGACGATGTACGCGATGATGCAGGCGATGGGTCTGGTCAACGATCATCAGCACGATTGCGGCGTGCGGGCCGATGTCGATCGGGCACGTGCCGCCTTTCAAGTGCCACGCTGATCAACCGGTCAGCACCAGCCCTTCAAAATTTAGATGGAAAGACCCGTGCAAGAGAAGTGAAATCGAGCGCGGCAGCCAACTCCCCTGCGAGACGCCGGCTAATCGCCATCGCAATAATCTGTTCAACTGTTCGCATGCGGACGCGAACACATCATCCGGCACGCGCTTCCACGGATGAGCTTCGTAGCAAACGGATTGGTGTCATTGAAGTCGGCAGTTGTCATCGCAAGCCTGAGGACCATGCCAGTTCGCTCGTTGAATGGTTTCGGTGACAGGACCAGCATCGGATGCAAATCCTTCATTCGTGGCTGACCAGGGCCAGGTAGATCGCCTTGTTGCTCACTACGCCTTCGTCGCGGATCTTGACCCGCAGCGCGTCGAAGAACACCAGCGGATACATCGGTTCGAGCGGCCGCTGCTACCATGCGCGCACTTCATCGGTCACCGCATCGGTCACCGTGCTAATAAAGTCCGGCGATACCTCGATACCGTACCTCTCCAGCAGGAAACCCTGAATCTCGCGCATGCTCATACCGTGCGCGTACATCGCGATGATCTTGTCATTGAAGCCAGTCAAGCGCCGTGTGCCCTTGGCAATCAGTACCGGATCGAAGGTGCCTTCGCGATCGCTCACACCGCTCACCTGGGATGGTACAACGTATCCATTGGATTATGTATCCGCCAGAAGACTTAAAGTTACGGCGTATCGCTGCGCGCCTGCGCCCACTTTTCGCTAGCCTGCTGCGTAACCTCGCGATGCGTGGCGTCTTCTTGACTTCTTGCTGGGCTTGCCGATGGACTTCGATCTGAATGCCGTTTTAAACAACTATCAGGCCTATATCTGCGCGTTAGAGGCTCGCCCGACACTCGCCGCATCGGCACCCCCACCGCCGCAGCTGCTCAGCGCCGCGTGGGCCAACCCATCGGCCAAGCGGCCCACCACCTACCAGGACCTGCCGAGCGAAGTCATCGCGCGCATTGGTGACTACGTGCCCGTCCAAGACGTGATGCCGTTTGCCACCGTCGATCGGCGCACCTATTCTGCGATGCAGACCAGGCGCCTCGTTCACAGCTATTGGCAACGGGCGAAACAGGCGCTGAGTCATGAGTCAATCAGCCAGTTGCTCGATGAGATGGACGGCACGCTCGCCAATCCAGCGCAGCACGTTGAACCCATGGAGGCCCTGTGCCAGCGGCTGCAAGCATTACGCAGCGCAGATCGCGGTGATGTATTCAAGCGTTTATTCGCAGCCGCGCAGCGTATCCCGCAAGACGGCGTGCAGATACAAAAAGCGCTGTTGCTCATGCCCCGAGCTTTCACCGATGAGCGTGAATGGATGAAATTGTTTGATTTTGCCTACACGCTGGCCGAACAGCGCGAGCCCGGGCAAGACAATGTGTGGCCGGAACTGGCGCTTGGGCTGTCGAATTTCTCAATCGATACACCCGAGACCCCTCACTTTGCTCAGTGGTATGACGCGATTCTGGCACGGCTGCCATCATTGAGCGTAGCCGAGCAAGCGCAAATCATTCCCACATTGACCCGTTTACTCGATAAGTTTCGCCCGGACGACCCGCGCATCCCTGAACTCTATACGCTCTTACACGACTACGCGTCACGCCTGCCCCCCTCTCATCAAGGCGCATCGGTCGGCGCGTTAGCAAGTTGCGTGTGGCAATTGCCGGAAGCGGAGCAACCCGCGCGGTATGCACAAATGCGCGATTGGGCGCTGTCGCTGCCCGACGACCAGTGGGGGATCGCGCTGCAGCGTTTGCCCGAAGGACTGGGTAGGTTCTCACTTAAGGAACAGGCGCGGGAGCTGGCGTTGCTTGAACGCTATTTGGCGCGCGTACCCACGGCGCAGCGCACGCAGGCAGCAGCCGGGTTCATCACTTGCATCTATTTCATCAACGACACGCTAGCCAAGCGGGGATGGCAGCAGGGACTGAGTCTACTGAATGGGGCGGGCGAAGACGCTTTATGGGAGGTACTGAGCGAGCTTCGGGCCAATGGGGTGCTATGGCACCTGAACAATCGCAAATGGAAAATGGCGATGGGTGAAATCACGCGCTTTATGAAAGCCAACCAGTTTTCCAAACCCGCTCAGGCGCGCATCCAAGACAGTGCGGCCTGGCTTAGAAGCTGGCCAGATTAACAGCCACAGCAGCTCAAGCGCGTCAATCGTTGGACAATTTCGCTGCATCGAGGCGGCGGTGCTATGCGTCGCCATCGCGATGATCGGCGCCGGAGGCTTGCGCAAGGCCAGCCGCGCGGCTGCTTTACGCGCGGCGCATTGAACAGCGGCCCGCGCCAGTGGCGCAAAACGTTCGCGCATTGGGATGGTTTTTCGCAGCGCCAAGCCGGTTATGCACACTACGCGCTACATTGAAACTGCGCCTGCTCAAGAAAATTTTTAATGAGCTTCCCCGCAATATCTCGCACTACCTGCAAGCCGGCCCGCTTGGCCAAGAAGTTGGCATAGGCACGTTCCAAGTCCTTGAGCGTGCGTTGCAGCAGAGGCGCGTCGGTGCATCGGCCAGCCACGGCGTTTCAGGCCCGTTGTACCATCCGATGAACAGCTTGCATAGCCTACATAGCTCAGCTTCTTTTCGCCGCGCTCGCCACGGCAGCCGGCTTCGGTAGGCAGCCGGAGACCAAGCGGCGATCGCGTCATTCGCCGCGGCAACGCCGAGTCTAGGAGCGCGCCTTCGGCGATCAAGACGAGAAAACGAGGGAGTGACGGAAACGAACTCAGATCATAAAATGCCCGCCGACGGCGCTGCCTTGCGCGTCGCGGCGGGGCGCGCCGGACGCCTCACGTAGCGCGGCGATCCACTTACGGGCGCTCAACCCACACGCCTTCTCAATGACCTTCGCGCGTTCGGTCAGTACGTTCCAGTCAATCGACAACGCGGGCCCGGAGAAAGCCAGCACGACGCGGTTGCCCTCATGCACCTCGGGCAACACGATGACCCGCGCATCGAACGCCGCGCGCAAATGGCGCAGGTTGCGCACGAAGCTCGGATGGTCGCCGAACAGGTTGATCGTCACCACTGCGGCGGCGCCGAGGCACGCGCGGCACGCGCGATAAAATGCGACGGAATCGAGCACCGGGCCGCGTGCGGTTGCGTCATACAGGTCGATCTGCATCGCGCCGATCGTACCGTGATTCGCGGGGTCATTGACAAAATCCCATGCATCGATCTGGAGCACGCTCAAGCGGCGGTCGTCGGGCGGCAACTCAAACATGCTGCGCGCGGCAATGATCACCGCCGGGTTCAACTCCACGGCATCGACATGCGAGCGCAAGAAATGCCGATGGCAGAACTTGGTCAAGGCTGCCGCCCCCAAGCCCAACTGCACGATGCGCTTGGGCGGCGCGAGAAAGAGCAACCACGCCATCATCTGCTGCGCGTATTCAAGCTCGATATCGAACGGCTTTTTCAGCCGCATCGCGCCCTGTATCCATTCTGTGCCGAAATGCAGGTAGCGCACGCCCCCTTCTTCGGAAAACGTCACCGGCGCAAAACGGGCCTTGCGCGGGACTTTGAGCATGGGCGCGACCCCGTGCTGCGCTGCGCTAGCGTATTCGTCGCGTTGCGTGCATCGGGCAGCGCCGCGCGACGGTTGCGCGGCCCGCTCACCGCGCTGGAATGTGCGTGCTTGCGACGGCGCGCGCTTGATCAAGGATGTCATGTAACGAAGTCTTGCATGTTGCACAGTTTTTGTTCGCCCGAAGCATAGCATCCGAGGCCGCGCGGCGGGTTACGCAACCCGTAATCGAGTTGGGGCGACCGGCGATTGTCCACGGGTCGCTCGGCCATTCGGGTCAAACCGGAACTGCGTGACGCCACTGAAAGCGTCCTCGGCGAAGGAGAAGCGCTGTCGAGTTTCGTCGAGCAATCGATCCGCGAGGGCATCGAGCGCCGTCGCAATCAAAGCGAATTCATTACCCGCGGCATCGCGGTGTGGTCAGGAGAGAATCTCCCGCCAGCACGAGAGCTTCTGTTCAAACGACAGCATCGCATACGCCGGGCTCGATGAAGGCAGTACGAGCGTCTCATAGCCGGCAGCACTGATTACATCGGCAAACCGCCCCGCCGTCTTCCCGTTGAAACATACCTTCTTCAACTTCGGCGCATGCTCTCGCAATGACTTGAAGTCGTTCGGCTTCGCATTTCGAATCGCCGAATCAAGACTGCCTTCTCGATGACAGGCAGCGAGCACGTCCCAGACCCCGATTCCGTGCATTAGCACGCGTTCAAGCCGCACCCCGTAATCGAGTTCGTGCAATGCCGGCTCGCCCAGCACGGCTCCCAACAACCGCCAGAACTGATTGCGCGGATGGGCATAGTACTGCCCTGCCCCGAGCGATGCTTCGCCAGGAAAGCTGCCCAGCATCAGAATCGTCGTATCGAGCCTGATCACCGGCGGAAAACCTTGCAACATGAGCGGTTTAATCAGTAGTCAGGGTCCACATTGCTGGCAGGAAGCACTCGGTCACCATCAGCGGCAGCCGATGACGGGTAAACACCGAGCGCCGCGCGACGCACGCGTGCGGCCGACCCTGGCCTAGCTGCGCGACGGCGAACCGGTACAGCGGATGGGCGCCATCGACGCGCCGGCTGACGATCGGCGAGCGTGTCACCGTCATGTCCGCATACAACAGCTCGGCCAGCGCTCGCGTACGCAATCGTCGCACGGCCTGCCATACGCCGCGGCTCGCACGCAGCGGCGTGACGCTGTGCGCGGCCACCACGGCCACGCCATCCACCGCGAGCACGACCTCGCGAATCCACACCGGCGCGCGGCGTGCGAGGCGCAACACGCGCGCCTCGTCGCGCCACGCAACACCCACCTTCTCGCAGACGACCCGCACGGTCACCTGGCCGAGCGTGCCCAAATGACGCGTGAGCGAGCCCGCACGGGTTACCCAGTCTTTTTGCGCGGCGCTGAAGGCGGCACGCGGTCGCGCCCGCCAACCGTCGCCGTGCGCCGAAAACCGTCCGCCCGAGCGCCGCTCAAGCGTGCCGTTCAATGCGCGTCCGACAGCAACAACGTGTTAGTGCGCTTGACGAAGCTCGCTGGATCATCGAGCGCGCCCCCCTCGGCGAGCAGCGCCTGATCGAACAACAAATGGCACCAGTCAGCAAAGTCCGCTGCATCCGGCGACAACCGCTTGATCAGCGCGTGTTCCGGGTTCACTTCGAGGATCGGATGGAAATCGGGCGCTTTCTGGCCGGCCGCCTTCAACAGTCGCTGCAGGTAGCCACTCATCTGTCCCTCGTCGGCCACCAGGCAACTTGGCGAGTCGGTCAGGCGGAACGTGAGGCGCACGTCCTTGGCCTTTTCCTTGAGCACGTCCTTCATCCGCTCGACCAGCGGCTTCAGGTCCTCATTGACCTTTTCCTGAGCCTGTTTCTCCTCGTCGTTCAACGCACCCAGATCCAGATCGCCACGGGCGACGCTGGCCAGCGGCTTGCCGTCGAACTCATGCAGGAACGACAGCATCCATTCGTCGACGCGATCGGTCAGCAGCAGCACCTCGACACCCTTCTTGCGGAATACCTCCAGGTGCGGACTGTTGCGCGCGGCCTGCCAACTGTCGGCGGTCACATAGTAGATCTTCGTCTGCTCCGGCTTCATCCGCGCGACGTAGTCGGCCAGCGACACATTTTGCTCGGCGCTGTCGGTCTGCGTTGACGCGAAGCGCAGCAGCTTGGCAATGCGCTCCCGGTTCGCGAAGTCCTCACCCAAGCCCTCCTTGAGCACCTGGCCGAATTCGCGCCAGAATGTCGCGTACTTTTGCTTGCCGGCATCGTCATCGGCATCCGCCAACTCCTCAAGCATCGACAGCACTCGCTTGGTGACACCATCGCGGATCGCCTTCACGTCGCGGCTCTCCTGCAAAATCTCACGCGACACGTTCAACGGCAGGTCGTTTGAATCGACCACGCCCTTGATGAAGCGAAGGTAATTGGGCAACAACTGCTCGGCCTCGTCCATGATGAACACGCGCTTCACATACAGTTTCAGCCCGCCGCGATGATCGCGGTTCCACATATCGAACGGAGCGCGACCGGGCACGTACAGCAACTGGATATATTCGCTGCGTCCCTCGACGCGGTTGTGGGTCCAGGCAAGCGGCGCCTCATGATCGTGCGACAAATGCTCGTAGAAGTGCTTGTACTGCTCGTCGCTGATCTCGCTCTTGGCACGCGTCCACAGGGCGCTGGCTTGGTTGATGGTCTCATCCTCGTCCTTGACAACCATCTCGCTCTTTTCAGCGTCCCACTCCTCCTTCTTCATCAGGATCGGCAGGCCGATATGGTCCGAGTACTTCTGGATGATCGACTTGAGCCGGTAGGAGGACAGCAACTCGTCCTCGCCCTCGCGCAGATGCAGCGTGATCGACGTGCCGCGCTGCGCGCGTTGGATCGTCTCGACGCTGAATTCGCCGTCGCCCGCGCTTTCCCAGCGCACCGCCTGGTCGGCGGGCAGGCCGGCGCGCCGCGATTCCACGGTGATCCGGTCTGCGACGATGAAGCCGGAATAGAAGCCGACGCCGAACTGGCCGATCAGTGCCGCGTCCTTTTGCTGATCGCCGGACAGCTGGGCAAAGAACTCCTTGGTCCCCGAGCGCGCGATCGTGCCTAGGTGCGAGACCGCGTCGTCACGGCTCATGCCAATCCCGTTGTCGTCGATCGTAATCGTGCGTGCGGCCTTGTCGTACGCGATCCGGATACGCAGGTTCGGGTCGTCTTCATACAGTCCGGCATCGGCGATCGCCTCGAAACGTAGCTTGTCCGCCGCGTCGGACGCGTTCGAAATCAGCTCACGCAGGAAAATTTCCTTGTTGCTGTACAGCGAGTGAATCATCAGTTGCAGAAGCTGCTTGACTTCCGCCTGGAAGCTCATGGTTTCTTGCGCCATAGTCTAGGTCCTTTCAGCGAGTTGACGTCAACGGCACGAGGCCAGGTTTACCCGTGTCCGCGCAAATGGGGACGGCCCGCGCCAAATTCAAGACTTGTCCAGGTACCGCGGCAGAAACGCGGACAGCCCCGGCGCCGCGAGCGCTGGCCAACGCGGCGGTGACTCAAGGGCCTGGCGGTGGTGGCGCTGGGTATGATCGCCACGGTCGCCATCGGAAAGAATGCGCGAGTAGCGTGTCACCTACGTATCGCGTCACGGCGCCCTCAGAGGCGCGCCGCGCAAGTGCTGCACGGCGCAACACGCTACGATTGTCGTTCGTGACCGTGCCGCCCGTTCAGATCGACGAGGGCATTGCGCGCCTGGCCAGCCTAGTCCAGGCCCAGGCCTGATCTGGCCCGGCCGGTCTCGCCCCTTGTATTCTCCTAACCCCTTTGGAGTTCCCATGTCGAATGTATACGATCAACTGAAGGCGCTCGGCATCGCGCTACCGACGGCCGGCGCACCGGCAGCCGCTTACGTGATGAGCGCGCAGGCAGGCAAGACGGTGTTCCTGTCCGGCCATATCGCCAAAAGGAACGGACAGGTCTGGGCCGGCAAGCTCGGTGACACGATCAGCACGGAAGAAGGACAACAGGCGGCGCGCAGCATTGCCATCGATCTGATTGCGACGCTGCACGCGCACGTGGGCGACCTGAACCGCGTCAAGCGCATTGTCAAGGTGATGAGCTTGGTCAATTCGACACCGGACTTCACCGAGCAGCACTTGGTGACGAACGGGGCATCGGAGCTGTTCGCGGCGGTGTTCGGTGAACGCGGCAAGCATGCCCGCTCGGCGTTCGGCGTCGCGCAGATCCCGCTGGGTGCCTGCGTGGAAATCGAACTGATCGCCGAAGTCGAATAACGGCATCCGCGCCCTGCCCCGCGGCGCGCCAACCGCGGCGCGCCAACCACAGGGAGCGAGAACCGCGGATCGGCAGCAATGCGATAACGGCCATAGACGGAACATTCCGGACACGATTTAGCCGACTTCGGACAGAATCCTTACACATCCCGAGTGGGCGCTGTAGGCGCGCCGCCATTCTTCGCGCATAATCTGCTGGCGTTACAGGCAGCATTCGGGCGTTGCGCGTCTACCCCAAGGTCGGGTCGTTTTGCGCGCGGCGCTGTTTTGATTACTATCATTTGAGCGCCCGCGCGGCACGGCCTTTGGCGGCTCTGCATCACGCCCCGCCATCGCATTGGACACGCCGCCGCACGGGGATATTCACCCCTATCACGGCCTGGCCTCCATGACTCTTCCGCTGACTCCCTCCGCACGTGAGGCGCGCTTGCGCCGTGACGCGGCGGTGTCCAGGCAGCGCTCTCTGTGGGTCATCCCGTTTCTCGGGTTGCTGGTGCTGATCCTGCTGTGGGCGGTGATCTATACGCGGCTACAAGTCGAGCAGGACAACGCCCAGCGCGAAGCCACGGCCTCGGCCGCGCTGCTGTCCGCGGCTTTTGAACAGCATACGGTCAAGGCCATTCACCAGGTCGACCAGATCACCCGCTTCGTCAAATACGAATTCGAGAAGTCGCCGCAGCGCTTTAACTTGGCCAGCACGATCGAGAAGGGCGTGATCCAGAGCGACACGCTGATCCAGGTGTCGCTGGTCGACGAGCATGGCTACCTGATCGCGAATACGGAGGATTCACGGCCCAAGCCGCTGAACCTGTCCGATCGTGAGCATTTTCAGGTCCATAAGCACGAGACGTTCGACCAGCTGTATATCAGCAAGCCGGTATTGGGTCGCGTATCGCACCAATGGACGTTGCAACTCACGCGCCGGCTCAACCATCGCGACGGCTCGTTCGCGGGCGTAGTCGTCGTATCGGAAGATCCGAGCTATTTCACCAATGACTTCTACAACAGCGCGGCAATCGGCCGCAACGGCGTCATATCGGTAATTGCCGACACCGGCGCGGTGCTGGCGCGCCGCACTGGCAACACGCTGAATGCACCCGGCGCGTTTTCCGCGACCGGCAGCTACCCGCTGTCCGATCATGTGTCCGGCACCTACCGCGATCCGATCGACGGCGTGATGCGCATCGTGTCGTACCGCCACATCGACGGCTATCCGCTCGGCGTCATGGTTGGCCTGTCGCAAAAGGAAGAATTTGCCGATTACGAGCACACCCGCAATATCTACTTATTGATGGCCGGATGCATTTCAATCGCGATTCTCGGCTTCTTCGGCGTGGCCACGAGCTTGATCCGCAAGCTGCTCGGCCGTGAGCGTGAGATGACGCACCTAGTCGAGTATGACTTGCTGACCGGCTTGCCAAACCGCTACCAGACGCTGCAGATTTTGCGCACCGAAGTCTCGCAGCCAGCAAACGTCGGCCGGCTCGCGTTGTTGTTCATCGACCTGGACAATTTCAAGACGGTCAACGATACGCTCGGCCACAACGCCGGCGACATCGTGCTACAAATGACATCGGCACGGCTCGCGCAGACGGTCGATGGCAAAGGCATCCTCGCGCGCATCGGCGGCGACGAGTTCGTTGTGATCGTCAAGGAGGATCATGTCGAACCGAAGGCGGTTCAGTTGGCCGAGGCGATTGCCGGCAGTTTCATGAGGCCGTTCGACGTGCGCGGCAGCTCATTCGTGCTGCACGCAAGCATCGGCATCGCGCTGCTCTCCAGTGCCAACGAAAGTGAAATCGATTTGCTAAAAAAGGCCGACCTGGCGATGTACAGCGCCAAGGATGCCGGCCGCGGGTGCTACCAGTTCTATTCGCCGCAGCTCGCGCACCGCGCCGACCATTTGATGAAATGGGAGCAGCAACTGCGCGTTGCACTTGCCGAGGGGCAGTTGTTCCTCGCCTACCAGCCCAAGATCGACTTGACGCGCCGCTGCATCACTGGCTTCGAGGCACTGCTGCGCTGGAACCACCCGCAGCATGGCGAGATCACCGCAAGCGAGTTCATTACGATCGCCGAATCTACCGGCCTGGTCGTGCCGATCGGCGAATACGTGATCGACAGCGCGTGCCAGCAGCTCGCGCAATGGACCTCGCTCGGCTACGACACGCTGTCGCTGGCCATCAACATCTCGGCCGTGCAGTTCTGGCGCGGCGACGTGTTCGGGACCGTGGAGCGGGCGCTGCGCCGCCACAACTTGCCCGCACGGCGCATCGAACTCGAGATCACGGAAACGGCAATGATGGAGTATCCCGAAATCGTGTCGGAGAAGGTCGCCGCGCTCAAGCGGCTTGGCGTGCGCATTGCGCTGGACGACTTCGGCACCGGCTATTCGTCGCTGTCCTACTTGAATCGTTTTGCCGTCGACACACTGAAGATCGATCGCTCGTTCGTCCAGGCCCTCCCCGCGGACCGCAATGTCTGCGTCATGGTGTCGGCAATCGTCAATTTGGCCCGCTCGCTGGGGTTGACCGTGGTCGTCGAAGGCACGGAAACCGAAGAGCAGATCGCATGGCTGTCGGGGCTGGGCAACATCGAGGCACAGGGTTTTCTGTTCTCGCACCCGGTACCGCCCGACGAGGTGCATGCGCTGCTCGAGCGCTTCGGGGTGTGTTCACTTTCTGAGCCAGGAGGCGTCGCAGCAACGCACGCCGTGCAACCACGTGTGTCCGCTTGAATCTCGTGCCGTGCCGCATAATCAATCTCACTTGCCGTCCGTCACCGCCCCACCGGCTGCACCGGCGCCCTCGTCTGCCACCGGCGTCGATGGCGAAGTGCATCAGCCTCAGGCGGTGCAGCCTGTCTCATCCCGCCAAGAACCCTTATGGTCGCTGCTGCTGGTCACTGCCGGGCTGTCATCCGTTTCATGGGGTGGGCTGTCACTGATCGCGCAACTGGAGCGTCACTATGTTGAGCGCAAGCAACTGTTCAACCGGCTCGACTACCTGAATCTGGTTGCGCTGGCCTGGTTGATTCCCGGGCCGGTCGGCTGCAATGTCGCAGTCCAGGTCGGCGCCGCACTGCGGGGCTGGCGGGGCGCGTGGATGGCCGGCCTTGGCAGCGTGCTGCCCTTTGCGATTGTGATGACCGTGATGGCGATGTTCTATCGCACGCCGGCCGTGGCAGCGCTCGCGTCGCAATCGTTGGTCACGCACTTCAGCGTCGTACTGGCATCGTTGATCGGCATGACCTGGATCAAGCAGGTGCGCACCCTGGTACAACGCCCGATTGACTGGGCCACGGCCATCGTAGCCAGCGTCACGCTGCTGTTCCTACATAGCCCGGCCGTCTATGTCGCGCTGCTTGGCGCCGCGTTTACGCTGGGTTGGTTCACGAGTCCGGCGTCCGAGCAGCAGACGAAATCAGCATTCGTGCTGTGCCGCACCGACTCACTGTTGCTGGTCTTGCTCGCCGTGCTGCTCGGACTGTACGCCCTGCCACTGCCACTGCCATCGAGCAGCGCCATGCTGTTGCTATGGCCCCGGCTCGTCGGTGCGGGCCTGACGCTATTCGGCGGCGGATTTTCGGCGCTGCCGGTATTCAAGACATTGTTCGTGCCGCCGATCCTGGACATCTCCGACAGCGAATTTACGTTTGTCTTCGCGCTGTCGCCGGTCTCGCCTGGTCCGTTGTTGAACGTGGTGCCGTTCTTCGGGTATCTGGTCGGACACATCCCCGGCGCACTGCTCGCCACTTTTTCGGTATTCGTGCCATCGGCAACGCTGGTGGTGATCGCGCAGCGCAATTTGAAGGCGCTTGAATCGCATCCGCGCTTCAAATCCGCGATGCGGGTGCTGCGCGTGGCAACAACGGCATTTCTTGTATCGGCCGTCGCCAAGATCGCGTGGCAAGTACCCATGGAGCCGATCTACGCGGTCACCGCCGCATTCGCGCTGGCGTGCTTCTGTCGCACCAAGGTACCGGTCTATGCGGTGTACGCGACCGTGGCACTCACCTACATGCTGGTCCTCTGGCACACCGCGTAGCGGCCACGATTAGAAACGCCCAATCACGCCCAGCGCAATGGCCACTACACCGAGCGCGAGGTTGACCGCCACTAGCCGGCGCAGGCCCGCGACGACGCGGGCGCCGTCCGGCCAGTTCTGCGCTTGGACCGCGCGCTGCAGCCGCGGGTATAACGCGAAACGGATGTGGCCGAACAGGAGCATCATGAATACACCGATCGCGGCCATCGCGTGCGTCGGCCAGTTCGCCTGCGCGCCGCCCAGCGTCACCCACATGAATATGCCAGTGGCCAGCATCACGACGATCGCCACCGCGACCAGCCGGAAGAACCGGCCGAACACCGAATCAAGCAACGGCAGGCGCAATTGCGGCGATACGTCGGACAACGCTGGACGCAGGCAAAATTGCACGAACGTCATGCCGCCGACCCATGTCACTACTGCGGCGATGTGCAAGAACATCGCCGCCTCCAGCACTTTCAACATGTTCGTTCCTCCCTAATCGTCATGCCGACTGCCCGGGCAATACCGGACGCATACCCGACACCTTGAACTTGACCGCCGGCGCCTTGCCACGACGCGCACGCTTGCCGACGTAGGGCGCGAGCGCCTCGCCAACCAGTGCCTGCTGCTGCGGCTTGCCGCCCCGCCCGGCGCCGCTGAGCAACAGCCCAGCCTGGCCGATCGCCAGCGCTTGGCGCAACTGCTCGTTGCCGTCCAGGCCAATCAATGTCACGCCACGTCCGCCGCTGGACAATGTCTTCATCTCGTCCATCCCGAACACCAGCAGACGTGTTTCGTCCTTCGCACCGAGTGCCAGGCATGCGACCTGCGAGGCATCCGGCCACACGGGCATCGGCGCGAGCGGCCACGCGCCGGCATCGATTGCCATGAACGACTTGCCGGCCTTCACGCGGCTAATCATGTCGCCGATCCGCGCGATGAAACCGAAGCCGTTGCTCGACGCGAGCAGCAACGGCTGCTCCAGCGGTGCAGCGAAATAGTGCATCAAATGGGTGCCGGCCTCCAACTCGATCAACGAGGTGACCGGCACGCCATCGCCGCGCCCGCCCGGCAGCGCCGCGACCGGCACCGAATACACGCGACCATTGCTGCCCCACGCCACCAGCGTATCGGGCGTGCGGCACTGGAACGCGGCATACAAGCTGTCGCCAGCCTTGAACGTGAAGCTTGCTGCATCCAGCCCGTGACCCTTCAGCGCACGGACCCAGCCGCGCTGTGAGACGACGACCGTCACCGGTTCGTCGACGATCCGCGCCTCGAGCGTCGCGCGCTTGTCCTGCTGGATTAGCGTGCGGCGCGCATCGCCAAACTGCTTCGCATCGGTTTCGATTTCCTTGATGATCAGCCGCTTCATCGCCACGTCGCTGCCCAGCAGTTCCTCGAGCCGGATCTTTTCGTCGCGCAACTCGCTCAGTTCCTGCTCAATCTTAATCTTTTCCAGTCGCGCCAATTGACGCAAACGGATTTCGAGAATGTCGTCCGCCTGCCGCTGCGATAGCCCAAAGGCCGCGATGAGCGCCGCCTTCGGTTCGTCTGACTCGCGAATGATCCGGATCACTTCGTCCAGGTTCAGAAAGACGATCATCCGCCCTTCCAAGATATGGATCCGATCCTGCACCTTGGACAGCCTAAACCGCGTGCGCCGCGTCACGGTCGCGAAGCGGTAGCCGATCCATTCGCGCAGGATCTCGCCCAGCCCCTTTTGCCGCGGCCGGCCATCGGCGCCGATCATCACCAAGTTGATCGGCGCGCTGGATTCCAAGCTCGTGTACGCGAGCAACGTATTGACGAACTCGGTCTGGTCGATGCGGCTGGACTTCGGCTCGAACACGAGCCGCACCGGCGAGTCCTTGCCAGACTCGTCGCGCACCGCGTCGAGCAGCGCAAGTAGGCTCTGCTTGGTCTGCAGTTGCTCCGGCGTTAATGTCTTCTTGCCAAGCTTGATCTTCGGGTTGGTCAACTCCTCGATTTCTTCCAGCACCTTCTGCGACGACGTGCCGGGCGGCAGTTCCGTCATCACCAGTTGCCACTGCCCGCGCGCCAATTCCTCGATCTTCCAGCGCGCGCGCACCTTCAGGCTGCCTCGGCCGCTTTCATATGCCGCGGAAATCTCCGCCGGACTGGAGATGACCTGGCCGCCCCCCGGGAAGTCCGGGCCCGGCATCCGCTCCATCAGCGCTGCATGATCCAGGCCCGGATTGCGGATCAGTTCGATCGCCGCCTGCGTGACCTCACGCAGGTTGTGAGGTGGAATCTCAGTGGCCATGCCAACCGCAATGCCCGATGCGCCGTTGAGCAGCACGAACGGCAAGCGCACCGGTAACGACTTGGGCTCCTCGAACGAGCCGTCGTAGTTCGGAATGAAGTCGACGGTGCCCTGATCGATCTCATCGAGCAGCAGCCGTGCAATCGGCGTGAGCCTCGCTTCGGTATAGCGCATCGCCGCGGCGCCGTCGCCATCGCGCGAGCCGAAGTTGCCCTGCCCGTCGATCAGCGGGTAGCGCATCGAGAAGTCCTGCGCCAGCCGCACCAGCGCCTCATACGCGGACGAATCGCCATGCGGGTGGTATTTGCCAAGCACGTCGCCGACCACGCGCGCCGACTTGACCGGCTTCGCGTCGGCCGCTAGTCCCATCTCGTGCATCGCATACAGGATGCGACGTTGCACCGGCTTCTGGCCATCGGTCACATCGGGCAGCGCACGACTCTTGACGACCGACACCGCATAGTCGAGGTAGGCACGCTCGGCGTAGTCGCCCAGCGTCAGGTACTCGCCATCGGGAGGCGGTGAAAAATCCAATTCCAGTTCTTCACTCATCGGGTGACAGTCTCAAATTCAAGTCCAGCGGGCAATGCGCGCAGCAGCCTCTAGCGGCGCCACGTGCGCACCCTGTGTCAGATGTCCGCCTGCGCCTCGTTGCCCTTTTCCTCGAGCCACGCGCGGCGAGCAGCGGCTTCTCCCTTGCCCATCAGCATCGTCATGCGCCCGATGGTTGCATCGAAATCTAGGCCGCCCAATTGCACGGGCATCAGCCGCCGGGTATCCGGGTTCATCGTCGTGTCCCACAACTGCTCGGCATTCATTTCGCCCAGCCCCTTGAAGCGCGAGATCGTCCACGCGGACTCACGCACCCCCTCCTTGCGCAACTTGTCCAGTATCGCCTCAAGCTCGCCTTCGTCCAGCGCATAGCGCTTTTGCGCCGGCTTCTTGCCTCGAGCCGGCGCGTCCACGCGAAACAGCGGCGGGCGCGCCACATACACATGGCCGCGCTCGATAAGTTGTGGGAAGTGGCGGAAAAACAGCGTGAGCAGCAGCACCTGGATATGCGAGCCGTCCACGTCTGCATCCGACAGGATGCAGATCTTGCCGTAACGCAGATTCGACAGGTCGATCGCATCGTCGCTCGCGTGCGGATCGACGCCGATCGCCACCGCGATGTCATGCACTTCATTGTTCGCGAACAGCCGGTCGCGCTCCGTCTCCCACGTGTTGAGGACCTTGCCGCGCAGCGGCAGAATCGCCTGGAACTCCTTGTCGCGCCCCATCTTCGCCGAGCCGCCCGCGGAATCGCCCTCAACCAGGAACAACTCGTTGCGCGCCACCTCAGTCGACTCACAATCGACCAGCTTGCCGGGCAACACCGCCACGCCGGAACTCTTGCGCTTCTCAACCTTCTGGCCGGCGCGGGTGCGCGCCTGCGCCTGCTTGATCACCAATTCGGCCAGCTTGCGTCCATGCTCGACATGCTGGTTGAGCCACAGCTCCAAGCTCGGTCGCACGAACGAGGATACCAGTCGGACTGCATCCCGGCTGTTGAGCCGCTCCTTGATCTGACCTTGGAATTGCGGATCGAGCACCTTCGCGGATAGCACGAACGAGACCCGGGCGAACACATCCTCGGCGAGCAGCTTGACGCCTTTGGGCTGTAAGCTATGCAGTTCGACAAAGCTCTTGACCGCCTGGAACAGGCCATCGCGCAACCCGGACTCGTGGGTGCCGCCCGCCGGCGTCGGAATGAGGTTCACGTACGACTCACGTAACAGCGGGCCCTCCTCGGACCAGGCGACGACCCACGATGCGCCCTCGCCCTCAGCGAACGTATCGTCGCTCGTGCGTGACGACCCGGCGTACCGCTCACCCTCAAACAGCGGAATCAACGTATCGTAGCCGGCCAGGCCCTCGAGCAGATAGCCACGCAGTCCATCTTCGTATTTCCATGACTGCCGCTCGCCGGTTTTTTCGATGATTAACACCACCTCGACACCGGGCAACAGCACGGCCTTGGAGCGCAATAAACGCTGCAGTTCGGACTGCGGCAGATTGGCTGAATCGAAGTATTTCGGGTCAGGCCATGCCGTGACCCGAGTGCCAGATTTCTTGTCCATGCGGCCATTGGCCGCACGCACGGTGAGCGCGCGCACCACCTCGCCGTGCGAGAAGCCGATATCGGCCACCTTGCCGTCGCGCCACACGGTGACGTCGAGCCGCTGCGACAAGGCATTGGTCACGGACACGCCCACGCCATGCAAGCCGCCGGAGAAGGTATACGCCCCCCCCGCGGCCTTGTCGAACTTGCCGCCCGCATGCAATCGGGTGAAGACGATCTCCACCACCGGCACCCCTTCTTCAGGGTGCGGGCCGAACGGAATACCCCGCCCGTCATCCTCAACGCTGACCGAGCCGTCGGTATGCAGCGTCACAACGATTTGCGCGCCAAATCCGCCCAATGCCTCGTCCGACGCGTTGTCGATCACCTCCTGCACGATATGCAGCGGATTCTCCGTGCGCGTGTACATACCCGGCCGTTGTTTCACCGGCTCGAGCCCCTTGAGCACCTTGATCGACGCTTCGCTGTATGCGGGACCGGATTTCTTTGTAGCCATATTCCGATAAATTCCGCCGTTATCCACAGTTGCTGTGGACAAACGCGTGGACAATTCGTTGAATGCTTGAAAAAGCCCTGCCGAAACAACTCGCTCGTCACGATGCCCGCGAATCGTGCGCGCTGCCGTCGGCCGGGGTGAGAACGCGCGCTATTTTACCGGCTTGCGCTTGGCCTCCAGCCCCTCCCAGCGCTCGAGCGCGGCCAACAGTTCGTCGTCGATTGCCGCATAGCGTTCGGTGAGCCGCGTGCCTTCGGCCGGATCCGTCACAAAGATCGACCCGTCTTCCAGCCGCGCACCAATGGACTGCTGCTCCGCCTCGAGTTGCGTAATCCGCTCCGGCAATGCATCTAGCTCACGCTGCTCATTGAACGTCAGCTTGACGCCGCGCTTGTCGTTGCGTCCCGAGGCGGCACTGGGGGTGTCATGCAACGCACCGTCGCCTCGCGGTGTGGCCGGGAGGTTGGCAGCGGCCTTCGCCGACGGCGCAGCACTGGCCTGCGCCAGCGCATCGGCGCGCGCCTTCTGCGTCTGCCAGTCCGAGAAGCCGCCAACGTACTCGCGCCACTGCCCGTTTCCTTCCGCCGCGATCACCGACGTGACAACATTGTCCAGGAACGTGCGATCGTGGCTCACGAGTAGCACCGTGCCGTCATAGTCGGTCAACAATTCCTCGAGCAACTCGAGCGTCGGAATGTCCAGGTCGTTGGTCGGCTCGTCCAATACCAGCACATTCGCGGGCCGGGCGAACAATCGCGCCAGCAACAGCCGGTTGCGCTCGCCGCCGGACAATGACTTGACGGGCGAGCGGGCGCGTTCTGGCGAAAACAGAAAGTCGCCCAGGTAGCTCATCACATGCTTGCGTGCACCGTTGATCTCCACCCAGTCGCTGCCCGGACTGATCGTGTCCGCGAGGCTGCGCTCTGGGTCCAACTGCGCACGCATCTGGTCAAAGTATGCAATCTGCAGATTCGTGCCGGTACGCCTGCGGCCTTCGTCCGGCGCAATCTCGCCGAGCAGCAGCTTGAGCAACGTGGTCTTGCCCGCGCCGTTTGGGCCGACAAAGCCAATTTTGTCACCACGCATCACGGTGGTTGAAAAACAGGCGACGACCGTTTGCTCACCGTAGCGCTTGGTCACGTCGGTCAGCTCGGCGACGATCTTGCCAGACTTGTCGGCCTGGCTCACGTCAAGGCGCACGTTGCCCTGCACATTGCGCCGCTGCGCGCGCTCATTGCGCATCTGCACGAGACGCGCGATGCGTCCGACGCTGCGCGTGCGACGCGCCTCGACGCCCTTGCGGATCCAGATTTCCTCCTGGGCGAGCAACTTGTCGAACTTCGCGTTCTCGACCGCCTGCACTTCGAGTTGCTGCGCCTTGCGGGTCTGATAGGCCGAAAAGTTGCCCGGGTATGACAGCAAGCGCCCACGATCGAGTTCGACGATGCGGGTCGCGACACGGTCGAGGAACGCGCGATCGTGCGTGATGAACAATACGCTGCCGCGCAGCGACAACAACAGTTCCTCGAGCCAGCGTATCGAATCAAAATCGAGATGGTTGGTCGGCTCGTCCAGCAGTAGCACATCGGGCTGCGTCACTAGCGCGCGTGCCAGCGCAACGCGCTTGAGCAGGCCGCCAGAGAGCTGATCCACCCGCGCGTCGCCCTCCAAGCCCAGTTGGGCGAGCGTGGTCGCGACCCGGGTGCGCCATGCCCATCCGTCATGCGCGTCCAGCGCGCCCTGCAGCGCATTCATGCGCGTTAGCAACGCGTCATGCGACGGGCCCTCGGGCGTATCGGCTAGCTCATGCGCCACACGGTCATACTCGTCGAGCAGCGCACGGGTGTGCTCCAGCCCTGCGGCCACCGCATCGAACACGTGCATGCCGGCGTCGAAGACCGGCTCTTGCGGCACGTAGACAGTCGTGAGCGCCTGCGTGCGAGTGATCAAGCCGTCGTCGGGCTTGGCCAGGCCGGCGACGATCTTCAGCAACGATGACTTGCCCGCACCGTTGCGGCCAATCAGGCCCACCCGCTCGCCCGGCTCGATCGAGAAGTCCGCGTGGTCGAGCAGCGCGACATGGCCGAACGCGAGTTGCGCGCCAGTGATGGAAAACAGCGACATCGGGTCAGGGAAAGGACAGAAAACACCCATTGTACCGGTCGGACGCGAGCCACCGCGCGTGGCCCCCTATCGGGCGATTGGCCAATGTAGGCCACACCAGGCCTTACGGTAAAATATGGGGTGGATCGGCAACGAGGCAAACGGGCTGCCGGACGAAGGCATCGCTCCCGGCACGCATTGTGCCCATATCCCGGCACACTGGCGCTCGTGGTATCCTTACGGACCCCGCGATCCTGGCGATTACCTGGCAGCAGGCAGCACGGCCATGCTGCGGGTACGCAGCTTCGCACAGGCCACCGGATTGCGTGGCGTCGATGATGGCGCCTTCTCGCCGTAGCACAATGGATAGTGCACGCGCCTCCTAAGCGTGAGATTCAGGTTCGATTCCTGACGGCGGGACCATATTGCCTGACGGCGCAACGAGAGGGCGGCCACTATGCCGCCATTTGTCTGCAGGTACCGCACGTACCGCCTCCAAGCGTAACAGAGTGTTCACTGCTTCGCTTTTCACTGCTTTGCTTCGCCTCAGCAGGTTACGATTTCGCAAGCTTGCCTCCATGATAGCCACCACGCGCCAGTGTTGGCCCGTCTTGGTAATCCGCAGGGGCTTTGTATGCGGCAACGCGTCGCGACGATGTGGTGCACCGCACATAAATGATATTCGTGGGATGGTAAGGTGGGGCAAACCCACTGCAATGCGGGTGCGAACGCGCCGCGCGGTGCCTGCATGTCCCGGGCCGGGCAGTGCGACGCGAACCGCCTTCTCACGCCAGATATGACGCTTTCCGGACGTGTATCCACGAGCACGCTGCTGACCGTTATCGTGCCCGTCTACAATCTCGAGGACTGCATCGCGAATGCGTTGCAATCGATACTCAAGCAACGCTATCTCAACGAGATCACGACACTGGTGGTCGACGACGGCTCGACCGACCACTCTCGCGAGCGCATCGACGCAATCGTGCAAGCCAATCCGCACGCCGATATTCGGGTGATCACCCAGCCCAACGGTGGATGCAGCGCAGCCCGCAATACCGGCATCGCACAAGCGCAGTCGCCGTACTTGGCCTTCCTGGATGGCGACGATGCCTGGGAGCCGGACTTCTCCGACGAGATCATTCCGATCCTGCGGGCAGGACGCGCCGACGTGATCGACTACAACATCTGGATCGTGGGCCGCAACGGCAAACAATCGGACGAGTTGACGATGATCGGCGCCGAGTGGGCTGGCGAGCATCAAGTGGACGATCGGCTGCTACTCGATGTCGCGGCCACTTATGAGATGTTCGCGTGGGCTCGTATTTACCGGCGCTCGCTGTGGCATGGCATTGCGTTCCCGCCTGCCCAACTGTACGAGGACGCCGCGGTCACGCCGTATCTATACTTGCGTGCCCGCACGGTACATCGGCTCAGCGAGCGTCTGTACAACTACTATCGACGCTCGGGCAGCATCACGCAAGTCATGAACACGCGCAGCGTGCAGGACCTGGCCAAGAATGTCGAGCGCGCGCTGTCGCAATGCGCTGATCCGGCGTATCGGCGTTACTGGATGACGCTCACTGCGATGGGATTCGCGCACGCGCGCCGGGAAGCGGCCCGCGTCGATGGCCATGCGCTGGGCGACGCGCTGCGCCTCATCGACACGCTGGCTCAGCATTGCCGCACCGTCGCGCAAACCTACCCGGAACTGGCCGAACACGTGCCATTCGACGGCTATCGCGGTACGTTGTACCGAGAGCGTGCAGTGTTCCTGGCCAAGCGCGCGATCAAGCGCCTGATTGGTCGAGAGCGGCGCCCGAGGACACCGCCTGCCGCGGGCAAGAAGACCTCGGCCGCGGTACCCGCGCTGCAAGACGATCGCTGAACGAAACGCTGCGGCACCACATTGGCGATCCCGCCCGTGCTGCGATAGTGACGACGCACCCCACCACAGCAATGATCGAGCAGTGCACACGGCAATCCGGACCGCGTCGCCACAAGGGTGGACCGGCAGGACCCAGCACGTTGGCAACCAGGCCACACGGGCATCGCAGATGCATTGAATTGTCATGAAGCTGTGGTATGGGCAGCCGCGTACTGAGACAGGCAATCGTCGGCGTACGGGCCACCGCGGCAAGATCCATTAATATTGCTGGTTTCGCCGTTATCCCCTCATATCGTCATGACCGTGCATCGCGAACCGCTCAGTGTGATCATCATCACGCTCAATGAGGCCCACGACATCGAAGCATGTTTAGCGTCCGTGCGCGGCCTGGCCGATGAGATCGTCGTGGTCGACGCCGGCAGCACCGATGCGACGGTGCAGATCTGCGAGCGCTTCGGCGCACGGGTCGTCACAACAGACTGGCCTGGTTTCGGCCCTCAAAAGAATCGGGCGCTCGCGCTCGCCACCCGGCCGTGGGTGCTGTCGCTGGATGCCGACGAGCGCGTGACCCCGCAGCTGAGGAAATCGATCGAAGCGGTACTGTCCGGGCGCGTCCCATCCGGCTGTACGGGATACGCGATGTCCCGCCGCTCACAATTCTGCGGCCGCTGGGTCAAGCACTCGGGCTGGTCGCCGGATTGGGTGGTCCGGTTGTTCCGCCGCGAAGCGGTCAGATTCTCGGACGATGCCGTGCACGAGCGGCCCATCGTCAAAGGCCCCACCGGGCGCCTCGATGGCCAGTTGCTGCACTACAGCTATCGCTCTGGCGAGGAGGTAGCGGACAAGACACTGGCCTATGCTCGCGCCGGCGCCCAGATGTTGCGCGCGCGCGCGCGCCGCATCAGCGCATTGGCCCCCCTCGCGCACGGCGGCTTTGCTTTCGTGCGCACGTTTATGATGCGGGCTGGATTCCTGGACGGGCTGACGGGCCTAGGCATCGCGCGGATGAATGCGCGGGCGACGTTCCTGAAGTACCACTATGCGCGGTGCGCAGACCCATCAGCGCGCGGCGACAGCGGCACTGGTAGCACTGGCGGCACCTGGCGGGGACTGCGCATCGGGTTGTCGTGCCAAGCGTTGCGCCACGCCGGCGGCTTCGAGCGCTACGCGCGCGACATCATTGGTGCAATGGCAGCGCGGGGCGTCCGTCCGATCGTCTTCGCCCGCAAATTCGATAAAACGCTGCCCGAGTATCCAGTCGTCGACGCGCAAGCCATCCGGGTCAATTGGCTGCCGCGTGCGCTGCGCGACGCGGCGTTCTCCTGGCGGCTGCGCACGCGCCGTACACGCAGCCAGGCAGACATCGTGATCGCGTGCAATCGGGTCGACTCAGCCGACATCGTCGTATGCGGCGGCACGCATCCGGGCGCATTGCGCCATGGTCGCAACAAGCCAAAATGGAACGACGGCTGGCAAACCGCGCTGGAGCGCCGCACCTATCACAACGCGGGCGTGGTCGTCGCCCACTCCAGGATGATGGCGCAAGAAATCCAGCAGTATTTCGGCATCGCGCCGGACAAGATCCGTGTCATCTATCCCCCGGTGCGCAGCGACTGCTTCACGCCGATGGCGCCGGCACAGCGCGATGCGATGCGGGCGCAACTCGGCATCCCCGACGGACACGCCGCGTTTGTGTTCGTGGCCAACACCGGCAAGGGCTTCGAGCTGCTGCGCGCGTACTTCGAGGCGACCACCGAGCCGGTCTGCCTGTTGGTCGCGGGCCGCCCGGTCACCAGCCCATCGCCGCGGATCCGCTCGCTCGGCTATCGCAAGGACATGCCATGCGTATTCGGCGCGGCCGACTTCACGATCGTGCCAGCGCCCTATGAACCGTTCGGGCTAGTAGGCATCGAATCGATACTGTGCGGCACGCCGGTGCTTACCGCCGGTCATGTCGGCTGCGCCGAAGTCATCCGCGACGACGCGCAATGGCGCTTCTCGCACCTGGACGCGAGCAGTTTCGCCATGGCGGTCACACAGGCGCTCACGCGCTGGCGTGCCGGCACCGCGCGGCTCATCCGACCCAGCGAGCACCTGCTGTACGACTACGACGTGGCGTCCCACACCGCCCACTTGCTGGCGCTGGCCTCGGAGCTTGCCGGCCGCCGCGCCTAGCGCTGCATCTCATCGCCCCGCGTGCGGCGCCCGCCTCCTATCGGGCCACGCGTGATGCTACACTCGCTCATCTGGCAGCGAACGCTGCGACACACGCGCCGCATAGCCATGCCATGCGGCCGCCGTCATGTCGCGGCACCATGCGCCGTCAACCTACCGGAGCAACGTCCATGGCTGAATTTCGCATTTGGTCCGATCGGTTCTCGCACAATGGATTCATGCCTAAGCAGCAGGAATACGATGACCGCTCGTTTGGCGTCGACGGCGGCAACGTGTCGCCCGCGCTGCAATGGGCCGACCCGCCCGCCGATACGAAAAGCTTCGCGCTGACCGTATACGACCCGGACGCGCCGACCGGCAGCGGTTTCTGGCACTGGGTTCTCGTCAATATCCCGGCACACGTGCGCTCACTGCCGGATGATGCCGGCAAGGCCGACGGCAGCCTGCTGCCAGTCGGTGCGCTGCAGCTACGCAACGACTATGGCACGGTGGGCTTTGGCGGCGCGGCGCCACCACGCGGTGACACGCCGCATCGGTACGTGTTCCGTCTCCATGCGCTGAAAGTCGATGCACTGCCACTTGGCACGGACACGACCAACGCGGTGGCGCGCTTCATGATCCACTTGAACGAAATCGACTCGGCCACCTATACAGGTCTATACGAGCTGAAGTAATTAGACGCGCACGCCAGACCTAGCGAGGGCTTGCTGCTAGCCTCGCGTTGCTGGCCACACTCGACGCGCACCCGTGCACGACCCACCTCGTGTCGCGCATGGCGCTGTGCAGTTTCGGCTTCGCCTGTCCCAGTCGCCCCACAAGCGTCCCATGCTCGCCTCGTCGCTACGCTCGCGTGGCGACGAGGCGAGTGGCAGGTTCGGCACGGCACGACTAGCCGGCCAAACTATCGGTGCAGCCCTCGTTGCGCTGATTTTTCAACGTCACCGGCAACCAAGGGGGCCGTCTCCAGGTGACGGTGGCGGCTATCTTTTCACCCATGGCGGCAACAACAAACCTTGCGCATTGCCGCGGCGTCGATCCAGGGCATCGCGGCTAATCGACTATAGGCATGCTGCTTGCTTGAAAGAAGGGCATGAACGAATCACTCAAACCATCACAGCATATTACTTTCGATGACGCGTCACCTGCCTTCGATGGCGCACGGATGATGCTTGATTTCACCGCGTCCGTCGATGGACGCCTAGTGCAGTGCTCGGTGAGTGCTGAAGCCCTTGAAGACCACTTTGGCGCCACGTCCGTGCTCGAGAGCGAATTACTGCAGGCGTTTGAGCGCGGACGCGACTGCATTTATCGAGTCGCTCGGCTCGCACTGACGGATAGCGACGGTCAACCCGTCGTGCTGCACAGTGGCCTATTCCGGATCTCGGCAAACTAACGCCGCCAGGCAATCCGCCCACTTGTCTTATCCTGCAAAGGAGGCTTTATGTCACTGATCGTTGCGGGACGCTTTACCTCGTTCCCTCAAGCCGAACGCGCTTCGCAGGCGCTGTTCGAGCACGGTTTTGTCCAAGAGGACGTTACCCTATTCTTCGTCAACCCACCCGGCCAGCACGCGCGCCTTCCGACCGGCGGCGACATATCGACCGACCCTGGCGCGCGTGAAGCGCCGAAGGGGGCAGCCAAAGGCGTCGCGCTGGGGGCTGTCGTGGGCGCGGTCGTTGGCGTCGCGGTCTTTACGCTGGCGGGCGCGCCGATGCTCGTATCGATCATCGCCGCCGGGGTCGGCGCTTATGTCGGCTCAATGATCGGTGCAATGAGCCATACCCGACGCGCGCTCGAGGAGCATCACGGACACGAGCGCGTCGTCCAGCGCGAGGCGCGTGATGCCGGCGTGTTGGTTGCCGTGCATGTGGACGCCGCCACGCAGGAGAATGCCTCGCGTGTGTTGCGCGACGCAGGTGCGCTGGATATCGAGCGCGCATCCGGACGCTGGCGCGACGGACGCTGGGCTGACTTCGACCCGACCCGCGCGCCGCACGTGGAGCGCGACAGCCAGCCCGATCTCAACGAGCGGCACACTTAGTCCGCCGCATTGTGGGGTGTCGGCCAGGCCACCGGTAGCCGGATGGGCGAACCGACCCTCGCACGCCGGATCTGCGCGGTGCGCAGTTTCCGATTCATCACAACCCATGGAGGTACGCGATGGCAACTCATATTGTTTCCGTTCTCAACAACCTGATCGAAACATCCAAAGACGGCGAAGCCGGCTTTCGCAAGGCGGCAGAGGACGCATCGAACCCGGAATTGAAGGCGCTGTTCACCAGCCGCGCACAATCGTGCGCGCAAGCGGTCAGCGAGTTGCAAGCGGCCGTCCACTCCATCGGCGGCAAGGCCGAAGATCACGGGTCCGCGTCCGGTGCGCTGCACCGTGGCTGGATGGACCTGAAGTCAGCTATCAAGGGCCGCAGCGACCATGAGATCCTGGCAGACTGCGAAAAAGGCGAGGACGTAGCGAAGAAGCACTACCGACAGGCGCTGGATGAAGCACTGCCCGCGGACATCCGGATGCTCGTCGAGCGGCAATACGAAGGCGTACTCAAGACTCACGACCGCGTACGCGAATTGCGCGACGCTACGGCACGATAGTTTGACTGTCCCGGATGCAGCACCCCATGCCACACATGCCACGTCTAGCGGACGCTGCATCTGGCGGGCGCCGTGTGCGGCGGGTGTTGCGTCTAACGGACGCTGTGTGTGGCGGGTGCCGCGTTTGACGAACGCCGCATCTAGAAGGCGGGTTCATCAAACCGCTTCGCCACAGTCGTAGCCCATCGCCACGCGGTACTTAGCGCGTGGCGAGCTAGCGTCAATTTGCGATGTGCAGGTCGTTGTGCACGTGAGTTACACCGTCGACCGTCCTCGCTGCTGCTGAGGCAGCTTCCTTCGCCTGGCGGCTGGGGACCGTCCCGGTCAAGCGTACCGCGCCAGCCGTGGTCTTCACGTGGATATTTTGAAAGCCTTTCACGTCCTTTGCGTTCAGCAAGGCGGCTTTGACCTTCGTGGTAATGGCGCCGTCGCTGATTTTCTCGCTGACCGTCTCGGAACCCGACGATTGCGCAGTGCTGTTGCCGCTTGCAGTCTGCGCGACCAGCCCGGCCATATGCACTGCACAGATCATGCCGATGGTCATGCGGATCCATGGTGTTGTTTGCATTATTTTCTCCCAGTTTGAGGTGGCAAGGGTGTTGCAAGGACCGTACCCGCGGTCAATGCGTGTTGTTGCGTCGGCGCGCGGCGGTCGCGCTCACCTCCGCACCGAGTAGGAACACCGACGACGAGAAATACAGCCACATTAGCAGCACGGCGAGGGAGCCCGCAGCGCCAAAGGTGTTGGCGGTGCCCGCGTGTGACAAGTAAAACGCAAAGATATTCTTGCCGCCGGAGAACAGCAGTGCCGCCGCGAAGCCGCCCGCCAACGCATCGCGCCATTGGAGCGACGCATCGGGGACGAACTTGAGCATCGCGGAGAATGCCAGCCATAGCGAACCGAGCGTGGCCACGTGCTGCACCGCATTCGCTATCAGGTACGAAGCGCTTTGCGGCCCCCAGAACCAGTGCCCGGCCACGCTGATCGCCGTATCCAAAATCAGCAGCACGACAATCAAGAATGCCACACCCAGCACCAGGCCAAATGAGACCAAGCGCACCCGTACCAGACTGAGCAGGCTAGCGCGCGTATCGGGTTCCGGCACCGGCCAAATCGCGTTCAACGCGCTGTTCAATGTCGAGAATGTTGCGGATGCGCCAATCACGATACCTAGGATCGACACCGCGGTCGTATGCGTTGCCATATCGACATGCCACGCGTTCGCCACGATGGCCTGCACGCCTTGTGCGGCTTCGTCGCCGACCACACCGCGTATTTCGTCGAACAACCGGCCTTGCACCGCATCCTGACCGAAAAAAAAGCCGGCCACTGCGATGACGATGACCAGGGTGGGTGCAAGCGAGAATGCGGTATAGAACGCGATCGACGCCGCCATTGTCGGACAGCGATCCTTGACCCAGTGCGTGACCGGATCCGATACCCAAGCCAGCAGGTCCATCATGCGCGAGCGCATCGATTGAGCGCGGGCCGCGAAGGTCGGTTTGGTCATAATCAAGACAACGTGCTGGCAGGCAACCGCACTGGCACACCGGACCGCGCGAGCGCCGCCGACTGCGCCATCACGCGCAGAGTCAACGCGTCATCGCGGTCCACCACTTCACGCAGATCGCGCATGAATGAATCGCGCCATACAGACAGGTCGTTCTGCCGCAATACTGCCATCATCGCCTGGTGCCGCTGTTGCCGGTCCACCAAAGGCATCGACAACGCACGGCGCATCGCGTCGGCGACCTGAACCAGGTCGAACGGATTGACAATCAAGGCGCCTGGTAATTGGTCTGCTGCACCGGCAAACTGCGACAACACAAGCACGCCAGGATCGGCGGGGTCTTGTGCCGCGACGTATTCCTTCGCCACCAAATTCATGCCGTCGCGCAGTGGCGTCACGCACCCGACCTGAGCCGCACGGAACAGCGCCATCAGTAAGTTGCGTTCATAGTTGCGATTCAGGTACAGGATCGGGGTCCAGTCCAGCTGGGCAAAACGGCCGTTGATCCGGCCCGCCTCCGCCTCCAGGTTCTTGCGAATCGACTGGTAGTTTTGTACGTCGGTACGCGTAGGCGGTGCAATCTGCATCAGTGACACGCGCCCGGCCAGGCTCGGCGAATCCAGCAACAGGCGTTCGAATGCCTGAAACCGTTCGGCCAGCCCCTTCGAGTAGTCGAGCCGATCTACACTGATGATCAGCTTGCGCTCGCGCATATTGTCACGCAGCCCGACCACCTGCTTGCGGCTGGCGTTTTGCTGCGCAGCTTTCGCAATGGCATCCGGGTACACGCTGATCGGATACGCGGCGGCCTTGAATCGGTGGCCGAATGCGTGGACCATCCCATTGCCAAGCAACTGCCCACCGAATTCGCGCTGCACGATGTCGGTAAAAGACTGCAGATCGCTGTCCGTCTGGAAGCCGATCACGTCGTAACTGCACAGTGCCTTGAGCAGTGTGGCGTACGGCGGGATCGTATGCAGCACCTCGGGTGCCGGAAACGGAATATGCAGGAAAAACCCGATCGGATTGCGCATGCCGAGTTCGCGGCATGCCTTGCCGAACGGGATCAAGTGGTAGTCGTGCACCCAGATGATGTCGTCCGGCCGAACCAGCTTCTGCAATTGCCGGGCGAGCATCCCGTTGACGCGCATATAGCCTTCGTAATCGGCGCGGTCGAACCGCGTCAGGTCGTTTCGATAATGAAAAGCGGGCCACAGCGTCGCGTTCGAAAAACCGCGATAGTACTGATCATAGTCGCGCCGGCTAAGGCCGATTGTTGCGTAGGTCACGTTGCCCCGGGTCTCGATCGTTGGCTTGCCCGCCTCACTGCCGATCTCGCCATTCCAGCCAAACCATACGCCGCCGGCCTCCTTCAGCGCATCGTAGACGCCGATTGCCAGCCCTCCTGCCGCGGGACGGCCCTCCTGCGCCGGGGCGACCCGATTGGATACCACGATCAATCTGCTCATAGGGATTGCCACCTGCTGTCTGTTTAAACGAAGCTATCGGCACCATCATGCAATTTTCATGCCGATTTCCGCAGTGCACAAAAAAAGGCCGAGCACGGCCGACGCCCCGAAAGGCATGATGGCGCAAGGCCCCAAAGGAATAGCCAGAATCGCGTTACGCGTCTTGCTCTGTGCCGATTTCTCGCTGATAGGCCAGGTCGGCGCGGCGAATGCCGCCCTGGTTGTCGACGCCATCTGCCGGCGCGTCAGGTGCAGGCCGGTTCTGCCCGGCCGATATGCTGTCTTCGTGGTCGCCCGCGTTACCCGTGCCGGTGGTCGGCAACCGGTCCGGCCGTTGGCCGGCTTGTGTGTTTGGTCGGCTCATTGCGCCCCCAACTTGCACTGCGTGGTTCCTGATTGTAGCGTACCCGTCCGGCTGTAGCGTACCCGTCCGGCGAGGCTTCCGCACCGTCTTCGCATAGCGCAGTAAGCGTTACGCCCCAGGTTGTAACCTTTACAATGACAGGTGAGCGGACGAGCCTTCCCGGGCATCGCGGCCTGTGTCGTCGGCGTGCGTCCCTGGGCCGATGTTCGCGCGAGCCATTGGGCCGCGCGGCGCGGCCGCGCAGGCGACGCCGTCAAAACGCGTGGTACGTCGGTGCTTGCACGTGCGGCATGTCCGGGCCTTGCGGCGGCGGATCGCCAATCGGCGGCATATCAGGCCCGGGTGGATCGCGCGTTGGGTCAGGCGGCGCTTCATCCGGTGGCATGTCCGGCGGCGGCACCTCAGGCGGATGCGGCGGCGTGGGCGTGGGTGGATCGGGTTGCGGCGCGTGGGCGCGCCATTCGAGCGTTGACATAGGTCGCGTCCTCAAAGGAGACGATATGATAGGGAGCAACGCGTATGCCGGCTGCCCCCCACCGAAGAGCCAGCCGCTCAGTCCCGCTCACGCCCAAACGCCTGTTCATCCATCACCGCCAAGCCTATGCGTCAATTATCGGCGGACTTCGTCCCGACATTTTCTGGCGCGTCGTCGCTGTCGCCGGCGTCCTCGCCCGATGCGTTGCGCACGTCATCGCCATATTCGACCAAGCGGTTGTACAGCGTCTTTAAGCTGATGCCGAGGATCTCCGCGGCCCGCGTCTTCACGCCACCGCATTGCTCCAACGTGGCCAGAATCAGTTGGCGGTCCGCTTCGGCTAGCGACGTGCCGAACGGGATGGTCACCGCAGTGCCAGCGGACGGCTTGGACAACGAGATCTGCAGCGGCACCGATGCGGTCGCGGACGAATCGGCCGGCGACATGATGTAGGCGCGCTGCACATAGTTCTTAAGCTCGCGCACATTGCCAGGCCACGTGTACGACAGCATCGTTTCCTTGACCGAAGGCGGAAAGTGCTTGTCCGTGCCGTAGCGCTGGTTGAGCTCGTCTAGAAAGCTCTGCGCGAGCAACTCGACATCCTTGCCGCGCTCGCGCAGCGGCGGCAGGCTAATTGGAAATACGTTCAACCGATGATAAAGATCCAGCCGCAGCTTGCCCTCGAGCACCGCCTGCTCGGGATCGCGATTGGTCGCCGCGATCAGCCGCACGTCGGTCTCGATCTCCTTAGTGGTACCGACGCGCATGAATACGCCCGTCTCGAGTACGCGCAGCAGCTTAACCTGCAACTCGATCGGCATTTCGGTGATCTCGTCCAGAAATAACGTACCGCCGCTGGCGCGCTCAAAATAGCCTTTGTGCTGTCGGTCCGCGCCAGTGAAGGCGCCCCGCTCATGACCGAACATTTCCGACTCGATCAGCGTCGGCGACACCGCGCCGCAATTGACGGCCAGAAACGCCTGCTTGCGTCGTAAGCTTAACTCGTGCAAGGTCTGCGCGGCCACTTCCTTGCCCGTGCCGGATTCACCCACTAGCAGCACCGAAGCGGAGGTCGGCGCCACCCGGTTGATCTGGTCATAGACCTGCTGCATCGCCGCCGAATTGCCTAGCATCAAGCCAAAACGCCCAAAGCGGCGCAACTCGCCACGCAGCGTGCCAATCTCGGCGCGCAGGTCGCCGGTACGGGGGATCCTGCCAAGGATCGCCTTGACCCGTTGCACATTGATCGGCTTGACGAGGTAATCCGTTGCGCCCATCTTCAGCGCACTGACCGCGGACTCCACGGTGGCGTGCCCGGTAATGACCACGATCTCTACGCCGGAGCGTAAATCGAGATCGTTGAACAAGTCCACGCCGCTGCCATCCGGCAGCTTCAAGTCGGTAAAGACGACGTCTGGCACCTGCCTGACGATCTGGATACGCGCCTCGCGCACGTCGCCGGCCATCGCGATGGTCAGACCATCGCCCGTGACGATCTCCGCCAACGCATCACGGGAATTGGGGTCGTCATCGACTATCAGTATATGCGGCATGAGAAAGGAATCGTGTCCGGAAAAAGCGGCAAGTCGGCAGCCCCCACGGACGTTGCGCGTCAACGCGCACGCGACGTGCCGCCGTCCTGCCAATTTGAAAAAATTTGCGCGCCTCAGCCAGGACCATTACGCCCATCGCGTAATCATTGCCATTTAAAAGTCTTATGTGGTGCGTAAACTTGATTATAAAGAATAATCGACACGCTCGGGGCACTCAGTGTAACCGCTTCCGATCGGCCGCTCAAAACGCAATTCGTTTACGCCAAAACGCCTGACGCTTCAAAATAAGCAATTGCGGCTGGGTTGGCGCGGGTGGTTAAATAGGGTTCTTTGCACCCGAAAGCAATACACCATGTCGTCAAGCGAGGCGGACGCGCTAGTGGCGTCCGATGAACAGCAATCACTTAAGTTCCCGCACCCGAGAGTGCCGGGCCTGAAGTCGTTCGGCCTGCTGTATGGCTCGTCCGACGCAATGCTAGATCTGTACGAGCAAATCGAGCGGGTCGCGGCCACCGACGCGACCGCGTTGATCGTCGGCGAGTCCGGAACCGGCAAGGAGTTAATCGCGCGCACGATCCACGACGCCAGCCACCGCAAGGATGGCCCGTTCGTCGCGGTCAATTGCGGCGCCATCCCGGACAACCTGATCGAGGCCGAGTTGTTCGGCCATGAAAAGGGCAGCTTTACGGGCGCCGTGCAAGGCCGCATCGGCTACTTCGAACATGCGCACGGCGGCACGCTGTTTCTAGACGAGGTCACCGAGATGTCGCCGGTGCGTCAGGTCAAGCTGCTGCGTGCATTGGAGACCGGCACATTCTATCGGGTCGGCGGCAACGAGTTGATCAGCGCCAACGTGCGCGTGATCGCCGCGACCAATCGCGACCCGGCCACCGCGGTCAAGGAAAACGGGCTGCGCGAAGACCTGATGTACCGGCTTGCGGTTTTCCCGTTGCGCGCGCCGCCGCTGCGAGAACGCAACGGCGATCGCGAACTGCTCGCGCAGTATTTTTTGGCCGAGCTGAACGCACAGGAAAATACCAGCAAGGCATTCAGCAAGCGCGCGCTCGACACGTTGCGTACTTATTCGTGGCCGGGTAACGTGCGCGAATTGAAAAATGCGGTCTATCGTGCGTTCATTCTGGCGGAGAAAACCGTCGAGATTCAGCACCCGCATCTGGCATCGCGGGTCAAGAAGCCGGTGCTGCAAGGCGATGCAATGAGCATTTGGGTCGGCACGCCGCTTGCCGACGCGCAAAAGCAAATCATCCTGGCAACCCTGAAGCACTGCGGCGGCGACAAGCGGCGCGCGTCCCAAACCCTTGGTATCAGTCTGAAGACGCTGTACAACCGTCTAGGCACGTACGAGGCGCAGGCGTGCGCGGACCCGTCCGAGAGCGACGCAGGCTGAGCCGCTTATCCCGCTCACCATGATTTACATTCCTTGCCGGGCGTACCCGAGTAGGTCGCTTCTACCCTTGCGGCGTCTGAAACCAATCCGCCGCGCGCGCGGCGAGGCGGCGCTGGCCGCTGGGTGCGCGCTGTGCGACTGCCAGTTGATTAGTGGCTTCGCCGACGCGGCGACGGGCACGGCACGCGGGCGCACGCCTCCTGGTATCTTGCTAGCGCGTGCCGGCATGGCGAGCGCTGGAAGTGGGCAGTCGGCGAGCCGGCCGTCGGGGCGCTCGCGCTCGCTACAATAGCAACCGCGATCAAGACTCGACAGCCATCAGGACTCGACGTCCTCCAGGCTAAAGATCTCAGTCTGGTCGTTGTACGAGAAGATTTCGCCGTAGCGGCCCCAATTGATGACCGCGTCGAGCGTTTCCTCCGCGGCACTGTCCGACAAGTAGTCCTCGAGTTCCTGTTCGAAACGCACCCGCGGTGCACGATGACCAGGCCGCTCATTGAGGACCCGCTTGATCCGCGCCGCCAGCGGCACGTGGCTCAACAGATGATCGGCGAACATCATCTTGCGCTCCTGCGTGCCGCATTCGGCAAATACACGGGCCGGCGGCGTCAGGAAGATATCGCCCTCGCGCACGTCGGCAAAACCCAGCCATTGCAGCACTTCGGCAATCGGGAACAGGTCATCGACCTCCAGGTGCAGCGTGCGGGCGATCTCGGGCATGTCCGCTCGGCCGTGGTACGGTGCGGTCGCCAGCGTCTCGATCAGGCCGGCCATTAAGTTGGTTGACACGTGTGGCAACCAACTGTGCAACTCCAGGCCCTTGCGCGGCGCGCCAGCGCTCGGACGCGCCGTCATCTTCGCGTAGATGTCATCGACCAGACGGCGGAACACCGGATCGAGCCGGTTGCGCGGATGTTTGAACGGCACCTGGATCTCGGCTAGCACGCGCCCCGGGTTGGACGACAGCACCAGGATCCGGTCGCACATGAACACCGCCTCTTCGATATTGTGCGTGACGATCAGCACGGCCTTAATCGGCATGCGGCCTTGCGTCCACAAGTCCAGCATGTCGGTGCGCAACGTCTCGGCGGTGAGCACGTCCAGCGCCGAGAACGGCTCGTCCATCAGCAGCAGCGTCGGATCTACCACCAGCGCACGGGCAAAGCCCACGCGCTGGCGCATCCCGCCGGACAGCTCGCGCGGGTACGCGTTCTCGAACCCGTCCAGCCCGATCAGGTCGATCGCAGCCAGCGCGCGCTCACGCCGGATGCGCGCGGGTACGCCCTGGGCCTCCAGACCCGCTTCGACGTTCTGCAGCACAGTGAGCCATGGGAATAGCGCAAAGGTCTGGAAAACCATCGCGACGCCTTCCGCCGGGCCCCGCAGCGGCTGGCCACGATAGGTCACCTCGCCCCCAGACGGCGAGATCAGCCCCGCGATGATGCGCAGCAGCGTGGACTTGCCGGAGCCGGAGCGCCCAAGCAAGCCAACGATCTCGCCCTCGCGGATCGACAAGTTGACGTCGTCGAGCACCAGCAGCTCGCCCTGGGTCTTCTCGAACCCACGCCGCACATGGTCGACGGACAACAGGACATCGCCGGGCGTGGGCGCGCTCATGGCGGGCACTACCGTGACCGGCGCAGCGGCATTCGTGGGATTCTGCATGGCAACCACCGTATTGATCAATCCAGGCGCAGCTTGTTCTCAGCGTAGGCGTACATCGGACGCCACAACAAGCGATTAAAGAGTGTGACGAACAACGACATCACCGCGATGCCGAGGATGATCTTGCGATAATCGCCGTCCGTGGTCATCTGCGCGATGTAGGCACCGAGCCCATGCGCGACGACGTGTGTATCGCCCCATTGCACCGCTTCGGACACGATGCTCGCGTTCCACGCGCCGCCGGAGGCGGTGATCGCCCCGGTCACATAGTACGGGAAAATACCCGGCAGCATCGCCTGACGCCACCATTGCCAGCCGCGAATGCGAAAGTTGGTCGCGGCCTCCTTAAAATCATTCGGATACGCGCTCGCACCGGCGATCACATTGAACAAGATATACCACTGCGTGCCCAGCACGATCAGCGGGGAAAGCCAGATGTCCGGGTTCAGCCCGAAACGCACGATCACGATGACGAATACCGGGAACAGCAGATTGGCCGGGAATGCCGCCAAAAACTGCGCGAGCGGCTGAAGCTTCTCGGCCAGCGCCGGGCGCAAACCGATTAGCACGCCCAGTGGAACCCACACGACCGAGGCGATCGCGATCAGCACGAGCACACGCGCCAGCGTAATGCATCCCATCGCGAGCACGTGCCCCACCTCATCCCATGTCACGCCGGTGCTCACATAGCCGATGACGCGCCATAACAGGTACGCTGTGCCAGCCAGCACCAGCCCACCCCAAGCGAGATCGCCAAGCCGTGAGAGCTTGCGGTGTGGCGCTATCCTGGGTCCAACCAACGGCAGCTTGCGCCAACGCAGCGGCAAGCGCGCCATGCGCGCGAACAGCCATCCGGCCGGCACCAGCAATTGGTGGATCAACCGGGTGCGACGCACCAGGTCGAGCAGCCACGATTGGGGCGCGCTCGCCGACGCGGTGTTCTCCATGCGAAATTTGTCAGCCCACGCGACCAGCGGTCGGAACAGCAACTGGTCGTACGCGAGAATCACGAGCGTCATCGTCAAGATCACCCAACCGATCGCCGGCAGGTTGCGCTCGGTGATCGCCTGCGCCAGATACGCCCCCACACCGGGCAGCGTGATCGTGTGGTTGCCAACGGTAATCGCTTCGGACGCGACGACGAAGAACCAGCCGCCGGACATCGACATCATCATGTTCCAGATCAGGCCCGGCATCGAGAACGGCACCTCGAGCTTCCAAAAGCGTTGCCAGCCCGTCAGGTGAAAGCCGCGCGACACTTCGTCCAGGTCGCGCGGCACCGTGCGCAGCGACTGGTAGAAGCTGAACGTCATATTCCAGGCCTGGCTGGTGAAGATCGCGAAGATTGCCGCGCACTCCGCTCCGGCAACCCGCGTCGGGAACAGCGCAATGAAGAAGGTGACCGTAAACGAGATATAGCCGAGCACCGGCACCGATTGGAGGATATCCAGCATCGGCACCAGCACTTTCTCCGCCCGCCGGCTTTTTGCAGCAAGCGTGCCGTAAGCGAGCGTAAACACGAACGCGGCGAGCATCGCGGCGAGCATCCGCAATGTGGTGCGCAGCGCATATTCCGGCAAATCAATCGGGTTCAGCGAAATCGCCTGGGTCTTCAGCGTCGAGATCGGCGCCATCGTCTGCTCGAAGCCGATCGCCGCCATCGCGATCAGGCCGATGATCAGCGGAAAGGCCACGAAATCCCACCGATTGGGCAACAAGCGCCAAGCGGACGCCGCGGCGTCGCGCTTTGGATCGAAGCGAAAACCGAAATTGAAACCGAAATCCATCAGACAAACTCCCCGGCGCTCTCGGGCATACGGATGGACCGCGCCGCCGCGCCGGAGCGCGATGGCAAACACCGCCCATTTTCAAGACCGCCCCGACACTACACTAAGCACCCTGACCGTTACAACCTTTTAACGTGTTTGAATTGTTCCGCCGTTGCGCAGATGCGGCATGCGCGCCATGTCATCCAGGTGGTCCAGCCGCACCGATTACCTTGCGGGCCGCCCCCTGACGCGGCGCGGCGGCCGTTAACGGTTATCATGATGGGTCACTGAATGAATGCAGGAGGCCACATGAAGGGAAATCTCGTCATCATCTGCCGTGACCAGGACGCCCATGAATTCGACGCGCTGATGGCTGAATACGGCGCCTTCCAGACGAGATTATCGTCGACCGCGTGGTACCTGAAGTTCGACGCGGCGCCCGACGTGATTCAGGAGGAGATCCTGGCACGACTGGGCAAGTACACCACGCACTATATTTTTGAGGCCAACAGTGTCACGTATAACACGATCGACAGCGAAGCCGCCGCGGCATTGAATGCCCTGTTCGGTAATTGACGCGGCCATGCCGTCCCCGCGTGCGGGGATGCACGCCGCGGGTCAGGCCTGCGCAGTGCCCGACTGAGCCGGAAACGCCAGTTCGACACGCAGGCCGCCGCGCTCGTGGTTGCCGAGTCGGCATTCGCCGCCCAGCCGGTTCGTGAGCCGCTCGACGATGGCCAGCCCGAGCCCGCTATGACCATTGCCGCCGCGCGCCGGGTCCAGCCTCACGAACGGACGGCTTGCATTGAGCAGGTCCTGAGGCAAAATGCCGCCACCCTGGTCGCTGACCGTTAACGTGAAGCCTCGCGCCGTGCGGACGGTTTCGATCACCACAGGCGGCGCGCCGTACGCATATGCATTGTCCAGTAGGTTGGACAACACGCGCTCCAGTGTCGCGGCCGGCAGCACGAAGTCCGGGCCGGCGCGCAGGTCGGTGTGCACTGCGTCCGCCGACGGCGACACCGCGCGATAAGTCCGCGCGATACGGTCGCACTGTTGGTCCACGCCGACTGGCTCGCTGCGATCGATGCCATCGTGCGCGAACACCAGGAACTGGTCGACGATGTGGGTCATCGAGTCGACGTCGCGCACCACGCCGTCACGCGCCTTTGCATCGTCGAGCATCTCCGCGCGCAACCGCAACCGCGCCAGCGGCGTGCGTAAATCGTGCGCGACGCCGGCAAGCATCACGTTGCGATCCTTGTCGGTCTGCGCGAGATTGCTGACCATCGTATTGAAGCCGCGCGTGAGCTGACGCAACTCGAGGGGGCCGCACTCGCGCACGGGGGCGACGGGCAGGCCACGACCGAACCGAGCCACAGCCTGCGCCAGCGTGCGCAACGGGCGCTGCAATTGCCACGCGGCGAACAGCGCCGAGAGCACCGCACCGGTGAAAATCAGCCCGAGCCACATCAACGTGCGGTCCAACGCACGACGCGGCGAACGCAACGGTTGCAGCGGCACGACGATCCAGCGCTTGAACCCTGGTTCGCGCACCCACAGGCTGGACGGCTTGTTGCCGCCCTTGGCCCGGATCTGCGTGCCGGGCGGCAAGCGATCTTCCAGTTCGGACAGGAAATGCTCGACCGGTGGCGGCACGTGCGGATCCGCCGCGGGTGCCACGCCCGGGTTATCGGGCACCACCTTGACTCGCGACGGCAGCGGTTGCTCGGGCGTGCGCTCGACATGTTGGCGTACTGCCTCGATCAGGAACATCGCTTCCTCAACCGCATAGCGCGCCTGCCACTCGCTGCGCTGCAGCCGGATCAGCGCGAACCATGCAAAATGCGCGAGCAGTAGCACGCCAACCACCAGCAATGCCAGCCGTCCGAACAGCGAATCAAACGGACGCCGCATGGCCTTCGTCCGGCACGAATACGTAGCCGCGGCCGCGCACTGTCTGGATCAAGCGCGGCGCCGACGGATCGGTCTCTAACGCGCGCCGCAACCGCCACACCTGCACGTCGATCCCGCGGTCGGTGCCGTCGTACTCGGGCCCGTGCAGCAACTCGAGCAACCGCTCGCGCGTCAGCGTGCGCATCGGATTGTTGACAAAGATCTTCAGCAATGCGAACTCGCTGCCCGACAAGGCCACAGGCTTGCCGTCCTGCATCAGCGAGCGGGTCTGGAAATCAAGCGTAAAACGGCCGAAGTTGAATGGCTCGCGCTGCTCCGGCGCGGCCGACGGAATGCTGCGACGCCGCCGCAGCACCGCCTGCACGCGGGCCAGCAGCTCGCGCGGGTTGAACGGCTTGCCGAGATAGTCGTCCGCGCCCAGCTCCAGCCCGACGATACGGTCGACGTCGTCCGCACGTGCGGTCAGCATGATCACCGGAATGTCGTCGCCCGCGGCACGCAATTGCCGCAGCGCCGTCAAGCCGTCCATGCCAGGCATCATTAGGTCGAGCACGATCAAGTCGGGCCGTTCCCGCTCGAGCCGCCGCTCCAGTGAAGCAGCATCGTGCAGTACCGACACTTCGATGCCCTGCCGGGTCAGATAGTCGCGCAACAAGTCGCGCAACTCCTGATCGTCGTCAATTACGAGGATTTGAGTAGCCATGAGCGGCAGTTTACCGTTACCGGACCGAGTCGCCGCTGCAATGCGTATCCATCGTTACCGGTTGCCCTCCCAACACGATGACCTTGCACGCGACGCAGCAACGCCTCACCGCACAGCGCGAACCACTGCATGAGAGCAAACCGTGGCCGCGTGGCGGCCCTCGTGCGCTGTTGAGTTAGAATACCGCCCTTCGCGTACCGGGCACCACGCAGGCATGCTGCGCACCGGCATCGCGTTGCGCGCATGTTTGGCCACCTAAAACGGGCGGTTGTCCCAAAGTGCGCCGGATATTTGACTCATCGTTAGACATTAGGCTACTGACTTCACCATGTTCCTGCAAGGGTATGGCCCGGTCATCGCAGCGGGCACGTGGCAAACCATCAAGCTGTCGCTGCTGTCGCTCGCGGTCGCTTTTATGATCGGGCTGCTCGGCGCCGCGGCCAGGCTCTCGCGCAGCCGCATGCCGCGCGTGGTCGGCACGGTCTATACCACGTTGATCCGCGGCGTGCCTGATCTGGTGCTGATGCTGCTGGTGTTCTTCAGCATGCAAATCTGGCTGAATTCCCTAACCGACCTGATGCAGATCGACCAGATCGACATCGACCCCTTCACCGCCGGCGTACTTACGCTGGGCTTCATCTACGGCGCATACTTCACCGAGACATTCCGCGGCGCGTTCCTGTCGGTGCCGCGCGGCCAGATGGAGGCGGCGGCGGCGTACGGCATGACAGGCTGGCAAGCGTTTTCGCGGGTCATGTTCCCGCAGATGATGCGCTTTGCGCTACCCGGCATCGGCAATAACTGGCAGGTGCTCGTCAAGTCGACCGCGCTGGTATCGATCATCGGTCTTGCCGACGTGGTCAAGGCATCGCAGGACGCCGGCAAGGGCACGATGCGCTTCTTCTTTTTCACGGTCGTCGCCGGCGCGATCTACTTGGCGATCACGACGCTTTCCAATGTCGTGTTGCTGTACTTGGAGCGCCGCTACTCAACCGGCGTTCGCCGTGCGGATCTCTGATACCCGGGCGCGACGATGATCGAGTTGCTGCATACCTACTGGAAAGCCTATCTGTTCACCGATGGCTACAACATTACCGGCGTGGCCATCACATTGTGGCTGCTGGTCGTGTCGATCAGCATCGGTTTCTGCCTGTCGATTCCGCTTGCGGTCGCGCGCGTATCTCGACACAAATGGCTCAGCGCCCCGGTCTGGCTGTATACTTACGTATTCCGCGGCACCCCGCTCTATGTGCAGTTGCTGCTGTGCTACACCGGCATTTACAGCCTGGAGCTGGTGCGTTCACACGACTTTCTCAATGCGTTCTTCCGACAGGGCATGTACTGCACCCTGCTGGCGTTCACGCTGAACACCTGTGCCTACACAACCGAGATTTTCGCCGGCGCGATCCGCGCAACGCCGTACGGCGAGATCGAGGCCGCGCGCGCGTACGGCATGTCCGGCTTCGCGCTTTACCGGCGTGTGATCCTGCCCTCGGCGCTGCGCCGGGCGCTGCCGTACTACAGCAACGAAGTGATCCTGATGCTGCATGCCACCACGGTCGCCTTCACCGCGACGGTGCCGGACATTTTGAAGATCGCTCGCGACGTCAATTCGGCCACGTATCAATCGTTCGAGGCGTTCGGCATCGCCGCGCTGCTCTATTTGGGCATTTCGTTCACGCTGGTGGGTCTGTTCCGGCGCGCCGAGCAGCGCTGGCTGGCCCATCTGCGGCCGCAAGGTCAATAAGTTCAATCCGCGAAAGGCTCAACACGCGATGAATTCGCCCATGTCCAAGTTGTTCGTTGATGATCTGCACAAGTGCTACGGCAGCCAGGAGGTGCTCAAGGGCATCTCGCTCAAGGCCAAGGCCGGCGACGTGATCAGCATCATCGGTTCGTCGGGCTCTGGCAAGAGCACGTTCCTGCGATGCGTGAACTTCCTGGAGCAGCCCAATGCGGGCCGGATCTATGTGGACGGCGTCGAGGTCAAGACTGCGCCGGATCGCGACGGCAACCTAAAAGTCGTCGACGCCAGGCAATTGCAACGCGTGCGCACCAAGCTAGCGATGGTCTTCCAGCACTTCAATCTGTGGTCGCACATGACGGTGCTAGAAAACCTCACCGAGGCACCCGTGCATGTGCTGGGCTTGTCGCGCGCGCAAGCGCAGGAGCGGGCGCGCCAGTATCTGGACAAGGTTGGGCTCGGCACATCGGTCGAGAAGAAATACCCGTCGCACCTGTCTGGTGGGCAGCAGCAGCGTGTGGCCATCGCCCGCGCACTGGCGATGCACCCAGATGTCATGCTGTTTGACGAGCCGACCTCGGCACTGGACCCCGAGTTGGTCGGCGAAGTGCTGAAGGTGATGCAGACGCTGGCCGAAGAAGGCCGCACGATGATCGTCGTGACGCACGAAATGGCGTTTGCGCGCAACGTGTCAAGCCATGTGATGTTTCTGCACCAAGGCCGCGTCGAAGAACAAGGGCCGCCGGACGAGGTCTTCGGCCGCACGAAGAGCGAACGGCTCAAGCAATTCCTGTCCGGCAGCCTAAAGTAGCCATCAGCTGGCCTGTCACCAGCAGCCGGTGTGATGCGGGCCGATCTGCAAGCGCGACGCCCAGCAACGGTCCGCGATTGGACCTCGACAGCGCGAGCAGACGGCCGCCGTTTCGAGAAAGACGATCCGCCCGGCGTCACACCACCAGATGTTTGCAAGCAGGAGTCAATGTTGACCCTTTAATCCCGGGCCACAGCCAGACTGGCTTGTACGCGGGCATCCAGCACGTGTTCTGACCAGCTAGCGCGACAACTATTGCGTATCGCGCTGCTCCAATGCCGCACCGTGGCTGAGCCAGTCCAGCACCACCGCGGAGTCTTCGTCGGCATGCCCGCGCATCGCCTCGGCCACCTGCTGGATGCCCGCGTCGGGTGACGCGCGCCGAATCGCGACGCCAACCGCCAATATGTCGATCATCAGCAGGTGCAGCACGCGCGAGATCATCGACAGCTGCGAGTCACGGATCTCGATAGGGTCTGTTTCCAGCGCGACGCTCGCGCGCTTGGCCAGCGGCGTGTTGCTCGACGTGATCGCAATAACTTGCGCGCCAGCTTGCATCGCCACCTCCAGCGCGCGCAGCAACGCCGGCGCCTTGCCGGACTTGGAGACGGCGACGATCACATCGCCCTTGCCCAGCAACGCGGCGGACGCGGCCTGCATGTACAAGTCGCCGTATGCAATGGTCGGGATCCCGAAGCGGAAGAACTTGTAGTGCGCATCCTGAGCGACGATGCTCGAATTGCCCAGGCCGTAGAACTCGATACGCCGTGCGCTGTTCAGCATGTCGATCGCACGCTCGACGTGGTCGAAGTTCATATGCTCGCGCAGCTGCAGGATGGCCGACACGGTGTTGTCGAGCACCTTCGCGCCAAAGTCAGTCGCCGAGTCGCCCAAGTAGACCTGGCTGTGACTAACTGGGTTCGTGCCAGTCAGGCCGGTAGCCAGCTTCAGCTTGAAGTCGGACAATCCCTGGCAGCCAAGCGAACGGCAGAAGCGGATCACGGTCGGCTGGCTCACATCGGCCTTGCGCGCGATGTCGATGATCGGATCGTTGATGATCGAGCGCGGGTGATTCAACGCCAGGTCAGCCACGCGCCGCTCGGCCGGCGTGAGCACGTCGCGCATCTGCCGGATGCGCTCGAACACGGCTGATCCGCCGCCGGCATGATGCCCGAGCTGCTCGGCCAGGATCGCGGACACACCGAGGAAGGCCGGATATTGCGCGGTGATGACGAAGGTCGGGATGTTCGCCAGGTACGCCTGGAAACGGCCCTTCGCCTCGAACCGCGCACGAAACGGCGAAGCCGAAAACAACTCGCCCAGATGGGGAATGACACCGCCGCCGATATAAATGCCGCCCAGCGCGCCAAGTGTGACTGCAATATTGCCGGCAAACGTGCCAAGCACCGCACAGAAGCACTCCACCGCTTCCAGCGCGAGCGGCTCGGCCGCCTGCGCACGCCGCACCACGTCGGCCGGCTCGAGCGGCGTGTCAAGTCGCTTCCTGCCGCGCGCGGCCAGCGCGCGGTAGATCAGTGCCAGCCCCGGTCCTGCGCAAACCCGCTCGAACGACACATGCGGCCACTTCTTGCGCGCATAGTGCAGCACCCAATCCTCGCGCTCGTCCTGCGGCGAGAAGGTGGCATGCCCGCCCTCACTGCCCAGCGCGATCCAGCGCTCGTCTGCGGGAATCAAGCCTGACACGCCCAACCCCGTGCCCGGTCCGAGCAGCCCGATCACACTGTTCTGCCGGCGCACGCCGCCGCCAATCTGCGCGCGTTGCGCATCGGACAGGCTCGGCAGCGCCATTGCCAACGCGGTAAAGTCGTTGACCACCAACAGCGTATCGAAGCCCAACGCGCGACGCGTGGCCTCGCTTGAAAAGTTCCAGTTGTGGTTGGTCATCTGCACCTGATCGCCATCGACGGGATTGGCGATTGCAATGGCCGCGTGGTTCACGCGACCGACCTTGCTGTCCTTCAGGAATGTGCGGATTACGGCGGCGATGCCCGGATAGTCGGCGCAAGGGTACACTCGGATATCGTCAATCTGTCCCGGTCCGAATTCCAGTGCAAAACGCGCATTGGTGCCACCTATGTCGGCAAGCAGCCGCGGGCCATCCGGATGGGGACGCGCGCGTGCGAGCACGGCTTTAGGCGCACCAATAGGCATCGACGTTGACTCCCGTATCGTTGGCCAGCTTGGAGATGGCGTTATGTTGTGGCTGCTCAATCGCAGCGCGCAGCACGTCCAGCTTGCGCTGCCCAGAGACCAACAGAAACAGCCGGCCGATTTGCCTGAGCGCCGATAGCGACAAGCTGACCCGCAGATGCGGCGCCTGCCGCGGCTCGACCAGCACATAGCGCTCGTGGGTTCGTGTGGCCAGATCCCACTGCGGCGCGTCGGCGAAGATCGACGCCGTGTGACCATCCTCGCCCATGCCAAGCACGGCCACGTCGGGCAGCGCGCGCGAAGCATCCGCGTTCAATGCCGCGACGTGGTCGGCAGGCGCCTGCTCGACGTCGACCAGCGGCCGGAACACGGCCTGGCGCGCCGCGTGCTGTAGCAATGTGTCGCGCACGAGTCGCGCATTGCTGTCGGCATGCATCGGCGAGACCCAGCGATCGTCGACCAGGGTGACATCGATGCGCGCCCAGTCGAGCGGGCGCCGCGACAAAGCCTGCAAGAACGGCCGTGGGCTCGTGCCGCCCGACACCGCGAGCGTGGCACGACTCGCGCCGATACGCGCGGCCAGCGACGACTGCAACGCGTCGCCGACCGCCTGCGACAGCGCGTCTTGCTGCGCACGCGGGTCATTAAAAGCGTAAAGCTCGATCACTGCTCCTCCGTACTGCCTGTGACCGCCCACCGACATGGCGGGCGGGCCGGTCCCTGCGATTCAAGCCAGCGCGACGCGCCAGCTAGTTCTCTTCTTCTAGCCAGCATGTACCATGCTGAGCGAGCATCGCGCTCGCCGCAGCCGGTCCCCACGTCCCCGCCGCGTACAGCTTGGGCGACGTGCCGGGACGCGCCCATTCTTCCAGGATTGGCTCGACCCACTTCCACGCCGCCTCCTGCTCGTCCCGATGCACGAACAGTGCCAGCCGACCATTGATCACGTCCAGCAACAGGCGCTGGTACGCTTCCATGCGATCTTCTTTGAAGAACTGGTCGAACGCCAGATCCAGATGCACGCTTTGCAGGTTCATCCCCTCGCCGGGCTGCTTGGCCAGGCAATATAGCCGGATTGATTCGTTGGGCTGCAACCGTATCACCAGACGATTGGCGCCATTGCGCAGCGCCATCGGGCCGAGCGCCGAGTGTGGGACCGCGCGGAAGTTGACGACGATTTCCGCGACGCGATCGGCAAGCCGCTTGCCGGTGCGCAGGAAAAACGGCACGCCGGCCCAGCGCCAGTTTTCGATCTCAACCTTCAACGCGACGAAGGTCTCGGTCGTGCTCGATGCGCTCACGCCGTGCTCGGTCACATAGGCGGGCACCGCGACACCCTTGACCACGCCCGCGTGATACTGGCCGCGTACCGCGACGCGACTGATGTCACGCCGCTCGACGGGCTTGAGCGCGCGCAGCACGCGCAGTTTTTCATCGCGCACCGCATCGGCATCCATCGAGTGAGGGGGCTCCATCGCCACGATCGACAGCAGCTGCAATAGGTGGTTCTGCACCATGTCACGCAACGCACCGGTATTGTCGTAGAAATCGCCCCGTCCCTCGACGCCTAATTCCTCGGCAATCGTGATTTGGATGCTCTCAACCCACTCACGGCGCCACAGCGGCTCGAACAGTGCATTGCCAAAACGCAGCGCGAGCAGGTTCTGAACGGGTTCCTTGCCCAGGTAGTGATCGATCCGGTAGATCTGCCCTTCCGCGAAGATCTCACCAACCGCGTCATTGATCGCATTGGACGACTCCAGATCGTAGCCAAGCGGCTTCTCCAGCACGATGCGTGCGCCATCGCTCAAGCCCACGGTCGCCAACGCACGACAGATCGGCACGAATAGTGACGGCCCAGTAGCCAAGTAGAACACCCGAATGCCGGGCAGCGGCGAAATCGCGTCGCGTAGCAGCGCATAGTCGTGGGGCTGTCCAAGGTCGATCTGCACGAATAAGATGCGCTCGAGAAAGCTGTTCCACGAGGCATCGTCGCCGGCTGGCTTCACGTGCTGGCGCACGTGCGTGTGCATCCATTGCGCGTACGCATCGCGGTCGCCAATGCCACGCGCGACCGCAACGATTCTGCCTGCCGCAGGCAGCATGCCGCCGCGGTGCGCCTGGTACAACGCCGGCAGGATTTTGCGCATCGACAGGTCGCCGGTGCCGCCGAAAAGGACGAACGTAAAGCCTGGATCAACTTGCATTGTGTGTTGACGGTGACGTTAGAAACCTGGCTCGGGCAGACCGCCGCGCAAGGCGTGCCATCGACCGTAGCCCGATAGAAATATTTTCGGCACTAAATTGTAGTTTAACTACAATCCTAAGCAAGCTCCTAATCAAGCGATGCATTCAGGGTAACGAAAAACTTCGTGCTATCAATCACTTGCAGTGCGGCCTGGCGGTCCGGCAGGGGCCAGTGAATGGTCCTCGGCACCGTTCGTCATGAAGCGTGGTAATCGCCGCGCAGGTGCCATGACTCCGTGGCCGGCGACGCGGGCCCTAGTTTCAACGGGTGCACTGGAAGAGATAAACTATGGATTTTGCGCGATCATCGGCACCCTGTGCGCCGCCGGCTTGGTATCTAGCGCCGCGACGGCCCAGGTGGTCCAGGTGGTCCAGGCGCTGGCAGTGGTGCTGCATGGGAACCTTAGGCGGCGAGCCCAAAGCAGCCGTCGTGCTCAACGACGACATGACCCACCAGGGGTACCAATGAAAGGGCCTGACGGTGACAGGCCGTGCCGAAGAGCGAACAGCGTGTTGCATGACGGCTGGCGCACCGACCATTGTTTCGTCATCCCACGCAAATACACATCACCGGCCCGCATTACTGCGCCGCGCATCGCCACGCGGCGCCCAGTGATGCGCCAGTTGCATTGCTGTTATCCCGAACAGCACGATTGGCAACAGGATCGGCCACCGCGCGAGAACACCGCGTTCCGGAACGTATAATAGGTTGCCTCGCCACACGCCTGACTCCACACGACGATGACCGGTGAATTCGACCATCGCAACCTCGCGATGCTCCTGCTCCAAGCCCGCGAAAGCGTCATGGGCATGTTCCGCCCAGTGCTTAAGCAATTCTCGCTAACCGAGCAGCAGTGGCGAATCATACGCGCGCTGAACGACCATCCGCGTCAGGAAATGGAAGCGGGGCAGATCGCGCGAATTTGCTGCATTCTCAGTCCGAGCCTGACTGGAGTGCTTGAACGGATGGATCGGGATGGGCTGATCCGCCGTTCGCGCGTCGCCTCCGACCAGCGTAAAGTGATCGTGAGCCTGACGCCGCAAAGCCAGGCGCTCGTCAAGCAGATTAGTCCACTGATCGACGGACAATACCGGTCATTGGAGCACAAGATCGGCGCGAAGACACTGGCCGAGGCCTACCGCCTGTTAGACACGCTGATCGAGACGCTGCCCGGCGATGCGCCCGCTGACAGTGGCGGCGACGCGTCGCGTTCGACCAAACGCGCGATGAGCGATACGGCTGACTGAAACCCGCTTGGCGGGCTGTCGCTAGCCTCTTTCGCCACTGGCGCCCCTGTGCCCTGTGCCTTGCTCGCTCGCTGCCGCTGGCCGGCACTCAACCCATGGCCGGCAGCCGGTGCGAGCGGGCCACAAGTCGATATCCCATATAGGTCAACACGCCACAGGCACCGATCACGATCCCCATGGCGCGCGGCGAGCCATCCTGCAACGCGCCGACCGCCAGGCTCGACAGCGCGCCGAGCGCCAGTTGCATCGCGCCGAACACCGCCGCCGCGCCGGCGTTGCGCGGATAGCGGTGCATCAAATCATTCGTGCAGTTCGCGCCGAGCACACCAACCATGCTAACCATAAAAAATAGCGTCGCAACGATCGAGTGCAAGCCGCCCCAACCGGTGGTACAGACCACGAACACGCCGAGCGAGGCGAGCAGGCACACCCGCGACGAGGCCGAGATCATGCGCAGTGCGCCGAGCGCGCCGACCAGCCGCACATTGAGGACATTCCCCGCCATGATGCCAACGATATTCAGCGCAAAAAACAACCCATAGGCCTGCGCCGACACATGAAAGTAATCGATGTAGACAAACGGCGTGGCCGTGATGTACGCGAACATGCCCGCGAACGCCATGCCGCCGCACAGTATGTAGCCCCACGCCGCCGGGTCGGTCAGCAAGCGCCCGTACACGGCAAATGACGCGGTGAGCGCGTTCTCATGCCGCTTATGCGGCGGCCACGTTTCCGGCACCTTGCGCACCGCCGTGATGGCGCAGGCCGTGCCGAACAGCGCCAGCGCTCCAAATACCGCGCGCCAGCCGCCGAGCAGCAGTAGCTGCCCGCCCACCAGCGGCGCGAGCAACGGCCCGATCGAAGTAACGATGGCCAGTATCGACAGCACGCGGGCTGCATCGGTCGGGCCATGCACATCTCGTGCAATCGCACGCGCAAGCACCGACGCAGCGCCGGCGCCCAGCGCCTGCAGAAAGCGCACCGCGATCAGCCAGCCGATTGACGGCGCAAGCGCACAGGCCATGCTGGCCAGCCCATACAGCACGATGCCGCCGATTAAGATCGGGCGCCGACCATAGACGTCGGACAATGGGCCATACAGCAGCATGCCCATCGAGAAGCCGAACATGAAGCTGGTCAACGTCACCTGTGCGGCCGAGGCGCTGATGTCGAATGCCGCTGCCAGCGATGGCAGGCTCGGCAGGTACATGTCAATCGAGATCGGGCCACACGCGGCGAGCGCGCCAAGCAAGAGAATCAAGCGCCAATCGGGCCGGCGGCGAGCAGTGGGGGAAGCGGGCATGGAGACGCTGCGGGAGGCCGCGCGCACGACCTTTCATAAGTTAACAATTTCATTGTACGCGACGGCGTCGCGCGCTGCTCCGGTACAATGCACGGATGTCATTGCTGCAATGCGAGATGGATTCGATGTCCAAGAGCCAACTTCTTTTCGAACGGGCCCAGCGCACGATTCCGGGCGGCGTCAATTCGCCGGTGCGCGCTTTCCGCTCGGTCGGCGGCACGCCGCGCTTCATCGCACGCGCGCACGGCCCGTATTTATGGGATGCAGACGGGCAGCGCTACATTGACTACATCGGCTCGTGGGGCCCGATGATCCTCGGACACCTCAATCCAGACGTACTGGCCGCGGTACAGCGCGCGCTCGCGTCGGGCTTCTCATTCGGCGCGCCGACCGAGGCGGAGATCGAAATCGCCGAGGAAATCTGCCGCCTCATGCCATCGATCGAGCAAATCCGCATGGTCTCGAGTGGCACCGAGGCCACGATGAGCGCGCTGCGGCTTGCCCGCGGGTTCACTGGACGCAGCCGCATCGTCAAATTTGAAGGTTGCTATCACGGCCATGCCGACAGCCTGCTTGTGAAGGCCGGGTCCGGACTGCTGACGTTTAGCAATCCCACCTCGGCCGGTGTGCCGCCCGACATCGCGCATCACACCACCGTGCTCGAGTACAACAACGTCGAGCAGTTGAGCGAAGCATTCAGCGCATTCGGCACGGAAATCGCAGCGGTCATCGTCGAGCCGGTCGCGGGCAACATGAATCTCGTGCGGGCGTCGAACGAATTCCTCACCGCGTTGCGCAAGCAGTGCACCGAGTACGGCAGCGTGCTGATCTTTGACGAGGTCATGTGCGGTTTTCGTGTCGCGCTTGGCGGCGCGCAGCAGCTATTCAATATCGTGCCGGACCTGACCTGCCTGGGCAAGGTGATCGGCGGCGGCATGCCAATTGCCGCGTTCGGGGGCCGACGCGAAATCATGGCGCACCTGGCGCCACTCGGCGGCGTCTACCAGGCCGGCACCTTGTCAGGCAACCCACTCGCGGTCGCCGCCGGCCTCGAAACGCTGCGCCAGATTCAGGCGCCCGGCTTCTATGACCGCCTGTCCCAGCAGACCGCGCGGCTCGCCGGTGGGCTGCAGGCGGCCGCGCGCGACGCGGGCGTGCCGTTCAGCGCGGACTCGCTGGGCGGCATGTTCGGCCTGTATTTCGCCTCGCAAGTGCCGTGCAGCTTTGCCGAGGTGATGCGCTGCGACGTACCCCGTTTCAACGCGTTCTTCCACGCAATGCTCGATGCCGGCGTGCATTTTGCTCCCTCAGCATACGAGGCCGGCTTCGTATCAATCACGCACGACGACACGGTCATCGACGAAACGCTGTCGATCGCCCGCACCGTGTTCGCTGCGCTGCAACGCTGAACACTGGTCTCCTACCATGTTTTCGGACTTTGATCGTTTGCAAATGCAGCGCGCGCTCGTGCTCGCCGAGCGCGGGTTATACACGACGTCACCGAACCCACGCGTGGGGTGCGTGCTCGTCAAGGATGGCGAAATCATCGGCGAAGGCTTCACGCAGCCGGCCGGGCAGGACCACGCGGAAATCTGCGCGCTGAAAGACGCACGCTCGCGCGGGTACACCCCCGCCGGCGCCACCGCCTATGTAACGCTGGAGCCTTGCAGCCACTTCGGTCGCACGCCACCCTGCGCGAATACACTGGTCGAGGCCGGCATTGCACGGGTGATCGCCGCGATGGAGGACCCGAACCCGCAGGTCAGCGGCCGTGGCCTGGCCAGCCTGCGCGATGCGGGCGTGGACGTACGCTGTGGACTGCTTGCGCACGAGGCGCAGGAGTTAAACGTCGGCTTCGTGTCGCGGATGACGCGTGGCGTTCCGTGGGTGCGGCTCAAGATCGCCGCGACGTTGGACGGTCGCACCGCGTTGCCGAACGGTCAAAGCCAGTGGATCACGTCGAGTGCCGCACGCACGGACGGACACGCATGGCGCGCCCGCGCGTGCGCAACCCTTACCGGCATCGGCACGGTGCGCGAAGACGATCCGCAGATGACCGTGCGCGCGGTGCCCACGCCTCGCCAACCGCTGCGCGTGCTGGTGGACAGCCGTCTGGACGTGCCGCTGGATGCAAGAATTCTAGCTGGCGCGCCACCATTGATCATCTGCGCGCGCGACGATGGAGAATTCGCCCCGCGTGCGCATGCGTTACGCGCGGCCGGCGCCGAAGTGATTGCATTGCCGAACCGGTCCGGCAAGGTGGACCTGCCGGCTGCGCTACGGCTGCTTGCTGCGCGTGGCACCAACGAATTGCATGTCGAGGCGGGCTACAAGCTCAACGGTTCATTGTTGCGCGAAGGCTGCGTTGACGAGCTGCTGCTCTACATCGCCCCAGCCCTGCTCGGCAACGCGACCGGCATGTTCAACCTCGAGCCGCCGCCGGCGCTCGATCGACGAGTACGGCTGCAATATCATTCGATCGAGCGGATCGGCGAGGATCTACGAGTCCTCGCCAGGCTCGTGGCGACCGCATCCGACAACGCCCTGCAAACGGGCGATCCGCGCTCACACTGAAGGGATTCTCTTGTATGTTCACAGGCATCGTCGCGGCGATCGGCCGCATTGAATCGGTCACCCCGCTGGGCGCATCTGTCGAGGACGGCGCGCGCCTCGTGATCGCCGCCGGCACGCTCGATTTGTCCGATGTCGAGCTGGGCGACAGCATCGCTGTGCAAGGTGCGTGCTTGACGGTCATCGACAAGACATCGACGCAGTTCGAGGTCGACGTATCGCGGGAAACGCTGAACTGCACCACCGGGCTCGCACAGCCCGGCGAAGTAAACCTCGAAAAAGCGCTGCGTGCGCATGAACGCCTGGGCGGCCACCTAGTCAGCGGACATGTCGACGGGCTCGGCCAGGTCAGCCGCTTCGAGCCGGTGGGAGAATCGCACGAATTATGCATCGTCGCACCGTCCTTGCTTGCGAAGTACTTCGCGTACAAGGGGTCCGTCACGGTCAACGGTGTCAGCCTGACAGTCAATGCCGTACAGGACCGGGACGATGGGTGCGAGTTCTCGATCAACGTGATCCCGCATACGATACAGATGACCTCGCTGCGGCACCTGCGCGTTGGCGACGCAGTCAATCTCGAAGTCGATATGATTGCGCGGTATGTCGAGCGGATGCTCAGCGCGTCTCAGGACGGCTACCCATCATTGAAGTAATCGGATTTTCAAGGATTTATCGTCTGCCGACGTCGCGCCTAAACCGGCCGTGTGTGGGGTGATCGAACCACTCGATGGCCACGCGACGCACCTTGTCAAGAGCGGCATGGACGATCATCGCGACGACGGCAAACGCGCAATCAAAGTCGCCGCTCTGCTGCACGCGCCGAAACGCCGGTTTAAAGCCGCTTGCCGTCATGGCGACGGTAATTGGAATCACCGGCCTGCTCAATAATATCGCCAATTTATCAGGTCGAATCGCAGCTCAACAGCCAAGTCATTTAGTCAGGCACGCGAAAAGGGGCAAGAGGCGCAGCACCGCTACTGCTGCAAAGCATGCGCTAACGCGCAGAGATAGGACGGCATGTTTGGCCGAACAACCGCAAAATATGCGTTGGATGACCATCCAAAAATCATGTGTCCCGGGCGCAATGGACGATGGCCGCTACATTGCGCGGGAGCTACGACACCATCGGGGGCCGGCTGGGTAGATAGCCATAGCATTTTTTGAAGGCCTGCGCATAGGCGCCCTCAGTCGAACGTTTTGTGCACGTGCGCTGGCGCACGATGTACACTGGCGCGCCGGTGCTTGGCGACGCATTGACCACATTCGATTGTCGCATCGCGAGCGTTACTCGACATGGCACGCATAGCGTCATCGTCGCCGACGTATTCGATCTGCGGCTCGGCCCGGCGCCAATCGACGCCTTGGTGTACTTCGATCGTCATTATCACGTCGTCGCCTCCTCATGCTAACCAAGACAATCGGTGTCATGGGCTCGGGCACCGAGCCTTGGACGGAACTGGCCGAGCCGCTCGGCCGATGGATCGCCGAAAACGGCTACAACTTGCTGACCGGCGGCGGCCAGGGCGTAATGCTCAGCGTCGCACGCGGTTTCTGCAGCGTCAGCGCACGCACGGGCCGCTCAATTGCAATCGTGCCCACACGCGCCGATCCGGTAGCCGGCTTCGTGCCGCTGGACGGCTATCCGAATCGGTTTGTCGATCTGCCGATCAGCACGCCACTGCCCGCCATGACGCCGGCGTGCCGCCCAATCACGTCAGTCGCAACCACGTCAACGTGCTGAGCAGCGACGTCATCGTCGCGTTGCCGGGCGGCCACGGTACCGCCGACGAAATCTCGTTGGCGCAACGCTGGCGCAAGCCGCTGATATGCGTCGGCCCCGCCAGCGCCTTTGCACGGATCGGCTATACCGATGAGTGTGTGTCCTGTGTGGACAGCGTCGCCCGCTTCATCGCCTGCGCACTCGCAGAACCAGCATAGAAATCGGCTCTTGACGCGGTGCTGACGTAAAATAGCGGTTTTCCTCTCGCGCCACCATCGTCCACCATGACACTCGCTTCCACGCAAGAGATCATTGCCGAACTCAAAGCCGGCAGAATGGTCATCCTCGTCGACGAAGAAGATCGCGAGAACGAGGGCGACTTGGTGCTGGCCGCTGATTTCGTCACACCAGAAGCGATCAACTTCATGGCTCGCTATGGCCGCGGGCTGATCTGCCTGACGCTGACGCAGGAGCGCTGCCGCACATTGAATCTGCCGCTGATGACGCATCGCAACGGCACGCAATATGGCACGGCGTTTACGGTCAGCATCGAGGCCGCGGAAGGCGTGACCACCGGCATCTCCGCTGCCGACCGCGCCCGCACGGTCCAGGCGGCCGTCGCGCGCGGCGCCCGAGCCGAGGATATCGTGCAGCCTGGACACGTGTTTCCAATCATGGCGCAGCCTGGTGGCGTGCTGGTGCGCGCCGGCCATACCGAGGCCGGTTGCGACCTAACGGCGCTGGCCGGGCTCACGCCGGCATCGGTGATCTGCGAGGTGATCAAGGACGATGGCACCATGGCCCGCTTGCCCGACCTCGTCGAATTCGCCGCGCAGCACGGGTTGAAGGTTGGCACGATTGCGGACTTGATCCAGTACCGCAGTCGCACCGAATCGATCATTGAGCGCGTAGCGCAGCGCACGATGCATACCGCGCATGGACCGTTCAATGCGGTGCTGTTCCACGACAAGCCGAGCGGTGCGCCGCATCTAGCGCTGGTGCGCGGGCAGCCATCGCCAGAAGTCGAAACCCTGGTACGGGTACACGAGCCGCTGTCGATCCTCGATTTGATTGAAACGGGTGTCAGTACACACTCCTGGACATTGGATGCGGCGCTGCGCGAGATTGCCCAGCGGGAACCCGGCGTCTTGGTGTTGCTGAACGTGCACGAGTCCGGCGAGCGGCTGCTGGATGTATTCGAGGCGTTCGAGCGGCAGGACAAGGCAGCCGAACTCAAGCGCCGTCCAGTTGACTTCAAGACGTACGGCGTCGGCGCGCAGATTCTGCATGAGTTGCATGTCGGCAAAATGCGAGTCTTGTCGAATCCGCGCAGGATGGGCAGCATGTCGGGGTACGGCCTCGAGGTCACCGGTTTCGAGCCCATGCCGGCAGCAGCACACGGATTCGCGGGCAGCGGCCCGCGTTCGCACGAATAGGGCGACGCGCGCGGTATCTGCCTATTCTGGATCATGGCCCGGCGGCCGGCGTCCCGCCTCGCCCAACATATCAATGGAACATTCATGGAAATCGGACAATATCAACCGAATCACGAGGGTGACGGACTGCGCATCGGCATCGTCCAATCCCGCTTCAACGAGCCGGTCTGCAACGGGCTGGTCGACGCCTGTGTCGAGGAACTCGAGCGCCTTGGCGTCGCGGGCGAGGACGTGCTGCTCGTCACGGTGCCCGGCGCCCTGGAAATTCCGCTCGCGCTGCAAAAGTTTGCCGAGAGCGGCCAGTTCGACGCGCTGATCGCGCTCGGCGCGGTGATTCGCGGCGAGACCTATCACTTCGAGCTGGTGTCCAACGAAAGCGGCGCGGGCATCAGCCGGATTGCATTGGACTTCGGCGTGCCGATCGCCAACGCGGTGTTAACCACCGAGAACGACGAGCAGGCGATCGCGAGAATGGCTGAGAAAGGCCGCGATGCGGCACGCGTTGCGGTGGAAATGGCGAACCTATCGTCCGCGCTCGACCAACTCGGTCAAGATGACGACGAGGACGAGGAAGACGAAGCGGCAGACGAGGATCGAGCATGACAACGAGAAGTGCTCGCCGTCGCTCGCGCGAGTTGGCCACGCAAGGTTTATATCAGTGGCTGCTGTCGGGTGCGGCGCCGGGCGAAATCGACGCAGCCATGCGCGAGCAGCCCGGCTTCGACAAAGCGGATCGCGACCATTTCGATGCGCTGCTGCATGGCGTGATCAAGCAGTCGGCGACGCTGACTGAAGCGCTCATGCCGTTCCTGGATCGCCCAATCGACCAGCTGTCGCCGGTCGAACGGGCGGTGCTGCTCATTGCGGCATATGAATTCCAGCATCATCTCGAGATCCCGTACCGGGTTGTGATCAACGAGGCCGTCGAATTGGCTAAGACATTTGGCGGTGCCGACGGCTACAAGTATGTGAACGGCGTCCTCGACAAGCTCGCGGTGACCATGCGCGCCGACGAAGTCAAGGCTCGCGGTTAAATGCGCGCTGTCGCGTCCGCCAGGAATGCTGCATGACCGATACTGATTCGATGCCGGATCCGCTCGACACCGCCCGGGCCGCTCGACTCGCTTCACGCATCGACCGGATCGAGCCATTCCAGGTCATGGAATTCGTCAAGCAGGCCACCCGCCTCGAGCAGGCAGGCCATGACGTGATCCACATGAGCATCGGCGAGCCCGATTTCACGGCTCCACCGCCCGTCGCCGAAGCGGCGGTCTCGGCACTGCGCCGAGGCCTCACGCAGTACACGCCGGCGCTGGGCATCACGCCGTTGCGCGAAGCCATTGCAATGCATTACCGGCGTGTGTACGGCATCGATGTCGAACCGGCACGCATCGTCGTAACGGCCGGCGCCTCCGCGGCGCTGTTGCTCGCTTGCGCGGCGCTGGTAGATCGCGACGGCGAAGTGCTGATGCCGGATCCGACCTATCCGTGCAACCGCCACTTCGTCACCGCCTTCGAGGGCCGGGCGGTTCTAGTGCCGAGCGACGCGGCACAACGCTTTCAGTTGAGCGCGGCGCACGTGCAGCAGAATTGGGGCGCTAACACTCGCGGCGTGCTGCTCGCGTCGCCGTCGAACCCCACCGGCACGTCGATCGACGCGAACGAGCTGCAACGCATTGTCGATACGGTCCGCGCCCGCGGCGGCTTCGCGATCGTCGACGAAATCTATCAGGGACTGACCTATGATGCGCCGCCCGTCTCGGCGCTGTCACTGCACGGCGCACACGATCATGTCGTGACCGTAAATAGTTTTTCGAAGTACTTCAGTATGACGGGCTGGCGCCTGGGCTGGCTCGTGGTGCCGCCGCACTGGGTGCCGGCCTTCGAGAAGCTCGCGCAGAACCTATTCATCTGCGCGTCCGCGCTCGCGCAGCACGCGGCGCTCGCCTGCTTCGAGCCCGCGTCACTCGAGATCTACGAGCAACGGCGGCTCGAGTTCAAGCGACGGCGCGACTTCCTAGTACCGGCGTTGCGCGAATTGGGTTTCGGCATACCGGTCCTGCCGGATGGCGCGTTCTACGTCTATGCGAACTGCCGCGGCATCGCACACCAGGCTGCGTCGGACAGCGCGGCGCTCGCGTCCGTGATGCTTCAAGAAGCGAAGGTCAGCATGGTGCCGGGCCTGGACTTCGGCGTGCATGCGCCGCACGACTACCTGCGAATTTCATACGCGACATCGTACGAGCGGCTGCAACAGGCTATCGCACGGCTGCACGCCCTGTTTGACGCGTCTTAAGTGGGCGCTGCCACCGCCTCTTCCCCACCGGCTGTGCAGCACCCGACACTGATCAAGCGCCGATGTCGGCCAACTGCTCGGTATGTTTCGACACGGTACTGACGCCGGCGTCGTCCTGCGCATGCGTATCGGCGCCGGCAGGCGCCTTCTGCATGACAGCCGAAGGCTCAGCACCCAGCGTGACCGGCACCCGTTGCGTCGATGCATTGGTCTGCGGCGTTGTCGATGCAAGCATTGGCGCAGGCGATTGCGGGGCGCGAACTGGCACCCTGCGTCCGCGCGCGACATCCCGCAGCCGCGCGCGCTCGGCCAGCACCTTCGCGCCATAGCCACCATCGCTCGGCGATGTCGAGCCGACATAGCGCCGCAAGCCGCCCGCTACAGAGCCGCCACGGGCAATGCAGTCCTTGAGCACCAGGGCGCCGACCTTAATGTTGGCCAGCGGCTGCAGCGCGGCGCTCTGTCCCCCGAAGTAATCAAACTTGTCGGAATGAACCCTGGACATCACCTGCATGAGGCCCTTGGCGCCAACGCCACTTTCCGCATACGGGTTGAAGCCCGATTCAATCGCCATCACCGCCAGCAATAGCAGCGGGTCGAGCCCGACTTCGCGACCGATGTTGAACGCCGCCTTGACCAACTGGCGAACCGGCTCCTGCGCGACACGATAGCGCCGTGCAAGGTAAGCGGCAACCAGCGCTTGCTCATGCGCCGACACCAGTACGCGATCGTCTCGCGCATCGGAGGCAACACGCTCGGACGGGATGAGCCGGGCCAGCGTGCCAACCGACGGCAGGGTGTGCGGATCGAGCCCATTGAGCGGGGTCGGACCCAGGGCGGCCCCGCCGGGCAGATCATCATATCCCAGCTCGAGCGTCGCCGCGACGAACCCTTTGCCGCCGAGCGTAGCGGATACGGGCGTCATCCCCAACGGGGCGGCGTCGCCCTCCGGTCTGGCATGCGGCGCGAACGGCGGCAGCGGTTGGCCGGACAGCAATCGCGCCGGGCCGTTATGCACCGCCTCCACGATCAACGGCATGACCTTCGCGGCCAAGGTGCCGCGCAGCGCCGGCTGCCACCACAATGCCAGGCTCGTGAGCACCGCCAGCGCGCCGACGAGGCTCAACAGCATGGAAGAAAGCCGCGTGCCGCGGCGTAGCAGTTCGCGTACCGTTTGCACAACATCGCGCTTCGGTCGCCAACCTAACCAAGTATTCATACTTCACAAGCTCCCAGGGTTCATGGCCGGTCATGCCGTGCCTTGCAGCGACGACGACCTTCGTGCGAACACACAAGCGCAGTCGCAACCGATGTGCATGACAGGCCAAGGCATCGCCTGCGTTGGTTAGCCGCGGGACGATGCCGGGAAGAGATGGCGAGGCGCCATCTGCGCAGACGGGGGCGTCAGGATTCGTGACACACGCTGCGCGCGCGTCAATCAAGCCGCGCGGGCCACCCGCACCAAAAAGCCGGCATATTGGGCCAGCCGATGTCAGTTTGCGCCGCCCTTAGCGAGAAGGGTCGGCGTGACGCGAAGCGCCAAACAGGATGGCGGACTACGAGGCGGTCCCGCCACTGATGAGGTCGGATTCTAACAGGGTTTTATAGAGCATCAAAACTAAGGACTCGAGAAGTCAATACCTTTAGTTATAAAGAAACGGTCAATACGTGAGAATGAAGCACGCCGCGTGCCCCGAGACGCAGGTGGTCCGATTTGCAACAAATGTGTCGCACACACAAGCTAAAATGTACCCCTTGTGCCCGGCATGGCCGGCGACGTTCGTATAGTGTGATGAAATACAAAGACCTGCGTGACTTTGCGAGCCGCCTCGAAGCATTGGGAGAATTGCGAAGGGTGCGCGCTGCTGTCTCGCCAGTGCTCGAAATGACCGAGCTATGCGACCGCGTGCTCAATGCGGGCGGTCCCGCGCTGCTGTTTGAGAATCCGGCCGGGCACACGATGCCTGTGCTTGGCAACCTGTTTGGTACGACACGTCGCGTCGCGCTCGGCATGGGCGTCGATGCCGATGCCGACGACGCGGCCTTAACGTCGCTGCGCGATATCGGTCACTTATTATCGTCGCTGAAGGAGCCGGATCCGCCGAAGGGCCTGAAGGATGCGACACGGCTGCTTTCGCTGGCCAAGGCGGTCTGGGACATGGCGCCCCGCACGGTCAGCGCGCCGCCTTGCCAGGACATCGTGATCGAAGGGGGCGATGTCGACCTGGCGCGGCTGCCAGTCCAAACCTGCTGGCCACACGATGCGGCGCCGTTGATCACCTGGGGGCTCACCGTCACGCGGGGTCCAAACAAGCCGCGTCAGAACCTGGGCATCTATCGGCAACAAGTGATCGGGCGCAACAAGCTGATCATGCGCTGGCTCGCCCATCGCGGCGGCGCGCTGGATTTTCGCGAATTTGCGCTAGCCCATCCTGGCCAGCCCTATCCGGTCGCCGTCGCACTCGGCGCCGATCCGGCGACGATTCTCGGCGCCGTCACGCCGGTACCCGATACATTGTCCGAATATCAGTTCGCCGGCTTGCTGCGCGGCGGCAAAACCGAGTTGGCCCATTGCTTGACGCCCGGACTGACGCAGCTGCAGGTGCCAGCCCGCGCGGAAATCATCCTAGAGGGGTTCATCCATCCCGATGCAAGCACAGTGCAAGACAGCTCGGCACAACCAGGAACCGTTTCGACGCGCGCTCGTGTGGCCGGACCGGGCAGCGGCTACGAACATGCGCTGGAGGGGCCCTATGGCGATCACACCGGCTATTACAACGAGCAAGAGTGGTTTCCGGTGTTCACCGTCGAGCGCATCACGATGCGGCGCGCCGCGATCTACCATTCAACGTACACGGGCAAGCCGCCGGACGAACCGGCCGTGCTCGGCGTCGCGCTGAACGAGGTATTCGTGCCGCTGCTGCAAAAGCAGTTTCCGGAGATCACCGACTTTTATCTGCCGCCAGAAGGATGCAGCTACCGGATGGCCATCGTGCAGATGAAGAAAAGCTATGCCGGCCATGCCAAACGTGTGATGTTCGGTGTCTGGAGCTTCTTGCGGCAATTCATGTATACGAAGTTCATTGTCGTGGTGGACGACGACGTGAATGTGCGCGACTGGAAAGATGTGATCTGGGCCCTGACGACGCGCGTGGATCCGAGCCGCGACACGGTGCTGGTCGACAACACACCGATCGACTATCTCGACTTTGCGTCACCGGTGGCCGGACTCGGCTCCAAGATGGGCATTGACGCAACGAACAAGTGGCCCGGCGAGACCTCCCGCGAATGGGGCCGGCCGATCGTGATGGATGCAACGGTCAAGCGGCGCGTCGATGCGCTGTGGACGGAGATCGGCCTGGGGTAACGATGGCGCCAGCGGGCGTGCGCGCGGCAGCCTGCCATCATCACGACGGCGCACAGGCCTGCCGCCCGCTACCAGCGCCGATAATAACCGCCATGCCAATGAGGATGGGGATACCACGGCCGGTAATAGCCGCTATAGCCGCCCACAACGACCGCGGGCGGCGGCGCATAGACGAGCGGTGGCGCAGGTGCGTAGACCACCGGAGGCGGGGGCGGCGCGTAGACGAGCGGCGGCGGCGTATAAACCGGAGTAGCGTACACCGGACCAGGAATCCCAATCCCCACGTCAATCGACACATGCGCTTGCGCGTCGCCCGCCCCCACCAACAGTGGGACGACACCGACTAGGATCGGGACGATCTTTTTCACTACTCTCTCCTGAACACGATGCCGCCTATGACGGCACCACCATTGCACTGTACCGAAAATTCGCGCGGATGGCCGGGCCCAATTGTTGCAAAATGCAATAGAGATGCAGGCGCAATAGGCGGCTAGCGGGTGCTGTTGGCAGCCTCGCCATCATCGAAGCCCAGGCGCGGGGCGGCTGACAGGTGGAGTAGGCAGCGCCGGACCAACACGCCACGCTCGCCGCGCAACATTGGCTGACCGAGATGCTTCGAGTCGTTAAAGTTTCATTACAAAGTCACTGGATCACTTTGGCGCCCGTCGCCTATGGGTATTTTTTGTCGAGCCCAACCGGAGACATCACGTGTGTGCGGTGTCCTGGTCCGGTTCGGCCAGCATGCGCCATAGCGAATCGTTCTGGGCCTTCCTGCCGGGCACGCGCGCGGGCAGCGCGCTGCCCGCGCGGCGGCTCGAGAAGCAGCGCTCGATGCACGCAGCGATCAACGCGAAAAGACATACCCACCACAGGCTCAGCCTACCACTCAGCCTATTCCGCGTGACCCCCATCCGTTGGTCCGCCAGCCGGTTCTCGCCAGCCATTGATCCCCCCGCCGGTCCTGGCCAGCCAATGCACACCGCGTACCCGCCGCACACCCGTTACGGGTACCGTACCGTCAGCCCACTTACCGTCAGCCCACTTTTACATAGGCGAACTCGCGGCTTACGTTCGGCGGCACGTACAAGCCACCGATTCGCACGCGCGGCGTCAAGCGCATCCTTTGCTCCCACCACAAGCGGCGCTGGACCGCATTGAGGAATCGTAGGTGTTTCCGATACGAAAAGAGGCTCATGGCGCAAATCTCCTGATCAGGTGTTTTTTGATTGAGTTGTGGCCAATAATGGAGCGCGACGCAACTCGCCCGCGGCCGCCCCGCCACCTGCGGCCCACGACTCGTCCCTTGACAAACGCCTTGCATCACACCATTCAACGCGCAAGCAGCAACAGAGGACGCAGCAAGTGCGTCGCTATAACGCTTGACGCGAAGTAATACACAACTGGTCTATCATGGACACCGTTCTCGTGACTTAAGCATGAACCATGCCTTTTCCACCTCATCCGACCATTGGCTTCATCGGCGCCGGACGGCTCGCCCAAACGCTTGCCGCAGCGTGGCACCGGAGTGGCTACCGGATTGCCGCGGTCGCGAGCCGCTCAAAAGAATCGTCCAGGCAACTTGCCGAGCGGGCAGGACACTGCCAAATCGTCTCAGATTTGAGACACGTTATTGAGGCCGCTGAGCTGGTCTTCGTGACGGTGCCGGATGATGCAATCGGCGCGGTGGCCACTCAACTATGCTATTCCCCTGCGCGGGCCAGTTCATGCGCGCTCGTGCACTGCAGCGGCGCGTCCAGCGTCGAGTTACTCGAACCGGCCCGAGTCCAAGGCGTCTTGACGGGCGGCTTTCATCCGCTGTACCTGTTCACCGGACACGCGGCTGACGTGGACCGGCTGGCGGGCTGCTCCATCACGATTGAAGCTCCGGCGCCGCTGGACACCGCCCTACGCGCGCTTGCCAGCGCTCTGGACTGCGTGCCGTTGTCGATCCCGTCTGGTGCGCGAATGCTCTATCATGGCGCGGCGAGCTACGCTGCAAGCTTCGTGGTGGCGTCGCTGTACGAAAACGTCACACTCTGGAAACATATCGGATTGGATGAAGAAGTCGCATTGGCCGCATTGCTGCCCATGCTCGAGCGCACCCTACAATCGGTGCGCGACAAAGGCCTGTCCGGCGCGATCGCTGGGCCAGTGTCGCGCGGCGACGTTTCAGTGATCCGCCGCCAGCTCGACACCTTGGCCGCGTTGGGTGAAGATCACATGGCACTCTATGCGATGCTCACGCGCAGAGTGGCCGCGCTGGCACGCCGACGCTCGCCGGCGCCGCCCGGGCTTGACGCGATCGAAGCCACCGTCGCGGCAGCGCTGCAGCATGGCACGGACGCACCGGCACCCGACGATGGCGCGGCGCAGCGATCCGGCTGCGTGCTGCCGCGCCCTTGACACGTTGCGTCCGGTACCTTACAACTCGTCGGCTGCGCCACTCGAAGGAAAACAAGATGTTCGGGGATATTGCCCGCTTTCTGCTCAATACGATTTTCACGCTGTTCGGTGCCGCGCTGCTGCTGCGCGCGTGGTTGCATGTGGTCAGGCTCACGCCGTACAACCCGGTCTCGCAGGGCATCTTTCAGGCAACCAACTGGCTTGTGCTGCCGTTGCGCCGGGTCATTCCGGCCGCGCGTGGCATCGACTGGACGAGCCTGTTCGCCGCTTGGCTCACCGCGATCGTGTTCATCGTCCTGATGGTGGCCATCTCTGGGGGTGACCCGGCCTCACTGTTGCCCGCTGGATTCATCATCGCGCTGTTGACGATGGTCAAGTGGGCGTTGAACCTGACGATCTGGCTGACGCTGATCATGGCACTGCTCTCGTGGGTCAACCCGCGCTCCCCGGCGATGGCGATCCTACTGCAATTGACCGCGCCGCTGCTGAACCCGCTGCGCCGCGTAGTGCCTACGCTCGGCGGCATCGACCTGTCGCCGTTGGTGCTGCTCGTGATCGTCGAGGTATTATTGATGATCGTCACGCGCATCACCGTGTCGGTGACAATGTTCGGATTGTGAGCATGATGGGCGATACGCGTGCACGCGGTTAGCGCTCACGTGGAACTAGACGCGTCGCGGCCTCTATTGCACGTCGACGCTCACCGTTCGCGCCATGGCCTGCGCACCACGGCCGACATAGCGAAGATGCCAGTACACTTGAAACCGAGTCGGGCATCTACCAAACTTATATGGTTTGACCGTGCGGCCAGTGCAGGGTCTGAGTTCGAGCCGCCAAGCACGAAGTTGCCGTATGAACGTCGAACCGACCATGCTGCCGAGCTGGATCGCCATGAGCGGGGCACGCAGCGGCCTTGAGCGTTGCCATTCCAGGCCGCGTGCAGCCCAGCATGCCCAATAGCCGCCACTTCCGCCTACGTAAGCCGCTTGTCCTGCCAGGGGCTGTAGCGCTTGTTTTGTCAGGGACTGTCGATTTCTTCGGATCCCATCTGCCGGGTTTCCTGTCACCAACGTCCTCGGCGGGCGGGTGGCTCCATACCACGTCCATAAAAGCGACATGCTGCAGACCCGGACAACTCCTATGCTTACGACAACGCCGCGGCACTTCGCTCCTCAAACCGCCCAAAACCCTGTAGAATTAGCGACTTCGCGGGCGTCGTATAATGGCTATTACCCCAGCTTCCCAAGCTGGAGACGTGGGTTCGATTCCCATCGCCCGCTCCACCTCCCGGTTTCATCCCTGCAAGTGCAGTAAGTTCTCCGAGCGGCCAGCTCGTTCAAGACGCCGCTCTGTCGCGAGCAGAATTGGCACTATAGGTGCGGCACGCGTTCAGGCCATACCGCCCATCCGGCCGTAGGTAGGCGTATACCTCTTCGACGAAGCCGCTTTCCGGCTCTTGCTCACATCGCGCTTAATCACTCGCATCAGGTCTTTCTTGATTGACCAAAGAGATTAGAACGCCTCATACCAACTGCGCTTTATCCAATGCTGCTCGCGCGCCGCCGCGTCGGGCAACGGGCGGTCAAACGCAATGGGAATCGAAATCCGGGGCGCCTCATTGTTGCCGACTAGCGTGGCCATCGGTATCAGGTTGGAGCCGGCCGGCAAATGAGAGATCAGCATCGCCTTATGCTTGATGGGCGCATGCTCGGGCACTTTGCACGACATAAGCCGCATGGCCTTGCCCACTGCGCCGCAAACCGATTGCAGCATGGTGAGCGCAGCGGGTTCATTCGTGCGCCATCGGCTTGTCTGTATGGATCAAGGCTGTCAGCTAGTGTTGCTCGCCCCCGAGCGCACGCCAGCACGTCAGGCGCGCATCGCGCCCGCCGGTTGACGGGATAGCAAAACCGGTCCACAATCCCCGCTCTTCGCGAAAGTTTTACTTTCGCCGAAATGACCGGGACCATGCGTTCATCCCGCATCGCCCATCCCAAGACACCAAAAGCCGTTCAATATGCGAACGGCTTTTTGCTTATCCGCCGCACGCCGGCCCGACGCACTTGCTGCGCCGGACGGTCTGCCGCAAACGCCGCACGATGACTCACAATCCTTCCGATCGCCACGACGACACGGCCGCGCACAAGCGTGCCGACAATGAAGTCCACGAAGACAGCGGCCATGGCGCGGCACCCGCCACCGATGCAACCCCGCCGCTGCGCCGCATCCGCAGCTTCGTGACTCGAGCGGGGCGTTTATCCAACGCCCAGCGACGAGCGCTGGACGAACTGGGTCCGCGATTCAAGCTACCTTATACCGGCGCGCCACTCGACTGGGGTGCGATCTTTGGTCGCGATGCGCCGCGCGTGCTCGAGATCGGTTTTGGCATGGGCACGACAACCGCCGATATCGCCGCACAGCGGCCAGGCGACGACTTTCTCGGCATCGAGGTTCACGAGCCGGGCGTAGGGGCGCTGCTGAAGCTGATCGGCGAAAGACAACTGAGCAATATCCGCGTGATTCAGCACGACGCGGTCGAGGTCATCGAGCATATGCTGGCCGAGAACAGCGTGGATGGCGTACACCTCTTCTTCCCCGACCCGTGGCACAAGGCGCGTCACCACAAGCGCCGGCTCATCCAGCCACCGTTTGTTAAGCTGCTCGCCTCACGGCTACGCGCCGGCGGCTACTTGCACCTAGCGACGGACTGGCAGAATTACGCAGAGCAGATGCTCGACGTACTGCGCGCGGAATCGGCTCTCGCCAATGCGTCGGACGAGGCGAGCGGCTATGCACCGCGCCCGGATTATCGGCCGGTGACAAAATTCGAGCGCCGCGGACTGCGACTTGGCCACGGCGTCTGGGATCTGCTGTTCACGAAGCGTTGAGTACCCCAGGTCAGTGGCTAAACGTGACCCCCGCCAGATAGCTAGCGACCAGCACCAGCAGTCCAAAGCCAATCCGATACCACGCAAACACAGTGAAGTCATGTGTTGCGATGTAGCGCAACAGCCAGCGCACGCACGCGAATGCGCTGACGAACGCGGTCACGAAGCCGACCGTGAACGGCCCCATGTCCGATACACTCAACGCGTCACGCGCCTTGACCAATTCGTACACGGTGGCGCCGAAGATCAACGGGATGGCGAGGAAGAACGAGAACTCGGTTGCAACACGCCGCTCCAGGCCGGTGAGCAGTCCTCCCACGATCGTCGCCCCCGAGCGTGACGTGCCGGGGATCAGTGCGAAGCATTGCGCGAGCCCGACTTTCAGGGCATCAACGACGGTCAACTCATCGATCGATTGCACACGGGCAACGTACGCATCGCCATCGCGACGGCGATGCGCCGCCTCCACCCACAACAGGATGATGCCGCCGACAATCAGCGCAATCGCCACCGGCACCGGCGAAAAGAGCAGCGCCTTGATAGGCTTCTCGAACAGCAGTCCCATCACGACCGCGGGAAGACAGGCGACGATCACGTTGAGCGCAAAACGCCGCGCTGGCGGCTCGGTGGCCAGGCCCTGCACGACTTGGCCAATACGCTCGCGATATTCCCAGCATACCGCGAGGATGGCGCCGAATTGAATTGCAACGTCGAAGACCTTGCTGCTGTCGCCGGTAAAATCGATCAGTTCTCCCATCAGGATCAAATGTCCTGTACTGGATACGGGAAGGAATTCCGTCAAGCCTTCCACCATGCCAAGCACCAGCGCCTTGAGCAACAGCAACAGATCCATTCCATCGTCCTTTGAAGAAGCAACCTGAGCCGGGGCGGCGGCCGCGCGCGACGCCGCTACTTCTCGACGATCTGCACGCGTATGCCATCTGAAAGAATGGTAATTGTACCGGGTTCATATTGCTGTCCGGCAAATTGCAGTTGCTCAGACTTGAACGTGTAGACTGGGTAGTTAGCCAGCCACTGGGTCACGGCAATCGATGCGGCAGCATGGATCTGTTGCGTGTACGGCGCCGCGTCGCCGCTGACGTCGATCCGCTCAATACTGGGATGGCGCAGCACTACCGAGCGGCTAGGCGCGTCGTACGCTAGTTCGCTGGATAAGCTCACGACACTGTTCACCGGCTGCCCCAGCAACGGACTGGCCAAGTGCGCGTCGATCGTGACCACGACGCGGTTGGCATCTGCGCGCAACGCGACGACCGGATTGGCCAACGCCAGGTCCAGCAATGGGCCGACGCTGCGCTGATACGGGAACTTGCGCTCGATCGCACGCTGCACCTGCCGCTGCGAGAAGGTGTAATGATCCGGCACGAACGGGAAAATTCCGGCATGCGCGACACCGGGCGCCACAGCCATCGTCCCCGCCACGCCAAGCGGCACGATCAACGACAGCGCGGCCGCCGCCCGCACCAGCGCGCGGACCACCGTTTCAATCATGCAATGCTCCTCTTTCGGCTCGCCCCCACCCATCCGATTCTCGCTGCGAGATGATCTTGAAGATGGCCATGTTGGCCATCATTGCCGCCATGAAACCCTTCGCCTTCGGATAGCCGGCACTGAGCGTCACGAGCGTAGGCTCCGGACAGCAACCCGTCAAGCGACAGCCGATGCCGAACGCGGCACTGCCCGGCACCCGCCGCGACGCCACTGCCTCACTCGCCGGCAACTGCAGGGACGGCCCGAGCAACGAGCAAGCGCGCACGGGCTCGCCACCGAATCGAAAATGTTCTCGCCTTCGCGGCGAGTCGCCACCAGCCTGTTGCTCCGCAGCACGCCCAGCTGCTGCGAAAACGTCGGCTGCTAAATGCGCAATTCCTTTTGCAGTGCGCCGACCGTCCCTCTTACGACAGCCCGCCCATCAGCACAGCCGGCACATCAGCCTATACCGTTGACACGCGTTTCACACGCGCCGCCGAACGCTCCGCTACGGCTTGGGCGCCGCACTCAACGACGTGCCAGCGCAACGCCTCCATTACGCCGAGGGGACGGTTAGTTGCTCGAGCTGCGTCAGCCAATGCAGCGCGTGGGCACGGGAGCGTCCGCACATTTCCTCGGACGCCTGCAAGCCGCCGCAGCAACGCGGCCTGTCAGGCACGCCAAAAATCCGGCAACGCATCTGCGCATCCAGCTGGACACACGCCACGCCGGCGGGCTTACCGCTCAGCATGCCGGGAATTGGGCTGGAAATGGAAGGCGCAATGCAACAGGCACCGCAATTGGGACGGCAGTTCATGGGATCCGGTCATGGACGATCGGCGACGTAGCCAGCACACTGGAGCGGCACCGCACGCGCGGCCTACGCCATCAGCGCTGCCACAGGGGCCTGCGAGACCAAGCTTGCTACGAAGCCTGCTACGAGAGCCTGCGGCCGGCAAAGCCGGTATCGGCCGAAGAAAGGGCCGGCGATGAGAGAACCGGCAACGTCATCAAAGGGTCGAGTATAATTCCAACGCTTACCTTCGTCGATTCAAACCGTCAAGACACCATGAACATCGAGCAAGCACGCTTTAACATGATCGAACAGCAAATCCGCCCGTGGGAGGTGCTGGACCAAGACGTGTTGAACCTGCTGGCGATTGTCAAGCGCGAGAATTTCGTGCCTGCTGCTTATCGCAACATTGCGTTCGCCGATCTTGAGGTGCCGCTGCCGGCGGGCCAGCACATGCTGTTGCCGAAGATCGAGGCGCGGGTGCTGCAGGAGCTGGCCGTGAAAAAGCACGAGGTGGTGCTAGAGATCGGTGCCGGCTCCGGCTACATGGCGGCGCTACTCGCGCATCGCGCGCGCTCGGTGCTGACGCTGGACATTGTCCCGGAACTGGCGGAGCTGGCCCGGGCCAACCTGGCGGCGAACGACGTGACCCATGCACAAGTGGAAACCGGCGACGGTTCCCGCGGCTGGCCCGCACAAGGGCCGTATGACGTCATCTGCGTATCGGGCGGGCTGCCGATGCTGCCACAAGCAATGTTGGAGCAATTGAAGATCGGCGGCCGACTTGCGGCATTCGTCGGCGTGGCACCGGTCATGCGCGCACAAATCGTCACCCGTGTGGACGACAAGCAATACCGGATCGCCGACGTCTTCGAGACGTTCGTCCCACCCCTCATCAACGCGGTCGAGCCGCCTCACTTCAAGTTTTAAGCCATGCAGAACCTCACTGCCTCCGACCTCGCCGCCTGGCTTGCTGACTCGTCTCGTGCCGCACCCGTATTGCTCGACGTGCGTGAACCGTGGGAGGTCTCGACAGCCCGGCTTGACGGTATCGTGCATATCCCGATGAAGGACATTCCGGCGCGCAGCGAAGAGCTTGACGACGACGCGCAGATTGTCTGCATCTGCCATCATGGCGCCCGCAGCGCAAACGTGGGCATGTTCCTCGAGGCGCGCGGCTTCAAGCACATCTATAACCTGCAAGGCGGTATCGATGCGTGGTCGCGGCAAGTCGATCCGTCAGTGCCGACTTATTGAACGCACTGCGCTGCCCCCACTAAAAAGCAGCGCCGTCGATGCACGCGGCGGGGCGCCAGCTATGCATGTCGCACCCGCTGACATACCGTGACATCCTGTCGCGCACCGACACCAGTACGGCGCGCTCCTCGTCGCCCCGCAGCCGCACCGCTTCAGCGTGTCCTTCGCTGATTCGCCCCCGTCACTGATTCGGTGTTCTCTTGCTGATCCTGCGCGCATCGTCGTGGCCTGGGCCCGTCCGCCTGCATCCTCATCGATGGTGCAGCGCCTATTGAGCGGGCCTTTTCATCGATCGGCGTGCTGCCTGGCGCCAGGCGGCCGGGCGTGCAGCCCTTAAACGCCCGCGACATCGGGGTACACGCTCAGGCGTTTAATAGATTAACGTGGAAAGCCGGTACGGCTAGTGGCGTAGTACTACGAACTTGCAAAGGAACTCGCCAGCCAGTACAGGATAATGAGCCGCATCAAAAACGTCGACGAGGGCACGGGCAGCGAATCGGGGACAAAAGGCATACGACAACGGATTGCACATTAAGCGGCGGGCGGCACGCCGGCCAGCGGCGTCGCGCTATCTTGGATCTTCCTAAACGTTTGTGGAACGGATTAATTGGATCATTGCCGAACCAAGGGGCTGCTTCAGCAGGTACTGCTTCAGCTCTTCGGCGTAGACTCGGTCATCGTCGGTCAGCGTGATGCGTGATGCGAAGGGCTCCGAACGTTGCTGCACAATCCGTTTTTGGATCGATGACGATGAAGCCAATACCTGGTTGTTGACCGGCGTGCGGGATGTCCCCGATTGCTGCGCCTGTGCCGCTCTCACTTCTAACATACGCTTTTCCAGCGTCATCAAATACTGATTGTATTGGTTCTTGTAACCCTTCCACTCACGATTGGACTCCAAGTCTTTTTCAAGGTTTTGGACGTCCGTTCTAAATTTCTTCAGTTTGATGTAGTTCGTCCATTCAGGATCGGCTTGCATATTTTTTGCAAAATCCCTGATGGTCGCTCGGAACGATCCCTCGTCGCTCCGCCACGCTAAGTTGGACTGCAAAACATCGTCAAAAGTTTTGACGCCTGCCAGCAATTTCTCCAGTTCACTGTAGCTACCCCACTTGGAATCGAATTGCAGCGCGCTTTCGAAATGGTTGACAGATTCCATGAAATTGTGCAGCTTACCGGAATTTTTCCTGTCTAGGTCAGACTGCGCACGCTTCTCGAAATGCTTGACGGCCACTTTGAACTCATCCAGCCTCTCATAGTAGGCTTGCCACTTAGGATTAGGCTGGAATTTACTTTCAAAATTCTGGATGGTCGCTGCAAATTCGCTCAGCTTCGTGGCATCCTTCCCCTTGGCATTGGACCGCATATTTTTTTCGAATGCTTTGGCAGACTTTAGAAATTTATCCCACTCCTTATAATAGTCTCGCCATTCGGGATCACACTGCAGCTCACGCTCAAACTCTTTGATGGCCACCCACAACGTTTGCAACTTCCCGACGTCCTCGCGTTCCGCGTCTGACTGCGAAATATCTTTAAACTCCGCGAGAGCCTTCTTGAACCGCTTCAGCTTCCCGTCTCGGACGCTCCATTTATCGGCCGGTTGCACATGTTTGCCATAGACCGACTTGCAAGCAGTGGAGAAAACGGTGAGCAGCGGCGCACGAGGGCCGAGCATATTATCGCTCCCCCTAACCTTCTTCACGATCAGCGGCTCGAAGCCGTTAATCGTCTGATACAACTCTTTAGGAGCAGAGAACTTGTAGTCGAGGTACTGTTGGTGAAGTACGTCGATTTGACTGTCAGATTCCGCCGTCCCGCTCGGGCCACCAAACGACATGCTAATAAAACGGCCAGCCTTTTTTAATCGCTGCGTCATCGGTTGCGAATTCGCGCGACGCACGTGAACGGGCCGAAGTTCACTAGCATACAGTTGTGCCTCCGGCACGGATCCGAAGCGCCGATGCGCCTTCGTCGATATCGGAGCGTTGCCGATGTTGTCATACCGCGGCTCGTAAATATCACGGTTTAGCGGCGTCAGGCTGGCACGACGCGATGGCGCCTTGGGAAGCAGTCCGTCCAAACCGAAACGCTGGCCCGGAGGCGTCGCTACATACCGCTGATTCGTACGCTCGTAGCTTCCTTCGTGTTTTAAGCGTGCGCGGAACAGCTTAAAAAAGGGGGAAAAACATCCGATGGTCTTCATAATCGCCCTCGTCAAGATGCAGGATACCCGCCTGCAGCAACGTCAACAATTCATACTCGAAGGCAACGGCGCGGCAAACCAGCTCCGACTGTCAGATAGTAAAAGCTATATCGGTACGCCATGCGACGTGGCGCGAAACGTCAGTATGACCAGCGCACCCGCCCATCGCGCGCGATACACATCTTTTTTATTAATCGCCAATAAAGTTACTAAATAGACAGCGCTATTGCTTCGTCATGCATAGCATCGACGTCGTTCCATCTGCTGCGGGCTGCTTTTCATGCGCTTGCGGGACGTGCTCCGTGTCGTTTCGCCTCACGTCACCAGGGCTGTGCGGTATGTCGACGTCCGTCACGCGGTCATCGCCCGGCGCACGCACGATGCGAGGCGACAAACCTTTGATGATGAACCACCTAGGAACGCAAAGCGGCTTGGCAGACGTCGTGCGTCTTATCAAGAAGAACGGCCTGTTCGCGGCTTGACAGGCGGCAACAGCGCCTCCAGCGCATCGATCGTGCGACGGGTTGCGCCACGGTGACGCGCCGCGAACGCGGCCCCGGCAGCGCTCATCGTCACACGGCGCGCGCGATCGGTCAGCACCGTGCGCACGGCGTGCGCCAACGTTGTCGGATCCTGCACCCGCAGCGCAGCGCCGGCCGCGATTGCGTCGGCACTCGCCTGTGCAAAATTAAATGTATGTGGGCCGATCACGACCGGCACGCCGACAGCGCATGCCTCGATCAGGTTCTGGCCACCGAGTGGCAGCAAGCTTCCGCCGATGAAGGCCACGTCCGCCGCCGCGTAGTAGGCGCGCATCTCGCCCATTGAATCGCCGAGCAGCACTTGCACGTCGGCCGGCAGCGGCTCGATGGCGGCCGCCTCGCGCGAGCCCGGCGCGAGCGAGGCGCCGGCCCACTGCGAGCGGCGCGCCAGCTTGAGTCCGGCGCGCTCGACCAGCGACGCCACCTCATCAAAACGCTGGGGATGGCGAGGCACCAGCACCAGCAGCGCATCGGCAACGTGGAGCTGGCGGTATGCGTCCAACACGAGCGCCTCTTCGCCCTCGCGCGTGCTGCCCGCCACCCACACCGGCCGCCGGCCGATTGCCGCGTGCCAGGCACGGCCGCGCTCAGCCAACTCGGCCGGGGCTTCCATATCGAACTTTAGGTTGCCGAGCACCGCGACGTCACGCGCGCCAAGCGCGCTCAGGCGCTGCGCGTCGGCAGGGCTCTGCGCCAACACGCGCGCAAAGCCGCCGAATACCTGACGCCCCGCCGCGCCAAAACGCGAGGCGCGCCGGTATGAGCGCTCCGACATTCGCGCGTTGGTCAGCACCAGTGGCACGCCCGCATGGCGGCACTCGTCGATCAGCGTCGGCCACACCTCAGTTTCCATCACGATGCCCAACGTGGGACGCCATGCGCGCAGAAACCGCCGGACCGGACCGCACATGTCATAGGGCAAATAGCAGCGCAACACGCGCGAGCCGAATAGTTGCTCGCCGGTCGCGCGTCCGCTCGGCGTCATGTGCGTGAGCAGCACCCGCGCATCGGGACGCTCGTCGAGCAGCGCCTGCACCAGCGGTTGAGCGGCACGCGTCTCACCAAGCGACACCGCATGGATCCAAACCAGCGGGGCGTCGTCGTGCGCTGCGCGACCCGCCGCATGGCCGAACCGTTCGCCAATATGCTCGATGTAGACGCGCTCGCGCCGCGAGCGTGCCACCAGGCGCACGATGGCCAGCGGTGCCACGATGCACCAGAGTGCGCGATACAGAATCCTTAGTAGCATCGATCGTCGGCCAACGGGTCAGATAAGCGCATGGCCCGCGAGACGCTCCAGGATGCCCAGCGGCGCGCATTGCGGCTGCACCATTGAGCGCACCGGCAGGAAGAAGGTCTGCTCGAGCATGAACTGGCCGGACATCACAGCATGCGACGTCTGGTCCGAAAAGCATACCCAGACGCTGCCCGGCGCAAACGGCACTGTCTGCTGCGGCGCGTTGCGCTGGTAGTCCAGGTCGGCCTTCATCGCGTCATGAAGGTGCAACATCAGATGGTCGTACTCGCTGCGTCGCGTCTTGGTCACACGCAGCAGCTTCAACAGCCATGCGGCTCCGGGCACGAGTTTCGGTATATGAGGCAGAAACCGGCGTGCCACGTCCTCAAACGGCTCGCCGACCCGCCACACGCGCGGCTCGCCGTGTGGGTTGATGTTCGTAAACACGCGCAGGATTCGCTCGCCATAGTTCGGCCGCGACGGAAACGCGTCCACGTGCAGCCGGCTGTCGTCCTTGCGCCATGATGTCTTGCGTGTTTCGACACGATGCAACCGCAGGCTGGTGGGCGCGACGCGGAGCTTGCCCGTATATTCCGGAAACAGTCCGTCGATCAGTTCGCGTGCATTGAGTTGATAACGCGACACCAGCGCACGCACGGCCGACTGCGTGACCGCATCGCCCGACACGCCGTGCAACGCGCCGCCATTGGGCGCCAAGCTGATGTTCTTGCGCTTGGGGTCGGCGATCGCCGGATCCAGCAGTGCTTGTTCGCCCCCTTCGATCACAAAGCGCAAGTGGGGGAAATACAGCACTTTGCCGGACTCCACCGCGGCCAGCAGTGTCTCGCGTGGCACCGACAGGTGTTGCCCGTGCCAATCGGCGGCTTGGACCTCGATGATTTGTGATTCGCTCATGAACATATCGCTACAGCAATCCGAAGCCAGCCAGCGCACGCTTGACGTCGGCAAGGCCCGGTGAGGCGCCCGCCGTCCCCAGGTTGACGATGGCAGGCGACCAATAGCCGCCGGTGCGCCATGCCGTCGCAAAATTGTACAACTCGATCGTCGGACGCTTGAGCGCCGCGGCAATATGGACTAGACCGGTGTCAACGCCGACGGTCGCCGCCGCGCCATCGATCAGTCCCGTGACCGCCGGCAGCGACAGGCGCGGCGGCACGAGCGCGGCGGCACCGAATTGCTGCGCAAGCCGCTCGCTAGTCGCACGCTCGACGTCGCTGCCCCAGGGCAGCACGATCGACGCGCCGCGGCGAATGAGTGCCTGGCCCAACTCGATCCAGCAGCGTTGCGGCCATTGCTTGTCCTCGCGCGAGGTCGCATGCACGAACACCACGTACGGCACCGGCAAGTTCAGCCCCGTGCGCGCCAGCTCGAGCGCCGCGCGGCGCCGGTCAATGCCGAAATCGATGTCTTGTTCATCGGCTCGCGGCGTTGGATCACCGAGCGCACGTGCGACCAATTGCCGGGAACGCTCGACCACATGCGTACGCGCCTCGATCGGCACACACGTGCGGTAGAACCAGCGTACCGGCCACTCATAACCGGCTCCGTCGGTGCGGTTGCCCAATCCGACAAGGTTGCCGCGTGCCCAGCTCGCGACCCATGCGCTCTTGACCAGTCCCTGGCAATCGATCACCACGTCGTACTGCTCAGCAGCCAATGTGCGCCTGAATTGCCGCACTTCACGCCACGTCGTGGCCGACAGCGGCCGCTTGCGCCAGCGACGCAAAGAGAATGGGATGACGCGACGCACGCCTTGGACGAGTTCGACCAGCTCGACGAAATTCTCCTCGACCAGCCAGTCAATGACCGCATCGGGATGGCGCCGCCGGATGTCGGCGACCACCGGCATGTTGTGAACGACGTCGCCCAGCGACGACAGCCGAACGATCAGAATCTTTTGCACGCGGATCAATACGCTACGGGAACCACACCGGCCCTATCGCCGGCGAAAGAGGATCGCCGGCGGGCTCTCGACCGCCGGGCGAAAAGTAGCGAATTGTAGCGCGGATAGACACGGCTATCGCATCGGACCCGAACGGCGCCGATAAACGGGGCACACGGCCCGGCAGCCGCGTTGTGCCGAACCGCCTAGAATGGGAGTTTTGCGTCCGGCTTCTGCGCAATGATTACACGCCTGAAGTCCGCCTGGATCCGCTTGAGCGCGGCATCATTGTCGGCCTCGAAGCGCATCACGACCACAGGCGTGGTATTGGATGAGCGTGCGAGCCCGAAGCCGTCCGGGTACTCCACGCGCAGACCATCGATCGTCATCACCTCGTCGGCACCGTCAAACGTCGCATGCTTTTGCAGCTTGCCGATCAGCTCGAAGTTTTCGCCCTCGTTGAGCTTAAGCTGCAATTCGGGCGTCGAGATCGAGTTCGGCAAGCTGTTGAGCAACTGACTCGGGTCGGCTACGCGCGACAGGATTTCCAGCAGCCGTGCACCAGTATAGAGACCGTCGTCGAAACCGTACCAGCGGTCCTTGAAAAATACGTGTCCGCTCATCTCGCCGGCAAGTGGCGCGCCGGTTTCGCGCAGCTTTGCCTTCACCAGCGAGTGGCCGGTCTTCCACATCACCGGCTCGCCGCCCTGCTCGCGCACCCACTTGGCCAGGTTGCGCGTGCACTTCACGTCATAGATGATTTGCCCGCCCGGGTTGCGCGACAGCACCTCTTGCGCGAACAACATCAATTGCCGGTCCGGATAGATGATCTGGCCGTCCTTGGTCACGACGCCGAGCCGATCGCCGTCACCGTCGAACGCAAAGCCGATCTGTGCGTCGGTCTCCTTCAGCGCACGAATCACATCCTGCAGGTTTTCGGGATGGGCCGGGTCCGGGTGGTGGTTCGGGAAATTGCCGTCCACCTCGCAGAATAGCTCGACCAGCTCGCATCCGAGCGCCTTGAACAGCCTCGGCGCAAGCGATCCCGCCACGCCATTGCCTGCATCGACGACGATCTTCAGCGGCCGAGCCGGCTGGATGTCGGACACGATCCGCTCGACGTAGGCATCGCGCACGTCATGTTCGCTGTAGCTGCCGGCGCCCGTGGCGAAATTGCCCTCGACGATACGCTTATACAACGCCTGAATTTGCTCACCGTAGATCGCGGCGCCGCGCAACACCATCTTGAAGCCGTTGTAGTCCGGCGGATTATGACTGCCCGTGACAACGATGCACGAATCCACCTGCCGCCCCGCGAGCGGCACGCTGGCCGCGAAATAGCCGAGCGGCGTCGGCACCAGGCCGATATCGATCACGTCCACGCCCGCCGCGCGCAGGCCATCGGCCAGCGCGGCGGACAACTGCGGACCCGACAGGCGCCCGTCGCGACCGACCACCACCGCATCGCCACCTTGCGCGCGCACCTCGCTGCCGAACGCGCGGCCGATCTGCCGTGCCACATCGGCATCGAGCGTCTTGCCGATGACGCCGCGAATATCGTAAGCCTTGAAAATCGATTGAGAAATCATGAGTGAGTGCCTGTTGGAAACGAAAATTCGAGGGGCCGCCGAAGCGTCGCGCAACGAACCTACGCAGTCTGTTCGCCGTGCCGCTCACGGGTCGCCGGTTCGGGACCGGATCCAATCTATAATTGCAGCTTACTCAGACCCCTTTGTCTGGTCATTTTAACGTGGTTAAAGGCCATGATCGCCGAAACGGCGGTCCACACCACCACACCACGTCAGGACGCGTACTTTTCCGCCCCGCCGGCGCATGCTAAACCGAATCAAGCACCATCCGGATGTTGCCCGCGCGGTCGCCAACCTGTGTTGGCTTGGCCTGGAGCGGTTCACGCAAATCGGGGTCGCGATCGTAATCAGCGGCCTGCTCGCCCGCTACTTCGGCGCGGAGTTGTTCGGCAAGTGGCAGTATGCCAACACGTTGCTGCTCGTGCTGGCGCCGCTGACCTGGGTGTGCGGCGCGGAGATCCTGGTCCCCATGATCGTGCACGGCGGCGAGCAGCGCCTAGGCACGATCCTCGGCAGCGCGTTTGCGCTACGCTTGGCCGTCTCGGCACTCGCGCTCGCGCTGACGTGGGCCGGCATCGCTGCCGGGCTGACTGAGCCGACCGTCGGCGCGATACTGGCCGCGCTGGCCGTGACACTGCTGCTGCGTGAGCCACTGATCGGCGTGGTCAATGCGTGGCTGCAGAGCATCACTTATACCAAGCCACAGTTGATCACGAACATGGTCACCGCGCTAGCCAAAGCCGGCGGCGTCTGGCTGCTGGTGCACGCCGCCACGTCGGCGGCCGGCTTTGCATGGTTGTGGGCGGTGGAGGCGGCGATCATCGCCGCCGTGCTGCTCGTCTATTACCGCGCGCGCCACGGCCGCTTGGACTGGCGTGTGGAGCGCGCGCTACTGCGCACGTTCGGCCGCACCGGGACGGTTTTCTGGCTCGGACTCGTCTGCATGTACCTGTTCCTGAAGCTGGACCGGCTGGTGCTGGAGCGCTACGTGTCATTTGCCGAACTGGGCCGCTATGCCGCCGCGCAGCAATTGAACGAGAACTGGATCGCGCTCGCGCTGATGCTTGCACAAACGCTCGCGCCGGCGTTCGTCTATCGCGTCGCCGACGTATCGCAGCTGCGACGCAATATGGGGCGACTGCTGTGGATGACAGCAGCGCTGATGAGCGCCGGCGCGCTGTTGCTGGATCTAGCGGCGAGCCTCATCGTGCGGATCGTGTTCGGACCCGATTTCGACGACGCTGCGCACCTCCTGCGCGCGGCGGTCTGGCTGTCGGTGCCGGCCGGCATCGAGGCAATCGGCAATCTGGTCGTGCTCAAATACCAGGCCAAATTTGTCTTGCTGGCCAAATGGACGCTGGCACTGGCCGTCGCGCTCGCGCTGGACTTCGCACTGATCCCGGCATTCGGCGCACGCGGCGCGCTAGGCGGACTGGCCGCGGGCTACATCACGGCAGCCGCAGTAAATTTCTACTATATCCGGCTTAAGCTCAAGCCATGAACAATGTTGATCACGACGCGCTCGCAGGCGTAAGCGTGTTGATTCCCGCCTACAATTGTCAGGCTGACCTGGAGCGCACGCTTCGCTCGTTCAAAGAGCCCGCACCAGTGCATGTGCTGATCGTCGATGACGGCAGCACGCCGCCGCTCGCCGCGCCCGCTATCGATGGCCTGTCGATCGAAGTCCTGCGCCTGGCGCGCAATGGCGGGATCGAGCGAGCGCTGGCCGCCGGCATCGATGCGCTGGCGGCGCGTGCGGTGCGCTACGCGGCCCGTATCGACGCCGGCGATCTTGCCTGCGCGCGCCGGCTGGCGAAGCAAGCCACCTATCTGGATGCCCATCCGCGCGTGGCCGCGGTCGGCATGTGGGCACAGGTTGCCACACGCCACGGCGTGCCGCTGTTCACGTTGGCCCCGCCGAGCGAGCCGGCTGACATACGGCGGCAGCGCTTTGCGCGCACCGCATTGATCCATCCAGCAATGATGCTGCGCGTGGACGCGGTCCGGCAGGCCGGTAACTATCGCGTGGCGTACCGCGCGGCCGAGGACCTGGACCTGTTCCTGCGGCTAATGCGCACACACGACTGCGCGAACCTGCCCGAAGTCGGGTTGGTTTACGAACTGAACGAAGGCGGCATCAGTGCTACAAAGCGACGCACGCAGATTGTCTCGACGCTGCGACTGCAGCTTGCCTACTTCGAGGCGGCCAATCCCTACTGGTGGCTCGGGCTGGGCAAGAATCTGCTGCATTGCGTGACACCGTACCCGGTGTTGCAATCCATCAAGCGCACACTGTTCCGTGCGCGTGCGCGTCAAACATGAGGACAACGATGACGAATCAAGGCACGATCCTGGTCACCGGCGGTGCGGGCTTCATCGGCTCGCATACCTGCGTGGCGTTGCTCAACGCAGGCTACGATGTCGTGGTAATCGACAATCTGGTCAACAGCAAGATCGACGCGGTGCGCCGCGTCGAGCGAATCACCGGCAAAACGGTTCAGTTCCACCAAGCCGACTCGCGCGATGACCGCGCACTTCAGCAAGTGTTCGAGCACCGCCCGATCCGCGCCGCGATTCACTTTGCTGCGCTCAAGGCGGTGGGTGAATCAGTGCAAAAACCGCTGGAGTATTATGCGAACAACCTGGACAGCCTGCTGGCGCTGCTGCGCGTGATGAATAAGCATGATGTCAAGCACATCGTGTTCAGTTCGTCAGCCACCGTGTACGGCGTGCCACAAAGCGTGCCGATCGACGAGTCATTCCCGTTGTCCGCGACGAATCCTTACGGCCAGACGAAGCTGATGGCCGAGCAGATTCTACGCGACCTGGCGCACGCCGATGCCGGCTGGAAGGTTGCCACGCTGCGCTATTTCAATCCGGTCGGCGCGCACAAGAGCGGGCTGATCGGCGAGGACCCGAACGGCGTCCCGAACAACCTCATGCCCTTTGTCGCGCAGGTCGCCGTCGGCAAGCTGCCGCGCCTGCGGGTCTTCGGTGGGGACTACGGCACGCCAGACGGCACCGGCGTGCGCGACTACATTCATGTTGTCGACCTCGCACGCGGACACCTTGCCGCACTTGATACACTGTTCGAGCAGGACCGCAGCTTTACCGTGAACCTGGGCACAGGCAAGGGCTACAGCGTACTAGACGTGGTGCGTGCCTTCGAGCGGGCCTGCGGCCGCGAAGTCCCGTACGAGATCGTCGCGCGCCGCCCCGGCGACGTCGCGGCCTGCTACGCGGATCCAGCGGCGGCCGAGCGGGTCATCGGCTGGCGCGCCGAGCATGGCATCGAAAGGATGTGCGCGGATCATTGGCGCTGGCAGGTGAACAATCCGAACGGCTACGCCTAAACCCTGCGAGGAGACGCATTACCCATGCTCAGCTTCGCCATTGCCTTCTTGATTTCGCTGCTGGTTACGCTCGCCATCGTCCGTTACGCGAACACGCACCAGCACCTGTCGACCGATACCGATCTGGGGGGCGTACAAAAATTCCATGTTCGGCCCGTGCCGCGCATCGGTGGCGTCGGCATCCTATTCGGACTGGCGGGCGGCGCCATGCAGTTGCGCGGCGCGTATCCATCGGTGGCCGACGGCATCCTGTTGCTGGCCGCCTGCGGCTTGCCCGCGTTCGCCTCCGGGCTGATCGAGGACCTGACCAGGCGCGTGAGTCCCTTTACGCGGCTCGTCGCGACCATGGTCGCCGCGGCACTCGCGTATTGGCTGCTCGACGCGGCCATTACCCGTATCAGCGTGCCGTGGCTGGATTTTGCACTCGCGTATCCGTGGGTATCCGCGGTCATCTCGGTGCTCGCAGTCGCTGGGCTAGCCAATGCGATCAATATCATCGACGGCTTCAACGGACTCGCCTCGATGGTCGGCTTCATGATGTTCGCCTCACTCGCGTATGTCGCATTCCAAGTCCACGACCCGATTGTGCTTTCCGGCTCACTAGTCATGATGGGGGCAATCATTGGCTTCTTTTTGTGGAATTTTCCGGCCGGACTGATTTTTCTGGGAGACGGGGGGGCGTATTTCATTGGCTTCATGCTGGCAGAGTTGGCCATCCTGCTCGTGATGCGCAACCGCGACGTTTCCGCTTGGTATCCGCTGCTGCTGTTCATGTATCCAATCTTCGAGGTCTGTTTCTCGATCTACCGCAAGCGGTTTGTGCGGGGGATGTCGCCAGGCATGCCGGACGGCGTGCATTTGCACATGCTCGTCTATAAGCGGCTGATGCGCTGGGTGGTGGGCGCGCGCACCGCACGGGAGCTGACCCGGCGCAATTCGCTGACCTCGCCGTACCTATGGTTGCTCTGCCTGATCGCGGTGATCCCGGCAACGTTGTTCTGGCGACACACCGTCCACCTGTTCTGTTTTGTCGTGCTGTTCGTGGCCACCTATGTGTGGCTGTACGTGAGCATCGTGCGCTTCAAGACCCCCCGCTGGCTTGTGTTCCGTAAGCGCGTGCGTTGATTCGTCGCGGTGCACCGGCTGCGATGCCATGATGAGAATCAGCGTTCTGGGCGATGGCCCAAGCCAGGCGGCATTCATTTGCCAAACGCTGAGCAAAGCTGGACAGCTGAGCAAAGCTGGACACCTGTGTCATTCATTGTCCGAACGCCAGGCCTTCGTGCACCTGTTGCTCAGGCAAACCTTCGATCTGCTGGTGCTGGCCTGGAACGTACCCGACATGCCAGGCGGTGAGGCGCTCAAAGAAGCCGGGCAAAACCTGCCTCCCACGCTGCCCATGCTGTTCATGACCAGCCTCAACTACGAGACGGATATCGTGTCCATACTCAACGCCGGCGCGAACGACTACATCGTGGAGCCGGTGTCCGCGCAAATCCTGCTAGCGCGCGTCGAAACGCTGCTGCGTCACCCGTACCGACAGCCGGTGTCGGGCTCGCGCGAACAGTTCGGCGGCTATACGTTCGACAGCGCGCTGCAGCCGGTGCAGGTGCGCGGCACGCCGGCATCGCTGACCAACAAGGCATTCGAACTGGCGCTGCTGCTGTTTCGCAATCTCGCACGACCACTGTCACGATCGCCCATTTTTGAGCACGACGCACTGCATGCGAGATCCGGCGCGCCGACGACATCGAAGTCTATCGGATGCAGCCGAAGGACACCCTGTACGACATTGCTGAGCGCTACCTGATTCCGCTTCGGCGACTGAAAAGTACTGCAGCGAGTGAACCGGATTGCACAGCCGCGAGGCACGCGGGCCTTGCGACGTTGCGCGTACCGGGCCAACTGCTCAAGCGCACGCCGTTGAGCGCCCGCGTGCTGAGCGTGACCGGCGTGGCCAATCGATGCGGAGGCGGCAGTTATAATGAGCGCCCTGGGCGCAAATCGCCGGGCATGCCTATCGAGGATGTCATCGCCCGTGCGCCGCGCTGAAGAACAACCCACAGCCTCGTATTAATGCACTCAAACCGATTTGTCACAGGGATCGCCACAGCCGCGATCATTCTTTCACCTGCGCTAGTGCTGACAATGCAGGGGGGGGCCGGTTACTGCTATTTCACTTTGCTCGTGTTGGCGCTAGGCTGGGCAGCTCATCCGGCTAACTGGGAGCGTTGTCGATCGATATGGCGCGAGTACCGACTTTATCTCATTAGCATGCTGGCATTGCCGGCGGCCGTCTTATTTCAAATACTCGTACTGCAGACAGCCAAGCTATCGGCATTTGATCCCATACTGCGGTTTGGTTTAATTGTACCCAGCTTCTTCCTACTCGCCTCACTGCCCTCCGTCCAACTCCGCTTGGTGCAGTGGGGTTTCGTTGCCGGAGCCATTGCAACTGGCGCCTGGGCACTTCATGAGGTGCTGCACACCGGCTCTTGGTCCACGCCCGGACGCCTCGGCAATGCGTTCATGAACCCCATCCCTTTTGGCGGAACGGCCCTGCTGCTTGGCTTCCTTGCCTTTGCATCACTTGAACGTGACCGGAAAATCTGGTTAGGCGAATGGGCTCTTAAGGTCATTGCACTGCTATGTGGATGCTACGTCTCGTACCTATCCGGCGCACGCGGCGGTTGGATAGCGTTACCCGTGCTCGTGTGGGCTTCGATGGCCAGACGGCATTGGTTGTCCAATCGTTGGGCTGCAGTCGGCCTAGTACTGCTACTGATAGCCACACTAGGTGCGCTTTCGACTACAAATATGGTTCAAGAACGCGTGAGCGCGCTTGAATCCGACATACGCAAGCTCTCAGTAGGCAATACCGAATCGTCGACGGGCATACGTCTTGAATTATGGAAGGCATCACTGGAACTGTATGCAGAACAGCCGGTCTTCGGTGTCGGAAAAGGCCAATTAAAGGAAGGCATGATGCATTTCCCGAAGTATAAATACTTAGTGTCCGATTTCCATATGCACCTTGCGCACAATGAAATACTGTCTATGCTTGCCGAGGTGGGTACAGTGGGTCTTGTCTGCCTTTTATTGCTTTATGGGGGACCGCTGCGATACTTTTGGAAATACCGGCGACATTCAGACCCGACCATCACAAATGCAGCATATATGGGCCTGATCATGGTGCTGGGAACCTTCGTGTTCGGACTGACGAACGATGTTTTCGCCGTTGTGATGAATGCAGCGTTTTACGCACTGACGACCGCGACATTGCTAGCCATCATCGCTAGCCGAAGAAGGGAACTGGCTGAGCGCTGACAGGTCATAGGGGTCGTGTTATCCAGCGGCGTGGGAGGCGTGATCTTTAGTGGGTACACTGTGCAGCATCGCGCCGCCAGTCGGCTGATATTCAGGGACCCAGCGCCTCAAATCACGTCGTACTTCGTCATCGGACAGGATCCGCTGCTGCATCAACCATGGCAGCAGTTCATCAAGTAAGTTACCCGGTACTTTACGCGCCCGTGCGATACGCAACTTCGGATGTGGCGTGCGAATCGTCGTTTCTTCGTCGGCTAGCAGCTCCTCGTACAGCTTCTCGCCAGGCCGCAAGCCGGTAAAGA
>NZ_JADBGL010000011.1:0-102667 GCF_037389205.1 Mycetohabitans sp. B46
ATCGTGCCCTGCATGCGTAACGAGCGCAGGAAGTCGAGCCCCGTCTCGGCGGTACCCAGCACATAGTCCACGACCAGCACGTCGGGCCACCGCTCCTGGCCCGGCCGTCCAGCCACGCGCGCGCGGCCTGCGTGCCCGTCAACGTCACCACATCAAATCCGGCGCGGGCAAGCGCGCCGGCGAGCCAGGCTGAGCAGACCCTCGTCGTCATCGATAATCAGTGCACAGGCAGCCGGCGGGCCATCCGCGCCCAATGCTCCGGGTGACGAATCGATTCGATGAGAAGCAGGCGTCATACAGAGAACGTCGAGTGAGTAGGCGACGGACGATCCTGAACTGAAGTGCCGGCGCCGGGCTCCAGCCCGCTGCCTGGGCGCTGACGGCCGGGCCGTGCAGCCCTGGGCCCCGCGTTGACGCGGGCTAGCGCGCTCAGTGTTGCCGCACGCAACGCTTCGTGGGCACTCCTGGATTCGGGCAACGACAAGTAGAACGTCGAGCCGATGCCTTCACTGGACTCGGCCCATACGTTGCCACCGTGTCGCTCAACAACGCGACGCACGAGCGCCAGTCCAATACCCTCGCCCTTGACTGCGCCACCGTGCAGGCGCTGGAACGCGGTAAACAATTTGGGCAGTGCCGACGCGGGAATGCCATATCCGTTGTCGCGCACGTAGTAAATGCGTAACGAGTGCACGCCGACTGGGTTCGGACGCGTACCGATCTCGATCTCGCCAGGACGGCGCGGATCAAGATAATTGACCGCATTGGAAACCAAGTTCGCGAAGACTTGCTCGACTGCGGTCGGATCGCCCCATGCCGACGGCAACGAATGCGTCTTCACGGTCACGCCCCGGCTCTTGATCGAGTCGCGCATGGCATCCACCACGCGGGACACCACCGCCTGCACATCAACTTGTTGCGGTCGGTATTCAACCCGCCCCGCGCGCGAGAGCCGCAGCAACGCGTCAATGATACTGGCCGAACGCATCACCGCTGTTTGCAGAAAGCGCAACGCCTCGGCAATATCGTCGTCGACGATCCGCGACAGCCGGCGACGTTGTGTGTCGGTCAGCGTGCTGCGCGCCAGTATCTCGCGCACCGAATCGCACGCCAAGCTCAGTTCCTGAGAAAATCCCTGCAGGTTGACCAGCGGCGCGCGCAAGTCATGCGACACGCTGTAGATGAACATTTCGTTTTCTTGCGTACGCTCGCGCAAATGCTCGTTCATCGTGCCAAGTTCCTCGGCCTGATGCGCGAGGTCGGACCGATAGCGCGACTCGATGCGATCCGCTTCAAGCAGGCGTCGGCTCGTTTGGTGCAGCGCGAGGTCCAACTCGGCGATTTCATCGTCGCCCTCGAGCATCGGTGCAAGCGGCGCATTGTTTGCAAGTTGCTTGGTGTTGTCCGCAAGCCTGCGCAGCCGCCGTCGCACGCTCGACGTGAACACATAGACCGCGATGGCGCCGGTGATGATCGACGCGATCACGGCCGACACGAGCAGCACCTGCTGCATGCGGCGCGCCTCGGCGATACGTTCGGTGCGGACGCTGTCTAGCCGCATCTCTTCTTGTTGCAACGCGGCGACCTGCGCACGGAAGTAATCGACGATATCGTGGCCATTGAACTCGCGAAAACGGGCCACGACCCCCGCTTGCTGACCGTGCCGCAGCAACTCCTGCGAACGCTCACTCCACTGCCGGTACGCCTGTGCGCTTTGCCGGATCTGCACTGCGCGCTCAACCTGCAATGGATTGTCGGCAACCAGCTCGATCAACCGGTTGATGCGACGGTCGATCTCACCCCATTGGCTAGGCGGCGTCCATACCTGTCCGTATCCGTCGATCACGGCGCCGCGCATGCGCACGGCATCGACTAGCACTGGGTCGAGCACGGCAGTGGCCTGACTCAGCACTTCCTTGCTCCGCACTGCCCATTGCTCCGCTTCCAGGGCCTCAGCCTGGGTACGCATCACGCCGACCAATAAACCAAGCTCGACGAGGCTCGGAATCGCAATTAGTAGCAGCCCTTTGGTGATCAATCTCATACAGCGTTCTGGCGTTGGCGAAACAATGCGCACAGCAATGCCCGATCCGACACACGTGCGAAACGCTGCATGACAGGCACGCGGCGGCGCGGCGTGTCGCCGGATCGGCCGCGGAGCCATTATCGCGTCGTTCAGCCTAAATGACAAAAGCCTATGCTATGGCAAATGACCTTCATCAATTCAGATATAAGGGACACATCGTTAAGCATGATTATTTCAATATTGTGCTCAACAATCAGATTTTCGACTCGAATATTTCTCCTCCAAGTGCATGCACGCCTTCACGTAGCACCCCATACGCGGCAGCGACTGCCTCCGGGTCGCCCTTAATGCCCAAATCGATATGCCGCCGCGCATAGATCCCGCCACGCTCAGCATCGCCAACGCTGGGCAAGCTGAAGACACGTACGCCGGCAAAATCGCGTTCGATACGCTCCATCAGCGGCGTCAGTGCCGACTCAGGCAACTCGAACACCAGCAATGAGCGCTCGTCATGCGGCGTGCCGTGATGCAAATGGGCATAATGGGTGTCGAGTACCCATTCCATCATGGGCCATGCCATGACAGGAAACCCTGGCATGAAATAATGATGGCGCACCGAAAAGCCGGGAATCTTGTTATAGCTGTTCGGAATAATGCTGGCACCCTGCGGGAACACGCCCATATTGAAGCGATGCACGTTATCCGGCGCATCCAGGTCCGCCTGGCCGGTCGGCGCGGTTTCGCTGATCCGCTCGGCGATCAGCTGCCGGGCCTGTGGGTGCAGCTCCAGCGGCACGCCGAGCGCGGCCGCCGCACACTGCCGTGTATGATCGTCCGGCGTCGCGCCAATGCCGCCGGTCACAAAGACGATGTCATCTGAGGCAAAGGTGCGCTTAAGGGTAGCAGTGATTCGTCTGCGCTCGTCGCCGACGTACTCGGCCCACGCGAGCGCCAGCCCCCGTGTGCGAAGCAACTCGATGGTCTTCGGCAGATGCTTGTCAGCACGCCGTCCGGACAGGATTTCGTCGCCAATGATGATGATGCCGAACCCCATGGGATCCCCTTGATCGTTTCAGACGGCAGGCAGCTTACGCCGATCCCGGCGGGCGCGCTTGCGTTGCTTGCCGGTCGGCCCCATGGGGGTGTCGCGCGCGTAATTGCCGCAGCGCGCGCAGGCAATAATGGGCGAACCATAGCGCGGAGAACACGAAGATGCACACGTACAGCCAGATCGATACGATCGCGACGAATGGGAACAACACGATCATTAATACGGAGGATGCCCACAGCAGCGTCGGGACCGCGCCGAGCATCCCGCACATCACGCCGATCGCGAGCAGCGGCATGCGGTGCAGGCGAAAGATCATGCGCCGCTCATCCAAGCTCGCATGCCATGCCAGCGCATCGTAGGTCATGACGCGATAGGTGAGCCAGCCCCACAGCAGTGGCGGGATCACGGCGAACAGCGGTGGCACGAGCCACAACGGGACGGTGACGATGAGCAGCACCACGCAGATGCACGTAGCCACGATCGAGTGGAGCAGGCTGCCAAGCAGTGTGCCGCCGTGCCGAGGCTCCAAATCAGTGAATTGGCGCGCACCGAGATGGCGGATCACCGCCGGCATCGATATCGCGGCAATCATCAGCAAAACGGTCAACACGATCAATGGCATAGCGATCGCGACAACGACGAGCGGCGCGAGCACCATTTGCACGTGGCCGAAGCCGATCCTCGCGAACAGTGAATTGAGCGACGCGGTCCAGCCCCAGTGTGACAGCCAACCGTGCGCCGCGCTGACCCATCCTTCCCAACCGAACCACAGCACCACCCCCCAGCCCAGCGCGGCCAGCAGAAACGGCACCGCGGTCAACCACAGCATCCGCGGATGAAGCATGCCCAGCAGCGCGCGACCAAACGAACCGAACAACGCGTTCATGGGCGATGACGGGGCGCCGGCCACGGCGGCGCGATGCGCGCGGTATGCGGCGTCGGGCTCATGAGGCGGGATCCAGCGCCTCGGAGGACTCGGCGCGGCGCGCCACACACGAGCGCGGCGGCAAGCGAGCCGGCCACGCGGCGGGCTCGCACAGAACGGCGGGCTTGCGCAAAACGATTGGAATCGGGCATGGGCAACCAGACGGGAAAACTGCGTCTATTGTACGGTCTTTGCCGAGGGCTCGGAACGAATCACGCAGGGGGGCCAACGCGCCGGCATGTCGCACGTCATCGCTGCATCGATTCCCATACCTTGTGCAGTCGCTTGGCAGACACCGGCATCGGCGTACGCAATTCCTGCGCAAACAGTGAGATGCGCAACTCCTCGAGGAGCCAGCGGAACTCCACGAGCCGTGCATCGGCTGCGCCGCCACGCTGCGACAGTGCGCGCTGGTATGACTGCATGAGCGGCGCGAACTCGGCCGCAAGCCGCTGGTCGCGCGCCGGGTCCACCTTGAGCTTATCGATGCGCAACGACATGCCCTTCAAGTAACGCGGGAAATGCGCAAGCTGGGCGTAAGGCGTATCCATTACGAAGCGGCGGGTTATCAGCGCGGCCAACTGCTGCTGCATATCCGCGTGGGCCGCGCCAAAGCCTTTGGCCTGCGCTAGCTTCTTCACGAGCGCCGCGTACTCAGCGAGGATCTGACCGGTCAGCCGGGCGAGTTCCTGGGCGAGCAGCGAGAGCCTCGCCCGGCCTTCGTCGCGCCGGGCGGCGAAGCTGGCATCGTCGTGCGGCAACGGCGACTGCAGGCAGGCACGATCCAGCGCGGCCTCGATCAATTGGTCGCGCAGTTCCTCCTGCGTGCCGAGCGCCATGTACTGCATTGACATTTCGCGCAGTCCTGGCAGGTTTTTCGCCAGATAGCGGATCGGCTCGCGCAACTGCAGTGCGAACAGACGGCGCAGACCGGCGCGATGGAGGTGCTCGGCCTGCACGGGCGAATCGAAAACTTCGACGTCGCAGTGCCCACCGCGATCGACCAGGGCCGGATAGCCGAACAGCGTCTGGCCGCCACGCTGGATCTCAAGCAACTCGGGCAGCGAGCCAAAATTCCACGTCGTCAGACTCTCATACAGCGCGGTACCGGCCAGCCGCGCCGTATCCGGTGCTTCGGCGCGCGCCGGCCCACCGGCATTCGCGAGCCCGTTTCGCGCCGGGCCGGCCGACAGCTGATTGGCCACGCGCGGCGCACCCGATGCCGGCCCCTTGCCCGCCGTGTTGCCCGCCGTCCGGCTCGGCGAACCGGCGCTTGCCGCAACCGCCCGCGCATGCCCAGACGGTTGCCGCCCATCGGCCCCTACCGCGCCGGCCGCGACCGAGACGATGCGCTGGAACTGTTGCTGCGCCTGTGCACCGAACTCGCCGCGCAACTGCGCGAGATTGCGCGCCATCGCGAGTTGCCGCCCGTGCTCATCGACCACCTTGAAGTTCATAAATAGGTGGGCCGGCAGCGTCTCGAGCTTGAAGTCAGTCGACTTAACCATCACTTGCTTGTGCTCGCGCAGGTCGGCGATCAGCGCATCAATCAACGATTGCCCGGCGAAATGCACGCGCTCGACAAAACCGGCCGCATACTCGGGCAGCGGCACGCAATGTCGGCGCAGCTTTTGCGGTAGTGATTTGAGCAGCGATTGCACCTTGTCCTTCAACATGCCAAGCACCAGCCATTCGGTGCGACGCGCATCGACTTGGTTCAGCGCGTACAGCGGCACGGTCAGCGTGACGCCATCACGCGCCGCACCCGGCTCGAAATGGTAGCTCAGCGCCATGTCGATGCCGGCCATCGCCAGCCGCTTTGGAAACAGATCCGTCGTCACGCCGGCCGCTTCGTGCCGCATCAAGTCTTCGCGCGACAGAAATAGCAGCTTGTCGCCGTCGCTACCCCGCCGCCGCGCCTCGTCGCGATACCAGCGCTCGAGAGCCGCGCCGGTATGGATCTGTGCGGGCACCGCCGCATCGTAGTACGCGTAGATCAACTCATCATCGACCAGCACGTCCTGGCGCCGCGACTTGTGCTCGAGCTGCTCAATTTGCGCGACCAGCCGCCGATTGTGCGCAAAGAACGGCAGACGGGTGTCGAATTCGCCCTCGACCAGCGCGCTACGAATGAACAATTCCCGCGCACGCGCTGGATCCTGCGCGCCAAACGCGATGCGCCGGCGCTGATAGATGGGCAACCCATACAACGTGCCGCGCTCGAACGCCACCACCTGCGCGGCCTTCTTCTCCCAATGCGGCTCAGCAACCGAGCGCTTGATCAGATGGCCGCCGACACGCTCGATCCATTCCGGCTCGATGCGGGCGACGGTGCGCGCGTAAAGCCGGGTGGTCTCGATCAACTCCGCAGCCATCACCCAGCGGCCGGCCTTTTTCGCGAGCGTCGATCCCGGCCATACGAAGAAACGAATGCCCCGTGCGCCCAAGTAATGCGGATCGTCGTCGGCCTTCAGACCGATGTTTCCGAGCAACCCCGCCAACAGCGCCTGATGGATCTGCTCGAACGTCGCCTCGGACTCGTTCAGCCGCCAGCCGTGCTCGCGCACCACGGTCAACAACTGCGAATGCACGTCACGCCACTCGCGCAGCCGCAGAGGCGAGAGGAACTGCGCGCGGCACGCTTCGGCCAGTTGCCGGTTCGATTTCTTGTGCGCAACGGCTTCGTCGAACCACGCCCAAATCTTCAGCCACGTGATGAACTCCGAGCGCTCGTCGGCAAAGCGGCGATGCGCCTGGTCGGCCTGCTCCTGCGCGTCCAGCGGACGCTCGCGCGGATCCTGCACGGACAGCGCGCTGGCAATGATCAGCATTTCGCGCAACGCGTGCTGCTCGCGCGCCGCGACAATCATCCGGGCCACGCGCGGATCCAGCGGTAGGCGCGCCAGCTCGCGACCGATCGGCGTCAACGCATTGTCGTCGTCAACCGCGCCAAGCTCGGCGAGCAATTGATAGCCATCGGCAATGGCCCGGCCCGGCGGTGGCTCGACGAACGGAAACGCGTCGATTTCGGCCAAGTGCAACGACTTCATCCGCAGGATCACCGACGCCAGCGACGCGCGTAGGATCTCCGGATCAGTAAAGCGCGGGCGAGCCTGGAAGTCACACTCGTCATAGAGCCGAATGCAGACGCCGTCGGCCACCCGGCCACACCGGCCAGCCCGTTGATTGGCGGCGGCTTGCGACACCGGCTCAATCTGCAATTGTTCGACCTTGTTCCGGTAGGAATAGCGCTTGACCCGCGCCAAGCCGGTGTCGACGACATAGCGGATGCCGGGCACCGTCAGCGATGTCTCCGCGACGTTGGTGGCGAGCACGATGCGGCGCGCATTGCCGGGCCGGAACACCCGCTCCTGCTCGGCGGCTGACAGCCGGGCAAACAGCGGCAGGATTTCAGTATGAGGCGGATGGTGCTTGCGCAGCGCCTCGGCGGCGTCGCGGATCTCCCGCTCGCCCGGCAGGAAAACCAGGACGTCGCCCGGGCCTTCGCGACACAGTTCGTCCACCGCGTCGACAATCGCGTCATGCAAGTCGCGCTCTGCCTGACGCGCGGCGGTAACACTACCCACGGCACCTGGTGGAGAACCCGACGAGCTAATCGAACCGGCCCCGGGCGCCGCGCCGCGCCGTGCGAGCGTAGCGCGGCCGTCGTCGCCAACGACCGGCCGATAGCGGATCTCGACCGGATACAACCGTCCGCTGACTTCGATGACGGGCGCGGGCTGTTCGTCGCTGCCGAAGTGGCGCGCAAAGCGCTGCGCATCGATCGTGGCCGACGTGACGATCAGCCTCAGGTCAGCACGCCGCGGCAGGATCTGCTTCAAATAGCCGAGCAAAAAATCGATGTTCAGGCTGCGCTCGTGCGCCTCGTCGATGATGATCGTATCGTAGGCGCGCAGCAGCGGATCGGTCTGCGTCTCCGCGAGCAGGATGCCGTCGGTCATCAACTTGACCGAGGCACCCGGCGACAGGTTGTCGGTGAAACGAACCTTGTAGCCCACCACGTCGCCGAACGGCGTACCCAGTTCCTCGGCAATGCGTCGCGCTGTCGCCGATGCCGCAATACGGCGCGGTTGCGTATGGCCGATCAGGCCGGTGCCGCCCGCGCCCAGCCCACGTCCAAGCGCCAGGCAGATCTTGGGCAGCTGCGTGGTCTTGCCTGATCCGGTTTCGCCGCTGACGATCACCACTTGATGGTGTGCAATCGCAGCAGCGATCTCGTCGCGCCGGCCGCTGACGGGCAGCGCCGGCGGGAACGTGACAGGGGGCACCGGGTTGGGCGTCGGGGGCGCACGCCGCGCCTCGGCGCGACGCGCAGCAAGCGGCGTGCGGTGGTGCGCGGGGTCGGCGCGATCGGCCGGCGAAGCATCAGCCGCGCGGTTTTTGGCTACATTGGACATGGGGGCGCATTATAATCCGGCCATGACTGCACAAAACGATCTTGCCCGCCGCGACACGGGGGCCAGCGACCTCGCCGTGGCCGGCGGCCAGACGAGCGCCGCCATCGAATACACCACGAATCACGCTCAATTCGTCGAATGGCTGCGATCGGTCGCACCGTACATCCATGCGTTTCGCAACCGGATGTTCGTCGTCGCGTTCGGCGGCGAGTTGGTGCAGGCGGGCGCGCTCAATGCACTGGTGCAGGATGTCGCGTTGTTGCATGCGATGGGCATTCAGATCGTACTGGTGCACGGTTCCCGCCCACAGGTCGAAGAACAGTTGAACCTGCATCAGGTTGAGTCGTTGTTTGCGGGCGGCATGCGGATCACCGATGCGCGCGCGCTGGAGGCGGCCAAAGAAGCGTCCGGCGAAGTGCGGCTAGACATCGAGGCAGCGATCAGCCAGGGTTTGCCGAATACGCCGATGGCGCACGCGCATATCAGCGTCGTGTCCGGCAATTTTGTCACCGCGAGGCCGGTCGGGATACTCGAAGGCGTCGATTTCCAACATACTGGCGTGGTGCGCAAGATCGATGCCGAATCGATTCGACATTCGCTGGAAAGCAACAAGATCGTGCTGCTGTCGCCGCTCGGATTTTCGCCGACCGGCGAGGCGTTCAATCTGTCGATGGAGGATGTCGCGTCGTCCGCGGCCATCGCGCTACGGGCCGATAAGCTGATCTTCATCACCGAGACACCCGGCGTGATCGACGGCGACGGCGAGCTGACCCGTGAGCTGTCGCTGGACGACGCACAAAGAATCTACGAGGCCCATACGGGTGAGTTGGACCGCGCGGATGCGGACTTCTACCTGAAGCATGCGATCCGCGCGTGCCGCGGCGGCGTGCCGCGCTCGCACATCATCCCGTACGCGCTGGACGGCAGTATCCTGCTGGAGCTGTTCCTGCACGATGGGGTCGGCACCATGATCTCGTACGAGAATCTGGAAAGCCTGCGCGAGGCCGTGCCGGACGATGTCGGCAGCATTCTGCAACTCATCGAGCCGCTCGAGACGGACGGCACGCTGGTGCGGCGCGGCCGCCACCAGATCGAGCGCGACATCGACCACTTTTCAGTGATCGAACACGATGGCGTGTTATTCGGTTGCGCGGCGCTGTACCCGTACCCGCAAGAGCGGATCGGCGAGATGGCGTGCCTGACCGTGGCACCGGAGGCGCAAGGCACCGGCGACGGCGAGCGCCTGCTCAAGCGCGTTGAGCAACGCGCCCGGGCCCGCGGCCTGACGCGGATTTTCGTGCTGACAACCCGTACCGAACATTGGTTCCTAAAACGCGGCTTCGTGAAGGCATCGGTCAACGACCTGCCCGAGGACCGACGCCGCCTGTATAACTGGCAGCGCAAGTCGCTGGTACTGATCAAGCAGCTCTAAGCACGCGCGGGGACTCCGCACGTCGGCGCCCCGCCCCACCCCGATATTAAAGGAGAAGTCTGATGGCTCGAATGGTTCACTGCGCAAAACTCGGCAAGGAGGCGGAAGGATTGGATTTTCCGCCGTTGCCGGGCGAGCTTGGCAAGCGCATCTTCGAAAGCATCTCGAAGGAAGCATGGCAGGCATGGCTCAAGCAGCAGACGATGCTGATCAACGAAAACCGCCTGAACATGGCGGATCCGCGCGCGCGTCAGTACCTATTAAAGCAGACGGAAAAATTCTTTTTCGGCGAAGGGGCCGACGTCGCCTCCGGTTACGTGCCGCCGATGAACAACTAAGTGGCGTGGGAATGAGTCGCTTCGAGGGGTTCCTGCTGCTGGCGGCATGACCTCACCGTTCACTTCACAGGCGCAACGGGCGTGTCCCACCCTGAGTAGGTTGATCGCGCCGACTAGATCGGCGTTTTCCTCGAAACCGCACGCCACGCACCGAAACTGAGCTTGCCTCTGGCGGTTGTCCGCCGACACATGCCTGCAGGCCGGGCACGTGCGGCTCGTGTTCTGGGCGGCACGGCGATCAGATAGCCGCCGGCCCACGCCAGCTTGTTGGCCAGCTGGCAACGAAACTCGAATCAACCTTGGTCGAAGATGAACTTGTTCAGTCCGGCATACTGCGCTGGATTGCTCAACGCGCCCCCCCCCCCCCCATTTCATCTAGCAGCTGGTTGACTGACGCCAAGCTGACGGCCTGGTTTGCCCGCTGCCAATAGCGGTGAACCACACGCCTAGTTTGCATCACATGATACGTGCGGCGATCGACCGTGGCGAACGGCGTCACGTCTTGAATGGGTACATAGTCACCGATCCGGGCAATCAGTTCGGACGGCAGGTCGTCATACGTGGTCGGTCGGGTGGACGAAGAGTGAGTCAACGCGCACGCACTTAAACGCAGACCCCAGATGCAAATTTATTGCCGCACCCATCGCGCATTCGATGAGCGCCTTGTTGAACGCCCGCATCAGTTCTCGCATTTGGCGCGCGGATAGGCGGTGCGCTCGAGGAAAGCTATTGCGCCCGCCTACTGCTGCAGCGTCCGGACACGGTCAATCGCCTGTTCGATGCGCTCGACGGCGATCACCTGCAATCCGTCGATTGGCTGCTTCGGCGCATTGGCCTTCGGAATCAATGCAATCGAAAAGCCAAGCTTGGCGGCCTCCTTCAAGCGCTCCTGGCCACGCGGGCATGGCCGGATTTCACCGGCCAACCCGACTTCGCCGAACACGATCAGTCCCTTAGGCAACGGCTTATTGCGCATCGATGAATGAATTGCGAGCAGCACGGCCAGATCCGCGGCCGGCTCGGCGATCTTCACACCGCCCACCGCGTTCAGGAAGACGTCCTGATCGAAGCACGCGATGCCGGCGTGCCGGTGCAGCACCGCGAGCAACATTGCTAAGCGGTTTTGCTCGAGGCCGACCGCGAGTCGGCGCGGGTTCGGCACCTGCGCCGTATCGACCAGCGCTTGCACCTCCACCAGCAACGGCCGCGACCCTTCTTGCGTCACCAGCACGCACGAGCCAGCAACCGTATGCTCGTGCTGCGACAAGAACAACGCCGACGGATTGGCCACGCCGCGCAGCCCACGCTCGGTCATCGCGAACACGCCGAGTTCGTTGACTGCGCCGAAGCGGTTCTTGAACGCCCGCACTAGCCGGAACGATGAATGAGTATCGCCTTCGAAATACAGCACCGTATCGACGATGTGCTCGAGCACCCGGGGCCCGGCAAGCGCGCCCTCCTTCGTCACGTGGCCGACCATGATGATCGTCACGCCGGATTGCTTGGCAATCCGCGTCAGTTGCGCCGCGCACTCACGCACTTGCGCGACGGAGCCAGGCGCTGAACTCAGCGCATCCGAGTAGATGGTCTGAATCGAATCGATGACGGCAATGCTCGGCTTGACGGCGTCAATCGTGGCTTGCAGCTTCTCGAGTTGGATCTCTGCCAACAGCTGCAACTCGCCGGCCCGGCTGGCGTGCGCGTCGAGCAAGCCGAGCCGCTGTGCGCGCAACGCGATCTGCGCGCCGGACTCCTCGCCGCTGATATACAGCGCACGCCGCTCGCGCGTGATCTCGGCGAGCGCTTGCAGCAGCAACGTCGATTTGCCGATGCCAGGGTCACCGCCGATCAGCACGACGCCACCGGCGACCAGGCCGCCGCCGAGCACACGATCGAACTCACCGATGCCCGTCGAGTAGCGCGGCACGTCCGACGCCTCGATCTCGGCGAGCTTGCGCACTGGCTGGCTCTTGGCAAGTGCCTGGTAGCGACGGTTCGGCGCAGCGGTTGACTCGACCGACTCGACCAGGGTGTTCCAGTTATGGCACGATGGACACTGGCCCTGCCACTTTGGCGACTGCGCGCCGCAGTCATTGCAGACGTAAACGGTCTTTGTTTTTGTCACGCAACCTGCTCCCCGTTATTCTGCGCGCACCGACACGCGCTGCGCGACTGCGCACATCAATTCGTAGCCAACCGTGCCGCACGCTGCCGCGACATCGTCAATCAGCACGTCGGCCCCCCACAGTTGCACCGGGCTGCCGATAGCCGCGCTCGGGCACGAGGATAGATCCACGGTCAACATATCCATTGACACTCGACCGATAACCCGCGTGCGAACACCCTCTACCTGGATCGGCGTGCCCTCAGGCGCGCAACGAGGATAGCCGTCCGCGTAGCCGCACGCCACAACGCCGATACGCATGCGCTCGCGCGCCTTGAAAGTGAAGCCGTAGCCGACGCTGTCCCCTGGCTCGACCGTCTGCACCGCGATCAACTCCGAGCTTAGCGTCATCGCCGGCTGCAGGCCGAGGCCCGCAATCGCGGCCGAGACACCAGAAGGCGACGCGCCATACAGTATGATGCCGGGACGCACCCAGTCGAAATGTGCACGCGGATGCCATAGCGTCGCCGCCGAGTTCGACAGGCTGCGCGAGCCAGCAATGCCCTCGGCGCCATGCTCAAACATTTCTAATTGGTGTCGGACACCTGTTTCGCCATCCGCATCTGAAAAATGGGTCATCAGCGTAATCTGGCCGACGCTGGGGCACGCACGCGCGCGCTCCCAGGCGGCGCGATATTTGCTAGCCACATAGCCAAGCCGGTTCATGCCGCTGTTCATCTTCAACTGGATATTGACCGGCTTGGACAGACGCGCCATTTCCAGCATCCGCAACTGTTCGTCGCAATGCACGGTGGTCGTCAGGCTGTAGCGGTCGATCACATCGATGTCGGTCGGACGAAAAAAACCCTCCAACAGCAAAATGGGCCCCGCCCAGCCCAATTCACGCAACTTGACTGCTTCTTCGAGGTCAAGCAACCCGAAGCCGTCGGTCGAACGCAGACCGGGGAATACGCGCGCCAAGCCATGCCCGTAGGCATTGGCCTTGACAACGGCCCAAAGCTTGGACTTCGGGGCATGGCGGCGGGCAACGGCAAGATTGTTGGCAAGTGCTGCGGTATGAATCGTGGCAAGGAGCGGGCGAGGCATAGATTGAGTGATTTAATAATCGCGGCGAATCAACGATTTAAGTGCACGATCGCCGACGCGATCCGCATCGTTGAGGCGAGCGCTAGTCTGAACCTGCGTATTTTCGTGTTATAAAGCCGTGCACACAACCCATTTCGAGCGGCTCATGCTACGGGTTAGCCCGACAGCGGCTGCCGACAGAGGAATCAAGCTCAGCATCAGATGAAGAAAGGTTTTTACACCATCATGGCGGCGCAGTTTTTTTCTTCGCTCGCCGACAGTGCGCTTCTGATCGCTGCGATAGCCCTCCTAAAAGACCTTCACGCGCCGAATTGGATGACGCCGCTGCTGAAGCTGTTTTTCGTGCTGTCTTACGTTGTACTTGCCGCCTTTGTTGGCGCATTTGCAGACTCGCAGCCGAAAGGCCGCGTCATGTTCATCACCAATACCATCAAGATGGTAGGCTGCGTGACAATGTTGACCGACGCGCATCCGCTGCTAGCCTACGGCATCGTCGGATTCGGCGCGGCCGCGTACTCGCCAGCTAAGTACGGTATCTTGACCGAGCTACTGCCGCCAGAGCGCCTGGTAGTCGCCAACGGCTGGATCGAGGGGACGACCGTCGCATCGATCATCCTGGGCACCGTGATGGGGGGCGCGCTGATCAGTCCGCACATCGCGCAACCGTTGCTGCGGCACTTGTCGTTCGCCCACACCGCGGCAGAATCGGCGATTGTGGTGATCATGTCCGTGTACGCACTGGCTGCGGTGTTCAATCTGTGGATACCGGACACCGGCGCACGCTATCCCAAACAGCAGCACCGGCCAATCCGGCTAATCCGTGACTTTGCCGAGTGCTTCGGCGCGCTGTGGCACGACAAGCTCGGCCAGATCTCGCTGGCGGTCACCACATTGTTCTGGGGCGCCGGCGCTACGTTGCAGTTCATCGTGCTCAAATGGGCCGAGGTATCGCTCGGCATGACGCTATCCGAAAGTGCCGTGCTGCAGGCTGTGGTCGCGGTCGGCGTGGCCGGCGGCGCGATGCTCGCGGCCACGCGCGTGCCGCTCAAGCGCTCGCTGACGGTGCTGCCCGTCGGTATCGTGATGGGCCTGTTGGTCATGACGATGTCACTCTATACTCGGGAGCTGTTTCCATCCGACTGGGCATGGCACATTGGCCCCATCCGGGTGCCCGCCTACCTAATATGCGCGTATGCTTTCCTCATAGTGGTCGGCGGCTTGTCGGGCTTTTTCGTCGTTCCGATGAATGCGCTGCTGCAGCACCGCGGGCATGTGCTCCTGTCCGCCGGCCATTCAATCGCGGTACAGAACTTCAACGAGAATCTGTCGGTGCTTGTGATGTTGTGCCTATACGCTGTGCTTATCTGGTTCAACGTGCCGATCCAGTTGGTGATCGTGCTGTTCGGCACCTTTGTGTGCCTAACGATGTGGTGCGTGATGCGCCGGCACGCGGCGAATCAGCGCGCGTTCGATTCAATCGCGTTGATTGGCGAGCAACGGCATTGACGCGTGCGGCGATGGCCGCGGCGCGACATGGATGACTGTTTGAGTGGTTTTTCGTGCGCTTTTTGCCATGGAGCATATGATTCCGAACGTGCTGACGATTGCCGGGTCCGATCCAAGCGGCGGCGCCGGCATCCAGGCTGACCTCAAGACCTTTTCGGCGCTAGGCGCATACGGCGCCACGGCGATTACTGCGTTGACCGTGCAAAACACGCGGGGCGTCACCGCGGTTCATCCAGTGTCGGCCGACGTCGTCGCTGCGCAACTGGACGCGGTATTCAACGATTTGCGCATCGACGCGGTCAAGATCGGCATGCTGGCGAACGCGGCGATCGTTCACACGGTGGCCGCCGCACTAGAGCGGTACCGGCCCGCGCACGTGGTGCTCGATACCGTGATCCTGTCGTCCAGCGGCTGCCCGTTGCTCGAGCCCGATGCACTTGGCGCGCTGCGCGAGCGATTGCTGCCATTGGCCAGCATCATCACGCCGAATCTGCATGAAGCGGCGGCGCTGCTCGACCAACCCGTCGCCGCCGACGAAGCGCAAATGGCACGTCAAGGCGATGCACTACACGCACTGGGTGCCCGCGCGGTGCTGATCAAGGGCGGTCACTTGCCAGGCGAATTCAGTCCAGACTGGCTGATCGAGGCAAGCCGCCATACCCGCCTGGCTGGCGCTCGCGTAAACGTGACCAGCACGCACGGCACCGGCTGCACCTTGTCCGCCGCGATTGCCGCGCTGCGCCCGCAGCGACTGGACTTGGCCAACGCCGTCAGCGATGCAAAGACCTATCTGACCCAGGCATTGATCCAAAGTACACGGCTTTCGGTCGGGCAAGGCACCGGACCACTGCATCACTGTCATGCATGGTGGTAGCCGTTCTCACAGGTGACAGCGGGCGTGGCGGCATCGCTCGCGGCATCCCTTGTGCCGCGAGCGATGCCGCCACGCCCGGGATGCCATATCGGGATGCCATATCGGGATGCCATACTGGGACGCCATACAAAGACGTCATAGAAGGACATGTACAGGGACGTCGCGCAGGACTGCCACGCCGAGGCAATCGCGAGGTCACGGAATCGTCGCGTACGCAGCCGCGCGTTTGGGCCAGTCATCGGGCACGATGAATCCACGCGTCAACTCACACAATGCGTCAGCCGGGTTGCCGACGCCCTGGCTGACGCGCACGTCGTCCAGCGCTGCCACCATTAATGGCTGATCCGGCCGATCGCGCCAATAGTCAATGCAGCGCACCAGCACAGCGGTCGAGTCACGATACACACGCGGGTCGTCGGCGGACAGCCGCAGCGGCGCCATCCAGCTCAAGCGTGGCACGATCGTCCAGGCAGGCGCATCGAATACGGGCCATTGCGCGGCGCATGTCCACCAGCCCCGTAAGTGATCCAGCGCGATGGGTCCCGGCGCGACATCGCCGCGCGGCGTGTAATTCACGCTGACATGGTTCGAATCGCCGACGTCGCTCGGATCCCAGCGACGGAACAGCCAGCCGCGCACGATCATGGCCGCCTGCCAATGGCCATCGGTGGCCAACGCCGCGATTTGTGGATGCTGGCTCAGCGTCAACTGGTGGGTCAGCAACCGGGTCAGCTTACGATCGAAGCGATCGGCCAAATTTGGCCCCACATAGCGTGCCAGCGAACCGGGCGGCCCCCCCACGTCGAGATAGCACTTGACCGTCAGCTCCCAATGCCATGCCCTTGCGCCGTCATCCTCGAACAGAAAGTCGCACTCCCCCAGTGTGTGGCCATCGGCCCGCACGGGCCGGTTCGCGGCGATCAACCGCGTGGCAGGGCCGTGTTGCAGGAAGAAGCTGAGCAACTGCTCCGCATATAAGCCAAGACGCGACTGCGGCCGGGCCTCCAGAGCCACATGCAACGCACGCGGATCGGCGTCGAGCCGCGCCAACCATGCGAGCGCTTGCTGGCGCTGCCGCGGCTGCGCCAGCACGTGTGCCAACCGCGGGCCGAAATATCGCGCGTCAAGCAACGAGGGCGACAACAGCAGCCACGCCAGATCACGCACTGCAACGTCACGATACGCATCTAGCAGATCAGCGCAGGACCGGCTGGCATGGGCAGGCATCCGGTGATCCGCGCCTGCTCGCGCGGCAGCCGCGCATGCAGCTGGGCCATCCGACTGCCGCGTGCCGCCACCTTCGTTGGCAACCGCACCGGCGTCGCGATCATGATGGCTCAATGTGCCACGGTGCGCTTGCGATGAATCGCGCGAGCCAGGCATAGGTCGCTCCAGGCCTTGTGCTTGTCGTGCAGGCTGCGCAACAGATACGCCGGGTGATACGTGACGATTACTGGTACGCCTTCATACTCGTGCACACGCCCCCGCAACGAAGCAATGCTCGCCTCGGTCTTCAGCAAGCTCTGCGCGGCGAACCGTCCGAGCGCGACGATCACGTTCGGCTTGACCAGCGCCACTTGCCGCTTCAGATAGGGCTCGCAGCGCATCACTTCGTCCGGCTGCGGATTGCGATTGCCTGGCGGCCGGCATTTCAGCACGTTCGCGATATAGACGTTATCGCCGCGACGCATCTGCAATGCACGCAACATGTTGTCCAATAGCTTGCCGGCCTGGCCGACGAATGGCTCGCCTTGCTTGTCCTCGTTCTCGCCTGGTGCTTCGCCGACCAGCATCCAGTCGGCCGTCTCGTCGCCGACGCCGAACACCGTATTCGTGCGTCGCTCGCACAGCCGGCACAGCGTACAGCCCGCGACGCGCGCCTTCAATGCTTCCCAGTCCAACATCGGCACCGGTTGCCCGTCTGCCGCGGCCTCGAGCGCCGATGCGGCAGCTTCACCCTGTCCACCCATTGGCTCGGCCTGCAATGGGCGAGCATCGCCCGGTCCAGTCGGTGCGGTCTCGGCCGGACTGACCGGCACGGCCGACGCCTGCCGCGCATTCGGCACTTCTACCGCCATCCCATTCCCCTTAGACGCATTGATTTCCTCAACCGCCTTAACTCCTTCCGTCGCCTTGGCTCCTTCGGGCACATCGACTCCTTCGGCCACCTTGGCTCCTCCGGACGCATCGACTCCTTCGGCCGCCTTGGCTTCTCCGGACGCATCGACTCCTTTGGCCGCCTTGGCTCCTCCGGACGCATCGACTCCCTCGGCCGCCTTGGCTTCTCCGGACGCATCGACTCCCTCAGCCGCCTTGGCTTCTTCGGGCGCATCGACTTCTTCGGTCGCCTTGACTCTCTCAGCCGCCTTGGCTCCTTCACCCGCTGCCCCGGTTGCACCGCCCTCCGCCCTGGTCGCGTCAACTCGTGACCGCGCGGCCTCAACCGGCGTGTGGCTTGCTTGAGCGGGTGCATGCGCTGCACTCTCTTGCGCGTCGCAAGCCTGCGCAGTCCCCCCCGTCGCTCGGAGCACCTGTGACGGCAGCACGATGCCAGCCTCGCGCATGACGTCCCGAGCCGGAGACAGCGCATCGCCCTCGGCGTCACCAGGACGATAAGCATGATCCGCGCCGAGGCGAACCCACAACGGCGCAATGCCGAGTTCTTCCAGAATCACGTCAAGCTGCGCCATCGGCCTGCTCCCATTCCGCTTCCAGCGGGGCGCCCGCGCGCCGCGCGCCAGGCATCGGCTGTTCGTGTGATGGCGCGACCGGCACCTCGGCGTGCAAGCCGTAACGCATCACGACTGCGTCCTCGCGCGTGCGGTGTCGCGCGGGATAGTAATGCTTGCGCCGGCCGATCACGATGAAGCCAAAGCGCTCGTACAGCCGCATGGCACGCTGATTGGACGGACGCACCTCGAGCAGCACGCTGCGAAGCTGGCGCGCACGCGTGATGCGCACCGCTTCGCGCAGCAACGTCAAGCCAGCGCCGTGGCCTTGCGCGGTAGGCGCCACGCACAGGTTCAATAAGTGCATCTCGTCCACGACTGGCATCAGCACGCAATAACCAACCAACACGCCGGTGACATGCCGCAGGCAGACGCCGAAGTAGCCATTGCGCAACGAGTCCTCGAAATTGCCTCGCGTCCAGGGAAACTCGTACGCGTCGCGCTCGACCGCCGCGACCTCGTCGAGATCGCTTTCGGTCATCGGCGTCAGATAGCGCTCAGTCATCAATACGCCGCTCATCGGGCCTCCTTCGCCGGATCTTTCAACGCACGGGCCGCCGCGCGCTCGTCGGTAGTCTGCGCGACCTTGTCACGCACGTACTCGGGCATGGCCAGGTGCGCAGGCAGCGAGCGGCCCGCCATGAACGCACGCCAGCCGACCAGCGCCAGCGCGTGGGCATGGGGCATCGCGCACGGGTCGAGCACGCGCGCCCTCGTCGCAACACACAGCGCGTCGCCGAACACAGCGGATGCATTGCCGGCTAACGTAAACGGCTCATCCGGCACCGACACGTGGGCGGGCGCGGCGAGCGCGGCGGGATGGCACACCCGCCAGTCGGCGAGCATGTCGTCCCACGCAAAGTCCGCCCAATAAACCTCGCCCATTCGGGCGTCGAGCGCCACGAGCACCCGTCGTGCATCCGGATCCGATGCGCGCGCGCGTTCCGCGCAGGCAAGCAACGTGCTGACCGGCACCACCGGCACCCCGAGCCCGAATGCCAGACCCTGCGCCACGCCAGCCGCCGTGCGCAAGCCGGTGAACGAGCCGGGTCCCGCGCCAAATGCCACCGCGGCGCAATCGGCCAGCGTGAGTGCCGCTTCCTCTAGCACTTCGCGTACCGCGGGCAGCACGCGTACGCTGGAAGCTGGGCCAGTGTGCTCATGGCGGCTAATCACGCGCGGCGAGCCGGCAGCATGCGGCAGGTGGAACACCGCGACCGAGCAAAATTCGGTCGACGTATCGAGGGCAAGCAAGGCATGGGGCGTCATAACCGCTATTGTAATGCCCGCCCGCCTCAACGCTGCTGTTTGGAGGACTTGCTCCAGCGCATGGCGGCACGTTCCGACTACACTCAGCAGTTTAGGATGGATGGCCAGAGCCGAGGAGGGTCACGATGAGCGAGATTGACGCGCGTTTCGCGCGGGCGCAGGACGAAGTCAAACAATTGCCGGAACGCCTCGGCAACCTGACGTTGCTGCGCTTGTACGCGCTGTTCAAGCAAGCCACCGAAGGCGACGTGCACGGCAATAAGCCCGGCTTAGCCGATATCGTCGGCCAGTACAAGTACGACGCCTGGGCCGCATTGAAAGGTATGTCCCAGGACACCGCCAAGCACCAATACGCCGAGTTGGTCGAATCGTTGAAGAACGGCACCGCGTCGTGATGCTGCGCGCCCGCATCGGTGGGCGCAGCGCGATCTTGCTCGCAGCAAGTGGCACGGCGCAGCAAATTCAGATAGAATTAACGCTTCGCGCGCCGGTGAACGATATATTTGGCCGGGTCGCGCGTTTTTGCAGCGTTGTGCTCCAATCCCCGTTTAGAAACTGTCCCCTCCCACCTTTGCCCACTTTTGGGTGCGGTTGTAGACCAAGCAAGGTTCGCGTTTCCGCGTTGGGCGGTTCGCACCGTTACAGGTTCTAACATCGGCTCGCATTTCACGAGCCATGCCCGTTTTTCGATCTGGTGAACGAATATCGTTCATCGCATCCGACGATCGTGGCTGCCGATTGGCGCCTCTCGCATTTTTCCGGACCGGTTCGCGCCGCAGGCGCGAAACTCATAGGATCGTCATGACCTCGAACTCCCCCTCGTCACTCGGCGCGCTGGCGCGTGAACTTTTCGGCAGCGATGCCCCCGCGTCGCACGGCGACGCGCCGGCGGTGCCCACACCGGCTGCTGAAGCCGCCCCCGCCATGGCGGCGCACGCAGTAGCCACCCCGTCTGCGCCCGATACGATGGCCACGTCGATAGCCGTGCAGTCCGGCCCCGCAGCAAGCGCGGCCGTTGACGCTGCACAGACTGTCGACACGGCGAACAGCGACACGCCCCACGGCAGCGGCTTTATCGCGCTCGGCCTGTCGCCGGAGATTGTCTCCGCGCTGAACGCCGCCGGCTATCAGGCGCCGACGCCAGTCCAGCAGCGCGCGATACCGGCAGCACTTGCCGGTCGCGATTTGCTGGTCTCGAGCCCGACCGGCTCAGGCAAGACCGCGGCATTCATGCTGCCCGCGATCGAGCGCTTCGCGCAGATGCAAAAAGCTGGCACGCTTGGCCAGCGCGCGAACCAGCCCGCGCATCAGGCCCAGCGCGGTGACCGAGGCGAGCGCCGTCATCGCCGCGAACAGCCTGTCGCCAAACCGGCGCTGCTGGTACTGACGCCGACACGCGAACTCGCAATGCAGGTGACCACCGCGGCAACCACCTATGGCAAGCACCTGCGGCGGCTGCGCACGGTCAGCATTCTGGGTGGCGTCGCCTATGGCCAGCAATTGATGCTGCTGGCGAAAAACCCCGAAATCCTGGTGGCCACCCCCGGCCGGCTGATCGATCATCTCGAGCGCGGCCGCATCGATCTGTCCCAGTTACAAATGCTGGTGCTCGACGAAGCCGATCGGATGCTCGACATGGGGTTCATCGAAGACATCGAGGCCATCATCGACCGCACCCCGGCCACACGGCAAACGCTGCTGTTCTCGGCAACGCTCGACGGCAAAGTGGGATCGCTGGCCCAGCGCTTTCTCAGCGACGCCGAACGGATCGAAATCCGTCGTGAGCCAGAGTCGCGCGCGAACATTGCACAGTCCATCCACTACGTCGACGACCGTGCCCATAAGGATCGGCTGCTGACGCATCTCCTGGCTGACGGCGCGCTTGATCAGGCGATTGTGTTCACCGCGACAAAGAACGACGCGGACGTGATCGCCGCCAGACTGGCCGAGGACGGCTTCGCCTCCGCCGCATTGCATGGCGATCTGCCGCAAGGCGCGCGCAACCGGACAATCCGCGCCTTGCGTGAACGACGCGTGCGCGTGTTGGTCGCGACCGATGTCGCCGCGCGTGGCATCGACATACCCGGCATCACACATGTGTTCAACTACGATTTGCCCAAATTCGCGGAAGACTACGTGCACCGGATCGGCCGGACCGGACGTGCGGGGCGCAGCGGCATCGCCGTCAGTCTCGTGCACCATGCTGAAGTCGGCACCCTAAAGCGAATCGAGCGATTCGTGCGCACGCCGCTGCCTGTCAACGTGATCGCTGGATTCGAGCCCAAGCGGGCGCCGTCCACGCGTGCACCGGCACGTCGCGGCGCGCCGCCGCGCGGCCAAGGGCGGAGTGCCGGCGGCTATCAAGGACGAGGAACGGGCAACGGTTACGGCAACGCGCGGCACAGCGCCGGTGGCGGTAGCCGCGAAGGCGGCGGCCGCGATGCTGGCTACCGCGGCGGGTTCAGTGACGCCCGCACCAGCAATGACCGTGGCCGGGGCGGCTTTGCGGATTCGCGCGGGCCGGCGCGTCGTCGAGATGACAATCGCCGTACGTCACGCTACGACGACTGACCGTTCTGGCGCGAGCGGGCCGACGATGGCCCGACGCTTCGAGACAATGGCGCCCTGCGGCGCCATTTTTTTGCGCCGTACTTAGCCAAAGCTTGCCGGACGCGGGGTGCGCACCAACACACCACTAGGGCCTTTTGGCCCCCTACTTTGTTGGAGGTTAGCAATGAGTGTCGAGCTCCCACGTGCTTCTGGCACTGTGGATTTGAAAGAAATTTCTGGCGCTTTTGATAAAAATAAATTTGATTCGATGACTGACGAGCAAAAGGCAGCCTACAACAGCTTGACTGACGAATTTAACCGGTACGTTTCTCAGCAAGCCGCTCCAAGCGTGAACGCCGCCGTCGACTAACGCTAATAGAGGCCAGCGACGTGTCCATGAACGACCGCCGCGTCGCTGGAAAACGCCTTTACAGTTGCGCGTTGCGTGACTGTAAAACACTTCTACAAAAGTCGCCCCACATCGGTGAAACAGGCTACGTATCGACATAAGTCCATTCGACAATGGCATCCTCCGACACAGTGAGTCGAGATCCTTGTATTTCTATCACGAAGCACCGCCGTCAAGCTTGCGATGTCCACGCTGACCCTGCCGTCGGCGCAGTTCAACACGCACGCCGGCCAATTGTCGCCGGCCACGAGTAACGGCATCCATTCCGTGAAACTTCCGATCGGCGCGCTGTGACGCTAGGCATACCTGTATGTTGCCGAATCCTAGCGCAGCCAATGTAGCCCACCATCCCAGCCCGGCCTGTCTGTCGTCTGGGCTGTCGCTTTGCGTCGCCGCTGCGGCCCACGCCGCATGTCGATGCACCGATTGCCTCGATGCCGACAGGCGGCGGCAGCCACGCACGCACCCATTCGCATCGAGCCGACAATCACGCGCGCAAATGGGATGCAGCGTGACCCCTGACGCAGCAGTCGTTTGAACTAACACGATGTAATAAACACAACGCACGCTGCGGCATAGCGTGTCGGCATAACTCCGCAGCGTTTTGTCGGATCAAAATGTTTTACCCCCTTACGATGCGCTGTAACGGACCGTTTCAGCTATGCATCGACGGCCAATTCTCCACCAACCGGCTCACAAGGATCGATGCAGGCCGCACTTTCAATTCTGGCGATTGCATGCTTTGCGCAAGTCACCGCCTATATTTTGTCTAGTCTATATTAGGCGTGCTAGGCCGCCATATGTGTACACGGACGAGAATGGATAACCTAAACCTATCCAACCTTCTTCTACGGGGCACCCGTCGATGGACGGCGTACTGATGCGCGGCCGGTTCATGCCGCGCGGCTAGAAAAACACGCATCCGGAACAGCGCTACATACTCGAGCACATCGAGCTGTACGAGCACATCGATGATTCCGCCTACCGGAAAAAGAAAAAAGCGTTCTACAACTGGTATAAGAATCCACTAGATTTGCCCGAGTTGATACCTGCAAGCGATCGTGCAAATCTTCAAGGAAAACCGCTTGGCGCAGGGAATCTTCGTCGCGCTGGGGCGCACATTGGACCTGTTGACGACAATAGAGCCGGCCGCATTAACTATCGATGTGGGCCGGACTGTGATGGAGTTGTGACGCGATCATGGTATAAAACAATACCACGATAATTAGCGAACCGATCCATAGACCGCCCATCACAACAAGCCAACGGCCGCTGCGCTCACCATGCTTTATCCGCCGAAAGCCTAACCCGCTCCGCCAACCCCACCGATACGGCTCGCCCTTTCGAATAGTTTGAGATAGTGGCGCTTATCTAGTTGCCCTTGTCCCATCCGGACTTGCCGACGCGTGTAACGTGCAATGCCGGTCACCCTGCAAAGGCTATGCATGATCTCGCAAGCGGTATTTAACTTGGCCAACTTGCTGGCGCTCGCGGCACTTTGGAGTACGTCGTTTCTTTTCGTGCGCATCGGCGTTGCGGAGCTTGGTGTCGTGCCGATGGTGGCGTTGCGTGTGTCGATCGGCGCCACTTTCTTGATTGCGCTGTTGATCGCGAGAAAGGGCGTGGAGGGCAAATGGCGTGATTCGCAACGCAAGCTGTGGCCGTTGTTCGTACTCGGCGTGCTGAACGCTGCGATACCGTTCTGCCTGTTTGCGTATGCCGTGCCTGCCCTATCGGTGAGCCTGGCCTCCGTGATCAACGCGACTGCACCGCTGTGGGGGGCGCTGGTGGCCTTCCTGTGGCTTGGGGACCGGCTCAGCATTATGCGGATCACAGGCATCGCGCTCTGTTTCGCGGGTGTAACGCTGCTAGTCGGAAATCAGGTCAGTGCAACGGCTAGCATCGCAGGCGCAGCGCCGTATGCGCGGGACACTGCACTGGCCGCCGGCGCGGGACTCACCGCCACGGCGCTGCTGGGCATCGCGGCCAACTATACGAAGCGCTATTTGTCCGACATCGACCCATTGATGATCGCGGCCGGCAGCCTGGTCGGCGCATCGATCGTACTGCTGCCGCTTGCCGCATGGGCGTGGCCAGCGACACCCGTTTCGACACAGGCGTGGCTCGCGGCGCTGGCGCTCGGCGTGGCGTGCACCGGCGTTGCCTATGTGCTGTATTTTCGCCTGCTCATCGCCGGCGGGCCAACTCATGCAATGACCGCCACCTTTGTGATCCCAGTGTTCGGCATGCTTTGGGATTCGCTATTCCTTTCGTTATCCATATCAATATCGATGATGGAAGGCTGCGCCATCGTGCTGGTGGGTGCCGTCTTCGCCACGGGCCTGGTCGAGCGACTGCGTCCGCAGCCATCATAGCGACGTGCCACATATTGACAACACGGATAGCGGCGACAGTCCCGCGTACGCTTAGCAGCCTAATCATCCGGTTGTTCGGCCGGGAATGGCCATTTTCCATGTTGAAACCGTTTCCAAGCACCAGGATCGCCTTGAGGCCGCCGATATCATCGCCACCGATTCCTAAAGCGGCCCCGGATAGTAAGCACCATCGCCAGCCAATCGGCGATGGGCTCAAGGCGCGGCTGCACCGGCAATAAAATAGCGTCAATCTCAGCGAGACGAATGGGTAAGGTTGACCCAGCCTTACCGGAAGACTCGCCTATTAATGATCCATGGCGTTGCGCAAGAGCAAAATGGACAAATTTCGTGCGCTTCACGCTACGGGGGTACGGTGAGGCCCGGGATGGTGGAATGTCACTCAACCTGCACCATCACTTATTTGATCCACACGTTGTTTCAGCTGCATGCCGCCTACCATTGCCAGCTTCGCACAAGCTTCTTTAACATTGTGAGTTGCCAACAAAGGATGCAACAGCTTCCGCATGTCGGCATTGCATTATTCGCCAAGAACATGGTATTCACGGTCCATCGCTGTACTCAGCTTCCCGTTTTCAGCTAGCCTGCTGTGCGGCCTCGCTTCGTATTGCGCCGTTTTTTATCGATTGTCGAGCTTACCGATGGATTTTGATCTAAATGTCGCTTTAAACGACTGCCCAGCCTACCTGTGTGCGTTGGAGTCGTGTCCCCAAGCTGCTGCGTCGGCGCCCCCGCCGACACTGAAACCGGCAAGCGGCGGGCCGGCGAGCCCGCCGGCCAACCGGCCCACGACATATCGTGACCTGCCGCTCGAATTGATTCAGCAGATCGGTGACTACGTCCCCATTCAGGACGTGAGCAATTTTTCAGCAGTCGATCGTCGTACGTATCATGCGATGCACAGTCGGCGCTTAGTCTACCGCTACTGGCAACAAGCCAGCCAAGCCGTGAGCCTCGCGTCAGTCAACCAGTTGCTCAATGAGATGGATGGCACGCTTGTCGATCCGGGGCAGCGCGTCGCGCCGCTTGGAGCGTTGTGCCAGCGTTTGGAAGCGTTACCGTATCACGAGCGCGGCGAAGCCTTCAAGCGCGTGTACGCGGCGGCGCAGCGCATTCCGAAGGATGGCGTGCAGATACAAAAAGCGCTGTTGTTGCATTCATTGCGCAGTTTTCATTGGAACCATCGCGAGGAATTATTCGACTTTGCTTATGCGATGGCGGAACGACGTGCGCCCGAGCAGGACAATGTCTGGACGGAGCTGGCTAATAGCTTGGTATTTTTGCTGTTTGGCTCACCTGGGTTTGCCGAGCGTTATCAGGCGCTCGTGGCTCGGCTTGCCTCCTTGAGGGTGTCCGAGCAAGCGAAGCTGATCCCGGTATTGTGTAGACACATGCTTGGCTTTGATAGAAGAGGCGACCGCCTTCGTGGACTGTATGCAGTGTTACGCAGACACACGTTGCAGCTGCCACGCTCTATTCAAGGCGCATCGCTTGGCATGCTAGCAAGTGCCATATGGGTTTTGCCGGAAATGGACCGGCTCACAGAGTACACGCAGCTGCGTGATGTGATGCTGTCGCTGCCTGACGAGGAGTTGACCATTGCGCTATGCTATTTTTCAAAGGGGTGGGCAGAGTTACCGCGCGAGCATCTCGCATACGGACTCCAAATACTGGAGCCGGCCTTGCTGCGCCTACTGCCAGCGCAGCGCGCGCAGTCCGTACTCGACGAACTAGAGAATATTATGAACTCGTATCAATAAGGTGAGAATAGATCGGTGACATTCCTCGCGAGGACCGCAGCTTGCACAGCCTGCGTTGCGCTATCGATGCTCTGCCTATCCCCGGCGCGCGCGGTTGAGGATAGGCAGCGTAGGATAGCAGTACCCGTACCCGATCGATCTCGCCTGGTTGCTTAGCGGCAATGCGCCCGCAATGATTTCGACGCGCACTAGCCGCGAGCTTGATGCGGGGCGGGGCCTATCGCGCCGTCGCCAGCCGCGCATTGACCTTGATGGGCTCGGCATTGTCATCGAACGGCGGCTGCGGCTCGAACTGCTCGATCACGCCGGGCTCGAATATCAGGCAGTATGTGGAGCCGCCGTACTGGAAATAACCGACCTCTTCACCCTTGTCCACATGCTGCCCGGGCAACGCCACGATATTGCATGATGAGACCTCGGCCATTCCGACGAACACGCACGCGACCTGCCCAAGCGTGCGGTCATCGCAATCGATCACGATCACCGCCCGCGCGGCAATCGCGGTGGTGTAGCCCTGCGAGGCATTCAGCCCGCTCAAGCTAACGCCTTCGGCCTCCAAATCAGAATAATAGCTGCCATCGACCCAGTACGCTTTTGATACCGTCCCGCTGACCGGCGCATGCCAACGATGATAGTTGTACGCGCTTAAGTATGCTTGGTATACGGATCCGCCGACGAATCGCTTGGCCAACTCACGCTCACCCGTCGTTAGCATTTCCTGCAACGAATAGGGTTGCTCTTTGATCCAAAAGCGATCATGAAGCTGGACGTCCGAGCGAATGTTGTATGGTGACGCCTCGCAGGCACTAACAATAACCTTAGAGTCGTGCGGCGCGTCGACAGGCCGCGCGCCGGGCTTAAACTGGCGTGTAAAGAAACTATTCCAGGATGCGAAGCCCCAATACGGTTGCTGAGGATCGCAAATAAATTCCATCATGCCAAGTTTTTTTAGCGCTTCGTCGCAGAACCAGCCGTGCGGTGACTGTGTGTTGAGATGCGTTCGGGAGTACGGGCCGCTCAGAAAACCACACCAATAATCCAATACCCGCTTGAGTTGGGCATTGAGCGCCGGGTCACGAAAAAATGCATAGCCGGACGGCATGCACATCGGCCAATCGACCAACGCATTGAAGGGACAGACGACCAGGCTCGACTCGCTAAAGGGCGGCGCATATGTCATCAGATAATCGATTAAGGCCATCAACTCATCGATCGTCGCGTAGCCCAATTGGTAGCCCGCACCACGCGCATCATCGATGGCCCGTTCGAGATTCATGCGTAAAACCGCATCATTGCTCACCAACGCGGCCAACTCCTGGACTACGCTGGTACGCAAGCCGTGGCGTGCTTTTGCGCATGCCGCCAATTCCAGCCGATATTGTGCCAGCGCATCCTCCTGGTTGGGCAGCCAGCCGCCGAGCCGCCGTCGTTCGCGCGTGGCAGCGCTCTTTCCAGTTGCCATTGCTCTCTCCATCTATCGATAGGTTAAGGAATAGAACACACCGGATTGAGCAAGTCGCTTACCTGCGAGCACCGTCATATCACGCGGCGACTGCGCTGCGATAGCCAGCAAACGACACCGCTAAGCCAGTTTGCGGCACGCCGTAAGTTGACGACCGAGCGCCAGCGCGTCCAGCGGCTTTTGCAGCACGGGAACATCGTTGAGCAATGGGTCGACATCCGCGCATTGCCCATACCCCGACATCAGAAACACATGGACATGCGGCTGGGTACGCCGCAGCGCCAATGCAAGCTGGTCGCCGGCCATGCCGGGCAACGTGAGATCGCTCAGCAGGATGTCATAGCGCTGCGCCGCGGCCCGCTCCAGCGCTTCCTCCGCGCTGCCGACCACACAACAGCGCAAGCCCATCACCTCGATCAAGTCGCGCATCGCCTCGCGCGATGGTGCGTCGTCCTCTACCAGGAGTACACGACATGGCAATTGCCCGGCTTCGTCGCACGGCCCGTGGGCGGCGGACTGTGTGATCGCAAGTGATGACAATGACGAAGGCGAGGGTGACTCGGCGGGAGAGAGTGAGGGCGACTCGTCATCGCAGGGCGACAACGCCGACCGAGGCAGCGCCCGCCCCCTAGACTGCCCCTCGAGCGCGCTGCGCAGCTTGTGCGCTAACTCATCACGCCGATACGGCTTGGCCAGCAGCGTCACGCCCGGATCGAGCCGGCCATGATGGAAGATCTCGTCGCGCGTATAGCCTGATGTGAACACCACGGGCACCGACGGCACCCGTTGCGCAGCGAGGCGAGCCAGTTCGGGGCTCTTTACGTCCCCCGGCATCACGACATCAGTGAACAGCAGGTCGATGCGCGCGTCGCCGAGCAGTATCACCTTGGCCTCGTCGCCGGTCGACGCAGTCAGCACCTGGTAGCCAAGCTGCGCAATCATGTCGACGGCGGTCAGGCGCACGTCCGCATCGTCCTCGACGATGAGCACTGTCTCGCTACCACGCGGCACGCCGCCCGGTGTCGCGGGCGAGTCTGAGCACGGCGTCTCGAGCGAGCGCGGAAAAAACAACTCGACCGTGGTGCCCCGCCCGACCACGCTATCAATCGCCATGTGGCCGCCGCTTTGCTTGACAAAGCCAAATACCATGCTCAAGCCCAGCCCGGTTCCATGGCCTTCCGGCTTGGTCGTGTAGAACGGCTCGAAGGCATGCTCGAGCACCTCGGCGGACATGCCGACACCGGTATCCGAGACCGAAAAGCAGACGTATTCCCCCGGCCCGACCTCAGTGTCACCCTCACCGCCGTGACCGTTGTCCAGCTTGCCGTCCAAGACCACGTTGCGTGCGGCGATCGTCAACGTGCCCTCGCCGCGCATCGCATCACGGCCGTTGATGGCCAGATTCAGTAGCGCATTCTCCAGCTGATTGCGGTCGACCAGCACGTTCCATAAGTCATCCGGCACGATCGTATCGATATTGACCGTCTCGCCAAGCGAACGATGGATCATCTCATCCATGCCTTCGAGCAACTGCCGCGGACAGACCACCGACGGCGACAACGGCTGGCGTCGCGCAAACGCGAGCAGGTGCGACGCCAGCCGGGCACCGCGCCGCACCGCCTCCGCCGCGGTTGCGATCCGGCGTTGCGCGACCGGGTGGTCGGCCAGCTCCGCCGACAACATTTGCAGGTTGCCGTTGATCACTTGCAAGACATTATTGAAGTCGTGGGCGACCCCGCCGGTGAGGCTGCCTAGCGCCTCCATTTTTTGCGCCTGGCGTAGTTGCGCCTCCACCGCCGCCCGCGCGGAAACCGCATCCTTGACCCGCTGCTCCAGGGTGGCCGTCAACTGCACTAATGCCGCTTCCGCGACCTTGCGCTCATGAATGTCGATCAGCACGCCGGGCAGCCGGCGTGGCCCTCCGTGCGCATCCAGCTCCCACTGTCCGCTCGATTGCACCCAAAGGAATTCGCCGTCCGCACGTGTGATCCGGTATTCGGCGCGAAACGGCGTTTGCGAGCGCAGCGACGCAAGCATCTGCGCCTGCACTTGGGCAACGTCATCAGGATCGAGCTGCTGAATGGACAATAGATCGCCAATGTCGCGGACTTGTCGTTGCGAAACGTCGCCGAAGGTGCGAGTAAAGCGCTCGTCGCCGCTGACCGTACCAAAGCCCACGTCCCAGACCCACGTGCCCAGTACCGCGCCGGTATTGAGCGCGAGTTGCATCCGCTCGTTGGCCAACCGCAGCGCGGCTTCCGCATGTTGCCGCGATTGTTCAGTCAGCACGCGCTCGGTTGTCTCCACGACTACCGCGATGACGCCTGCAGGCACGTCATCATCGCCGACGACTGGACTGTAGTACAAGTCCATCCAGACGTCCTCCGGCTTGCCGTCGCGCAGCAGCACAAGCTCCTTGTCTCGATACGTCAGCGTGCCGCCGGCAAGGCAAGTTTCCAGCACACGGCGATTGAACGCAGCCACTTCCGGCCAGCCTTGCTCGACCGGACAGCCGAGCAAGTACGGATGCCGGCCGCCGGCGAATACCGCATACGCATCGTTGTACAGCATGTAGCCCTCGGTGCCCCACAGCACCACCATCGGCACTGGAGAGGCCAGCACCACTTGCATCACCGACACCAAGCTCTGCGGCCAGCGCTCGATCGGGCCCAATTCGGTCACGGACCAGTCAAACGCCCGGATCCGCTGCGCCATTTCACCATCGCCGCCCACATGGCGCCGAGATTCGTCGAGCACGGACATGGCTCCCTCTGCAAATATCGCGCGGCATTCCTGCACCCGCCCCCCTGCCGCCACGACGGCCCGCAACCGCCACGCAGATCGGTGAAACGTAGCGAATGATCATCTAAGCAAACCGCGCGGCACTTCAAGCGCGCCGGGCGCCGGGCCACGTTGTGCAGCTTAAATAATAATAGAACGCACCCTTCGAATTGGCTGCCTCAATGACAATGTCGTCGATCGTCGTCTTGTTGATACCGTTGTGCACAAACAGCTTGGCGCCGACAGCCATGGGTTCCTTGCGCCGCACGTCTGCGGGCCTAATCGTATGCCACGCTTTCGACGGGGCGCTGTTTTTCATCGACATGGCGGTCAGATCGGTTATCGCAGACTATAAAGAAAACGTGAATTCTACCGCCTTCGACTCGCATCCTCGCTCCCGCAACCGTGGCGATGCGCAGCCTAACGGCGCCGATGCACAGCTCGCGCCGCTTCCCAGCGAACGAGCCACGACGCTCTCACTGATGGAATGTGTCAAGGCGCGGGCGTGTGCGTCGAACACGACCAGCACTGCCGAGCGCCTCAATACCGCGGCCGCGCCACGGCGAGATCAAACCGCCGTCACGGACACCGCCTTGGTAACCAGATAGGCCTCCATCGCCTCCAGCCCGCCCTCGGACCCATACCCCGAATCCTTGATGCCGCCAAACGGCATTTCGGGCCACGGCGTCGCAGGCTGGTTAATCCAAAGCATGCCGACCTCGAGTTGATGAGACAGCAGATGCACATTGCGCACGGAACGCGTGAACGCATAGCCGGCCAGGCCATACGGCAACCGATTCGCCTCGGCGATCGCGTCCTCGAGCCGGTCGAAGCCGCGGACCGCGGCAACGGGCCCGAATGGCTCATGGTTGAACACGTCTGCCTCCCGGGGCACGTTCGTCAATACCGTCGGCGCAAAGAAATTGCCTGCGGAGCCGACCCGCTCGCCGCCGGTGGCCACCGTCGCACCGGTGGCGCGCGCATTCTCGACGATCCGCGTCATCGCCGCAAGACGACGCGCGTTTGCCAGCGGACCGAGCGTGGTGCCTTCCGCAAGCCCGTCACCGAGTTTCAAGCCCTGGGCGTGCTTGACCAGTGCCGCCTCGAATGCCTCACGGATGCTGTTGTGTACCAGAAAACGCGTCGGGGAAATACACACCTGCCCCGCGTTCCGGAACTTCGCTGCACCAGCCGCCTTGATCGCCAGCGCGATGTCGGCATCCTCGGCGACGATCACCGGCGCGTGGCCCCCCAGCTCCATCGTCGCACGCTTCATGTGCGCGCCGGCCAACGCCGCGAGCTGCTTGCCAACCGGCGTCGATCCAGTAAACGTCACTTTGCGGATCACCGGGTGCGGAATTAGGTAGCTCGAGATTGCCGCGGGATCGCCGAACACGAGTCCCACAGTGCCGGCCGGCACGCCGGCATCGACGAACGCCTGCAGCAGCCCCGCCGGCGACGCCGGCGTTTCCTCCGGTGCCTTCACGAGGAACGAGCACCCGCATGCGAGCGCTGCGCTGAGCTTGCGCACGACTTGGTTGACCGGAAAATTCCAAGGCGTAAAGGCGGCGACCGGCCCGATCGGCTCCTTCAGCACCGACTGCTGCACTGCAAGATTGCGCGACGGCACGATGCGGCCATATACACGCCGCCCTTCATCCGCGAACCATTCGATGATATCGGCTGCTGACAACACCTCGATGCGCGCTTCTGCAAACGGCTTGCCCTGCTCCTGTGTCATCAGCCGCGCGATCCCCTCGGCGCGCTCGCGCACCAGCGCCGCAGCCTTGCGCATCGTCGCCGCGCGCTCATGAGCCGGTACCTTGCGCCAAGTATCGAAGCCGCGCTGCGCAGCCGCCAGCGCACGGTCCAGATCCACGATGCCGGCGTGCGCGACGCGGCCAATGACTTGACCGGTCGCCGGATTGACCACGTCGAGCGTCGTGCCACTCGCCGCATCGCACCATTGGCCATCAATGAGAAGTTGGGTGTCCGTATAGCTCGACGTAGCCATGCTGCCTCATCCCTGAAAGTTAGAGTACGGTCATGCTGCTTGCTTGGCGATACGGCGCAGCGGGACGTTACTGGCCCGCGTCGTCGCCGTGCCGGCCTTCGCCTTGCTCCAGTTGCGGCAGCGAGATCTCGCCTTTGGCACCGAGCACGCCGGTCTCCGCGTAGATCTGCAGCTTGTCGCGGGTATCGGCGATATCGAGATTGCGCATCGTCAACTGGCCGATGCGGTCCAACGGCGAGAACGTCGACTCACCTTTTTCCATTGTCAGCCGCTCGGGCTGGTAGGTCAGATGCGGCGATTGGGTGTTGACGATTGAATAATCGTTGCCGCGACGCAACTCGATCGTCACCTCGCCGGTGATCGCACGCGCAACCCAGCGTTGCGACGCCTCGCGCAGCATAATCGCCTGCGGATCGAACCAGCGGCCCTGGTACAACAGTCGTCCAAGACGGCGACCGTTGTCACGATACTGGTCGATCGTGTCCTCGTTGTGAATACCCGTGACCAGGCGCTCGTAGGCGATATACAGCAACGCCAGTCCCGGCGCTTCATAGATGCCGCGGCTCTTCGCCTCGATGATCCGGTTCTCGATCTGGTCGCTCACGCCCAGTCCATGCCGTCCGCCAATGCGGTTCGCCTCGAGCAGCAGCTCGACGCCGCTATCAAATTCGACGCCGTTGATTGCCACCGGAAGCCCCTGCTCGAACCGCACGGTCACGTCCTCGCGGGCAATCTGCACGTCGTCGCGCCACGACGCGACGCCCATGATCGGCGCGACGATCCGCACGCTGCTGTCCAACTGCTCCAGATCCTTGGCCTCATGTGTGGCGCCGAGAATGTTCGAATCGGTCGAATACGCTTTGTCAGCTGACATCCGGTAATCAAAGCCTGCCTGGCGCATGAACTCAGACATCTCGGCCCGGCCGCCAAGCTCGTCGATGAACGCCTGGTCCAGCCATGGCTTGTAGATGCGCAGGCCCGGATTGACGAGCAGCCCATAACGGTAGAAGCGCTCGATGTCGTTACCTTTGAACGTACTGCCGTCGCCCCAAATGTTGACACCATCCTCCTTCATTGCCGCCACCAGCATCGTGCCGGTCACTGCGCGGCCCAACGGCGTCGTGTTGAAGTAGGTGGCACCGGCGGTACTGATGTGGAACGCGCCGCACTGAAGCGCGGCAAAGCCCTCTGCAACGAGCTGTGCGCGGCAATCAATCAGCCTTGCGTTTTCTGCTCCATACTGCTTCGCACGACGCGGGATGTCATCGTAGTCGGTCTCGTCGGGCTGGCCCAGGTTGGCCGTGTACGCATACGGGATCGCGCCCTTGATGCGCATCCAGTGCAGCGCTGCGCTGGTGTCCAGGCCGCCGGAGAACGCGATGCCGACCTTTTGGCCGCGCGGAAGTTGTTGCAGGATAGTTGCCATAGCTGATGTGCGGAAATGTCGGATAAAACGCTTGCAGAAGGGCGTCGCGCCCACAGGGCATCAATTGTATTACCAAACGCAACGCGGACGGCGTTCGGGCCAAACGCCCCGTCTCTTGCCAATAGTCTACACGCCATGCGCAGCCCGCGCGCCATACCGGTACTTACCGCACGCTCTCATGTATCGCGGCGTGCGCGGTGAATGTCTCACGCCAGCGCGTCAGCCTTAGATTAACCCGCCATGATGCTGTTTAGAAACACATTAGTCGTAATTAATCAGACTAACAATTACTGGATACTGCTTAACCTATGTACTTGGCAACGTTTTTCCACTAGCCTTCACTGTGCACCTCGGCGCTTTTAATTTTGCCCATTGTGGCAAATCGCACGGCTAGTGCAATGAACGCCCAGGCGCCGCGACGCATTCGCAGTGCAACGACAAGTGTCTGTACCCATGACGCTATCCGCATGCCTATTCAACCATCGACTTAACAAAAGCACCCATGGATTTTGATCCGAACCTTGCATCTACCAGCGCACAGGTGGCTATGTGCGCAATGCAGAGCCAGCAAAACCATCATGCTGCTGCAGCCGTGCCGCCTGGCTCATTACGTCAGGTGGTGCCCGCGAGCGCATGTACGGTGAAAGAGCCGATGATCTGTGCAACAGAAAATCAAGCCAAAGCACCAGCAAATGACTTGACAGTAGTTCGTAAAAACCGTCCGACAACCTACCGAGATCTGCCGCCCGAAATCATCCAGCGGGTGGCCGGCTACGTACCCTTTGGTTCTATCAGCGATCTAGCGACCGTGGACAGGCGCACCTACCACGTGCTGCGAGAACAGCGGCTACGCTATCTTTGCTATGCACGCGCCTTGCACCTAAGAGATAGTAATTTTGATTTAGCATCAGTGCTTCAAGTGTTAGCCGAGATTGAACGCATTCGCGCAAACCCTGCGTTGCGCGCTGAGCCACTCAGCATGCTAGGGGAGCTAATATTAGACTTGCCCGATGCGCAACAGCCGACGGCATTCTCACTTATTTTTGAGGCTGCAGACCGCATGCCCAAAAAGCAACGCTTGCAGATACAAAAAGAGATGATCGAGCTGATAAGCGATTGTCCAGCCCCACAGCGACGCAAAATGTATAATTTTGCGTATGCAATTGCCGAACGACGAGGCAGAGAGCAGGACAATACCTGGGCCGAGCTGGCATCGCTGCTAGAATACCTGTCAATCGACCGTTCACGGTTTGAAAGCGAATATCGGGTTTTCCTAAACCGACTTCCCAATTTAAGCGTAGCTGGGCAAGCCGATTTGATTACAAAACTCGCGGCGCTCCTGGCCAGGCTGTCTTACTATGTCGATAAGGCAAAATTTATCGAATATTATGAAATACTTCAACAATGGGTGCAGCGCCTACCGCAGTCGCACCAAGGTGCACCGATTGGCGCATTGGCCGAGGCAATGTGGGCTATTCCGGAAGCTCAAAGGCCGGAGTACTTTACCAATATACGTCTCATGACATTGTCATTACCGAATCACCAGTTGGGCAGCGCGTTGCGCTATCTGCCATACGCACTAATGCTGCTCCCGTCCGATTTACATGCGTATGAATTTTCGTTGCTCGAAACCGCCATTCAACGCGTGGAGCCTTCGCAGCGTGCAGCGGTGGCGTTTGGGTTGCTATGGGGCACATTGAGGCTAGAAAACACCTTATTATTCAAACAAGTATGGCAACGTGCACTACGCTTACTCGACGGCGGCGATGAAATGGACGTCGTGGACGTGCTTGAAGCAATGAAAAAATATTCTTTCACATGGGAATCATCCCCCGTGAAAAAAAAGAATATCGAAATTGAAATCATGGCTTTTGTCGAGCGTAACGACCTTACTCAGCAGACCCGCGCCTTTTTGCTTGATTACACTGCCAACAAGCATTAGCTTACACTATTAGTCGACAACCGTCACCGGTGCCAAGCATGCACATAAATGCGGTCATCGACTTCATCAGCTCTTAATATGAGTCAACTGCAATTAGCTGGAGTTAAGCGAACCTCTGCATGTCATGCACCGCGCAATCAGCCAACATTAAGCGTTAACGCTGCTATGCACACCAGCATCACCGTTTAATATATTGCTTATATTTTCTATATCTCTAAGCTTCCCAACAAAATTTTTTATAACACTTCTAAATCTTAGCTCAACCCCTTCATCCAAAACATATTCATTTATCGACTTATCGACTAATTCTCTGCAATAGATTCCGGTTACAATATCTGCTAAGTCGATACCATAACCCTTAGCATCCAGCCAATAAGAAAAAACTTTTAATGACTTGATATTGACATTACTATCCCCAAGGCCAATTCCATTATTCTTACAATAATTATAAATATTATCGGAAGCTTTTTTGTCTCGCGGATATAATAAATTATCGTAATTCCCCATCAAAAGAGCCCTTTCCTTTCCACGCAAAGCATTAATCGATCGCTTAAAATCGTCTTTGAAATTTTTTGATATATTTTTATCAGCCTTAAAAATTTTCTCCAGCGCATTGTTAAACTCTCTATCAGCCTCTAACCTTATAACACTCAACGATTCATCGAAACCAAATTCTTTTTCAACAAAATCCTTTATTTTTTTTAATGTACATTGATATACCGGCGATTCCCGAAATTCATTAAGGATATCAGCATCTTTTTCTTTAGGCGACGACAGTTGCAATCGGAGATTAATGATATGATGTGCATCACTAGCCAGGTTAGGCACCGCAGTGTTTAACAAACTTAAATCATCAAAGCCCGTCATTTGCGACAACTGCCTCTCCCTCTCCCACTCAAGCAAATATTTAAATTTTTTGATAGCCCTATCAAGCGCAGCTCTATATTTATAATTTATTTTTAAATCAGAATCATTCTTAAATAAATTAAACGAAGTGGTAGGGTTGTAAATATTTGAGTGATCTATAACCGGCTGACTCCTCAAATACTCAGCAAAACTGCCTTTATGCTTTACATTTAGCCAATGAGAAAAATAACGCAAAATGCCCGATAACCGTCCGTCCTCAGATGGTTTATACTTAAATTCCGGGCAAGCTTCCCCTAAAGAGGCGAAGCGGTCTTCTAAATCGGACAGGATCAACTCGTCCTCTCGTGACAAATTAAAATTCATATCGGACACAGAACGAGCCTTCGCCACACCAACAAAACCTGCGACCGCGTTAAGACCAGCAAGATATTGCTGAATTGTCGCAGCCCTAGAAACTACGCTGGTCCCAGCATGCTGCTCTATTAGCGGTTGTTGCTGGTTGGACGCTGAAGGCGATCGAAGGCGCCGGAACATGTTGTTTAGCGACGAAATATTGATGGATGAACGCTGTAAAGACCGATCTTCAACCGTAGCCGATTCGTCACGTCGTGTTGGCCTCGATTGACCTCGCATGGGTGAACCACTGCGAGTTCGCCCCCGTGTCCATACATTCGTATTATCCGAACGAGTATAGTTTTCAGAATCGAATGAACGCCGAATGTCATCATCCAACGAATCATCCAATTCGGCAAAGTCGACCGGCCCAGTTACAGGGGGTTGCTGACGCCTACCTCGCCGAAGCTGGCTACTATTTGCCAGGGTCATCCTTGCCGGGTCTGACGACCAAGTCATGATCGCTTCCCGAGGCGCCCGACGTGACGAATGGACACGTGGCTGTACTGGACGCGATGCGGCGTCGGCGCCTGTTTGCGTTACACCGTCCGGTTGGTGAAAATTTCTGGTGCTGGAGGAATTTGCCAGAGTTCTCGTTGCCGGGTCCGACGACCAGGTCATGATCGCCCCCTGAAGAGCCCGAGGCGCCGAATGGACGGGCGGCTGTACTTGATGCGATGTGGCGTCGGCGCCTGTTTGCGTTACACCGTCCGGTTGGTGAAAATTCGCGGCGTGGGAGGAATGAGCGTGAGAAAAAACGTTGAAGGGATTCATCAAAAATCGAACAGCGTTGAGGCTGCGTTCTCCAGTGGACAAACCAGAGCATATTTTGCCAAGCAACGCCTTTAAGAGTACGTACCACTACGAAACAAGTTCATGGCTAACGCACTACCTACTGTTGCCATTCTCAACAAAATAATTTAGCCATGCAAATCATATAGGCATTCATATAATAATATGGATACCTATATACTGACAATAAGCTTACGCATGCCTTGCATGTTTACCTTTACAAGCTAAACATGCTGACTACGCCGTTGCGTATCACGATGCAGGTGTGTTCGGACATGGCAACGAAACAACAGGGCTCCGTGATGTGGTCCGCGCCAAACGCTCGTGCACGTATTATGCGCATCGCTGTTGCGCTGGCGCAGCAGTTGGATCCTATCCCCGGCCTCACTCCAAATTTTTCTTCTGGTCCTGGATCGTTCCATGCGCTTCGGCCGAATGAGCGCCACGGCATTCCATCTGCTGCACGTCCACCGCTGCATGTGCCGATGGCTGCTGCGCCGGCTGCGACGACGTCTTTGCTATCCGCGCTTCGTTTGACAAGCATGCCGCGTCGGTCTTCGCCTCGGCGCGTTGTCTCTTCGCGTCGGCGCGTTGTCGTTTGGCACCGCCATGCGAATGCGAGCGCCGCGACGCCAGCCAGCGCGCGCGTGCTGCCTGCGGCGCCGAAACCTCACCGACAGGATTGCCTTGCAAATCGACACGCGCAGCATGTTCGACAAGGCAATCCCAGTAGCGATTACCCTGACACCACGTCGCGATCGCATCCTTGATCTGCGCTTCGGTCAGTCCAAACTTCTTCGCGTGCTGCATTGCATCGATATGAATACCGAGTTTGAGCGGCAGCTTCGGTTCGGGTTTTTTAGGAAAAGCCTTTGGAAAATGCTTCTGCAAGCGCCAGATCGCTTCCACCACCGGATCGACCGGTTTGTTGCGTTGCGCAACGGGCCGCTGTTGGCCGCCCTGCCCGGTTCGTGCCAGTTTTGCATGAGAGGCCGCGGATTGTTGCTTGCCCTGCTGCTTGCCTTGTTCGGCATGCTGCGGCCCGCCTCGTTCCGTACGCTGCTTCGCCTGCTCAGCACGTTGCTGTTTAGCCTGTGCAGCGAGTTGCTGCTTCAGCGCGGCAAGTTGCTCAAAACCCATGTTGCTTATTATTTAAAAGGAGTCTGCCCATTGTAGCAGTTCGTCTTTGGGCGCAAGAGACTGTCGTCGGCCACGAAGCCGCGTGCGGCGGCTGCGGCGTACTAGAATTGGCGCTAAATCAGTCCTCGCTGCGCTCAATCACATAGCGCTCCAGCATCGAGACCACCACGTCGTCGCGCAGTTCATTCCAGGATATTGCCGTAAGCGGCACGATTCGCACCGGCGCGCGTGGCTGCGCGTTATCGAGCACGCCACGCAGGCTGGCAACGTTCGATGCCGGCGGCAGGCAATCGCCAGTCGGCAACCGCAATCCATTTGGGCGGTCGATCAGCACCAACCCGCGCGGATGCCCAAGAATCACGCCCACATTAGCAGGCTGACTGGACACGGCAAGCGCGTTCTGCGCGAGGCAATCGAAGCTCGCCGCCGTGCCTCGGATCACCGGACAATCATTGGCGCGCCGTCGTTTTACGGCGTGCCAATGATTGCGCGTGCTCACGTTGCGGTCCCAGGCTCCGCCGTGCGCGGCGCATCGACGGCGACGAGCACGGCCCAGGCGGTTGCATTTCCCATTCGCACCACGCCGACCCTGCAGCCAGCGTGCATGATGGTTCAGCCGAGGTCAACCGGTATAAAGATTTGTGCGTTGTCACGCTGCACCAGCAACGCAACGCTACTACCGGCCCGCGAAAGACTTGATGCGAGCTGGGCGGGCGTCGTAACCGGCCGACCGTTCACCGCCAGAATGACATCACCAGGCTGCACGCCGGCAGCCGCTGCCGGGCCCGCGACATCCTGCACCAGCAGGCCGTGGGCTTGCACCGCGCGTTGCTCCTGCGGCGTCAATACGCGCACCGCGACACCAAGCCGGCCCTGCGTCGCGCCTTGCGCATCGTTGGACTCGATCTTGCCGTTTGCGAACGCGCCCAGTGTCACATTCACGTCCTTCGTGCTCCTGTCACGCCACACCTGCAGTTTTGCAGTCGTGCCCGGTTGCATCGCTGCGATCTGCGCGGGCAGCTCCGACGAGCTTAGCACCGGCGCGCCATTGACCTGCAAGATCACGTCGCCTGCCTTCAACCCGGCCTTCGCGGCCGGTCCACCGGGCTCGACCGAACTGATCAGCGCCCCCTGCGGCTGCTTTAAGCCAAACGAGTTTGCCAGCGCCTGGTTCACGCTCTGCACCGACACACCCAACCGTCCACGACTGACGTGGCCGGTCTTCACTAGCTGATCCTTCACACGAATCGCCTCATCAATCGGGATCGCGAATGACAGGCCCTGGAAACCGCCGGTCTGAGAGTAAATCATCGAGTTGATCCCGATTACATCACCCTGCAGATTGAACAACGGCCCACCTGAATTGCCAGGATTCACCGGTACATCGGTTTGGATAAACTGCGTATAGTTTTCGTCTGGCAGCGCACGCGACTTCGCGCTGATGATGCCCGACGTCACGGTGTTGTCAAAACCATACGGCGAGCCGATCGCGACAACCCACTGACCGACCTTGCTTTGCTTGGGATCGCCGATCTTCACCACCGGCAGATTGCCCGCGTCAATCTTGAGCACCGCCACATCGGACTGCTTATCGCTGCCCACCACCTTCGCGCGGAACTCGCGCTTGTCGGTCAGGCGCACGGTCACCACGTTCGCGCCGTCGACCACGTGCGCATTCGTCAGGATATATCCGTCCTTGCTGATGATGAAGCCCGAACCCAAGCTGCTGCTCGGCACCTCCTGCTGTGGGCCAAGGTTGCCGCCGAACCCGTAGAAGCGGCGGAAGAATTGGAAGAACGGATCGCTCGGGTCGAGTGGCAACGGCAGCCCGCGCTGTGCGGCTTGCCGCACGATATGCTTTGCGCTGATGTTGACGACTGCCGGGCCGTACGTTTCAACCAACCCGGAGAAATCGGGTACGCCGGTCTTCGCGGCGGCCTCGGCCGGCATCATCGGAGCGGCATGGGCCGACTGCACAGGCTCAATGTCCTTGTGCCCAGCGAAGTACCCGGCCGATAATGCGGCCGCCACCGCGACGGCAACGGCGCTACGCGACAGGATTTTGGTTTTCATCGATTGCGCTCCTCGTCGGAATGACTGCTACGATGCCTGCCAGCATAGGAGCGGCCGCTTAAACCTGTCTTAAAATCGAGATCGTCAGGGTCGCTGCGCAATGCCGCGTATCCTGTCCGAAGGCGCCCGGGTGACATCGCCCTGTCTAATACGGAGATTCCATGTCATACAGGCTGCTCATCGTCGGACCCACGGAATAGCGAAGTTAGCGCGGCCCCGAGGTGGGGGGATGCGCAGTATACGAACGGATGGTGCGTTTTTAAGAGGACTTGAAAGCATGCAGGCTATTGGTCGTAGCGCAGTCGCTCACCTCCGTCCCTGGCCGTGTGCGCGTGCAGACGCGTGACGGCTGGCACCGGCTGGCTCCTGTTATGAGTGATAGGCGGTGCTGGCCGCGAGCCACGCGGCCACAGCGCTACTTGCCAAGCCGCGCGCGCAACGCCCGCGCCGTTTCCAGCAACCCCTCGTAGCCTGAGCGCGCGTGATCCGGCAGGTCCGGATCACCGACCAGCGCCCCCAGCGTCTCGATTAAGCTGTACAGGATACCCTTGGCTGCGCCGGCTGCGATATGGCCTGACGAAAGCTGTGTGTCCACGTGGTTGAGCGCGGCATCCAGCTGGTCGACATCCGGCCGCTCGCCACGCGCGCCCGGCGACGACGGTCGCCCACCGTGACTCGATTCTTCACCCATTCCATTCCCCTGTTCAAGGATCCGATCATCCATCCCGCTTATCTTCCGCTTTGGGGAGGACGTTGGCGCGACGTCGGAACTCCGGACTGATGCTTACGTCACCACCTTTATTTACATGATTATATTGGCTCAATATGCGGAATGCGGCAATGAGTCATCGTGTCAGGGTAGCAGTCGTCATCGCCCCCTTAAAGATTCATCAATATTACTTCTTTTTGCGCAGTGCAATATTGAGCGAAATGTCGCAAGCTGCACGGCACCTTACGCGCATGGTCGGTCCAGCTACCTGCCGCAGTGGGCTATCGAGCGACGTCCGCCGCGGGCATGGCCCCGTCCGAGCCCAGTGCCTCGGACAAAAAATCGATGAAAGTACGCACCTTTGGCGTCATGTACTTGCGGCTCGTGTAGACGACGTACACGCGCGGCGAGAACAACACATAGTCTGGCAGCAGCTTGAGCAGTGCGCCGTCCCGCACCTCAGTCGCGACAATCCACTCCGGCAAGTACGCCAAACCCAGCCCCGCCTTAACACATTGCAGCGCCATCAACGTGTCGTTGGTCTTGAGCACCGCGCGATTCCTGACTGTGAACCGTCCACGCGGCCCTAACAGCTCAACCCTGTCCAGGTTTGTATAGGTTGGCAGCACAATCCGATGCGCCTCGATGTCGAGCGGCTCGCGCGGCATGCGATGCCGGGCCAGGTAATCGGGTGCGCCCACTAGCATAAACGGCACTGCGCACAATGGCCGCACGATCAGCGACGGCGACGGCTCAGAGGTGGCGCGCAGCGCCATGTCATAGCCTTCCTGCGCCAGGTCGACAAAGCGATTTTCTAGCCGCAGGTCAATCAACACGTGGGGAAACCTGTGCTGGTAAGCCGCGACCAAGTCTGCGAATCGCCGCGTCGCGAACCAGCCTGGCGCCGAGACTTTCAGCACACCCTGCGGCTGACTGCTCTGTGCGCCGAGCGCCGCCTCGGCGGCCTGCAGCATGTCCAGTGCCTCGCAGCATTGTTCGTAATACACGCTGCCTGCCTCAGTCAGGCTCATCTGACGCGTGGTGCGGTTCAGCAACCGGACATGGAGTTCACGCTCGAGGCTGGCGATATGCTTGCTCGTCATCGCAGTCGAGATACTCAAGCGCTCGGCCGCCTTCACGAAGCTGCCCGCTTCGGCGACTTCACGAAACACCCGAATGCTGGTGAGTTTGTCCACGCTGTCCTTCCTGTTGATAAGACCGACGCGCGGATGATAGCGGGTTCCGCGCGGCACCGTCGCCGGCTAGCCGAATGGGCGCCTGCCACGAGATCACCGGCGCCGGTGTGCGGGACGATTCCCCGACTTTCACCGATGCCGCATCGAATAGTATGGAGCGCGGTGCATTGAACGCACAGCTTACGGCTTACAGAGAAGGCTGATGATTGTTAAGGTTCGGTGACGATTGCGCTGACGCGCACGACAATCCGGCGGCCGCCAGCGCCCGACGCCTCGGGAAAGCTTTGATTATCGGGCTCAGGCAGCCATCTACTGGGCGACATGCAATGACGCTGTCAGGCGCGTCGGCCTCAGCGGCTCGCTCTGCCGCCCATTCATGCCCGTTCGGCCCGCGACGATAGGGCAAGACACCGCCGGCGCGCTCCAAATCCTTGCATACGCGTGAAGAGCACGGCATCACAGACATGAGCGCTTATGAAACGAATGCTTGCGAACGCCGGAAGACATGCTGTCAGCAGCACGCTGAGCGTGGCTGTTTTACACTTTGTGTGAAGTTTGTGCCGTGGGCTAGCATCGGTTCGACACACAATTTAGCATGGCCATGTGAATCACCGTGCGAAATGCCTTCAGCATAGGCGCCAGCGCGACCGCGCGACACAAACCGAACTGCACAATGACGACTTAGCCAGTTCGCCGCCATCGTTGCACCGCGCTGCGGCAGCCGATCCAGTAGCCGGCGTTTCTGGAGATCGGCCAATAAGGTAGCGTAGCAAGGGCCGCGTTTGAATGGCCCGTCACGATGCCCATGATGTGCGGCTGCGGTGTCGCTGTGCATGGCTCATCACCGTGGCTCTTGAGCAAACGAAGCATCGTTTGAGCCCGACCGTCCCCTTCCAAAAACATCCATGCGGGGAGTGGGCAACAGGCATTGAAGGGAAAATCCACACCGGTGCCCGAGTGATGAGATATCGTGCTTGACCGTCATCTTCACTAGCCAGGAAGTGGGAAAACCCCATTACGTCCGACGTTGACACCAACCCATCTGGTGTTTCCGATGGAACCCGCAAGCCAAGCGTCGCAGATGCACTTAAAAATTCATTTTTTCAGATGGATAAATTTTACAGATGCAAACAACATAATTATTACATCATTTGTTCTCCACTGCCATCTCCAGTTATCGGCACACGCTGCTTACGTGCTTTCCTATACTGATTCTGGCGTTTTTTGAAAAGAAAAATTGCTTGGATGGTTCCCAATTTAGTTCTATAGTGACTTCACCTCATTGGGAAGCTATGCACTTGGGAACGGGACTTCATTCTCGTACGCGGCGTGGATTATCAGAAGAATGGGGTGATTCGTCGGCAGCCGCGACTGCCGTTTCATACAGGCGATGTCTGGAGTGAACGCAATGACGAAGTACTCTGATTTAGTCCAAGCCACGTTGTCCTTACGCGGTACATCCGTTTTTCCTATCTCTCTTGTCTCGAACCATTCTGCAAACTGGGACGCAATGGTGCTTTAGTTCGATATACATCCGGATAATGGCTTTCATGAGCGGGAACATCGTTAAAATCTCCCTCATTTCAATCGTAATCTGAAACATTGCAGCACCCTACCAAAAGCTCGATGTCTTATCGAATGCAAATGATTCGATAAGCAAGCAATATTTTCATATTTTAAAAGGACCGACCAACAGCAAAGCATAAAATTAAACAATCATTCAATAAATCGCAATAACGCCGGATTCAATTAACGCAATCAATGTTAGCCTCAGTAAATTAAACGACGATGTGAAGCGATTTTTATATCTGCGCAGACAGTGCCGCGCTTAGCATATGATATGCCTGCCAGTCTCGAATGGCACTCATACCGAGCTGGTTGGATTTTCAATGTGCTAGGCGCTAGGCATTCGCCTCGGATGCGCGTGCGCGTGCGCCACAATAGCGGCGCGCAAACTGGATACTAAGTGGTAAAGCCATTTCCTTATATTGAACGAGTGCAAATTAATATGAATAATCAAATTGCTAAGCTTGAAACTTCTGGCCCAACTAAAGTAGTGCATTCTTCTTCACTCGGAGCACAAAGCCCTGCACTACAGAATAAAGAGCATTCGGCTCCATCGCACCGGTGCGTAATTGTGGGCGGCACCACATTGGCTGTACACTGTGCGCAGCAACTTGTTGCCTCAGGGTATGTCGTCCAAGTGGTATTGGCAACTGACGCAGTGCTAAGGACATGGGCAGCTCATGAAGGAATTCTTTGTGTCGATACGGTCGATGCGTTAAATAACAACATCAAACAGCATCCGGTAGATTGGTTATTCTCAGTCGTCAATCCGCTCATCCTGCCAGCGTCACTGATTGAGAACATCCGCAAGGGTGCGTTCAATTACCACGACGCACCATTGCCCCGTTACGCAGGCACTCACGCCACTTCCTGGGCGTTGCTGGCTCATGAGTCTCATTACGCGATTACCTGGCACTATCTTACCGCTGCGGTGGATGCCGGGCATATTGCAGTCCAACGTCCTGTTGCAATCGATGCAGACGAGACCACACTGACATTAAATTTAAAATGTTATCAGGCAGCACAAGAAGGTTTTAATGAGCTGCTGTCTGGTTTGAGTCAATGCTCATTAGCCGTACGCTCGCAAGACCCAACCCAACGCAGCTTTTATGCCAAACACCGTCGTCCTCCGGCTGGTGCCTATTTACGCTGGACAAGTTCAGCTCGGGATTTATCTGCATTGGTGCGTGCGTTGACGTTTGGTGAGCTTTATCTCAATCCGTTGGGCTGTCCGAAGTTGTTGCTTCAACAAGGTACGGTACAGGTGGCGCGTATTACGAGACTAGACCAGCGTTCCAGCGCTGTAGCTGGTACGGTGATCAGCATCAAGCCTCACGCCTGGCAAATTTCGACGGGTAGCGAAGATGTGTTGGTTAGCGGCTTTTCCACCCTTGAGGGCGAGCCTTTGCCCGCCCAGGCTTTAGCAATACAGTCAGGCATTAGTCAAGGCGATAGACTACCCGAGCTGACCCAAGAACAAGCCGATTCGATCACTGAGATTCATGAAAGGCTAGCCCCCCACGAAGCTTTCTGGCAACAACGCTTGACATGCCTACAGCCTTTACAGTTGCCTTTTGGACAACGTGAGCATAGCACCGAACCTGAATGGGTAGCGAGCGCATGGTGCCCGCCCTTGCAAGAGAAAGATGCATCAAATCAGACAGCGACAGCGCTACTTACTGTATTTGCGATCTATCTGGCCCGTCTGACGGCGCAAACGCAATTTCAGATTGGCTGGCACGTCAATGAAGCCCACAACTCGTTAAATGCCCTCGCCTGCTTGGCGTCAGTGGTGCCCATGGACATCGGGGCAGAGTTGGATGAACCTTTTGCAAGGAATTTGGCCAACATTCAGGCAGAGTACGCTCGCCTTGAGAAACATCGCACATTTGTGCGCGACTTAGCCTCCCGTTCACCAGTACTTCGTGATTTGCCCGCCTTGCGTGCAAAACATCCTTGGCCAGTGGCCGTGTCGGTATTACCTAATGAAACGCAGTCTTATCTGGTTTCTAGCACAGACGCAGTTGGTACGCTGATAACGCTTCAAATTAATTCACTTGGAGCATTTCGCTGGGTATATGATGCCAACCGTTTGGATGCTGTTCAGGTCCAGCGCATTAGCGAGCATATACGCGAGTTGGGCCATGCGTCACTGAATGCCGATCATGCTGACAAGCCAGCTAAAACATTAAACCTGCTGCCATCAGCCGAGCGAGAACTACTACTCAATACATGGAACGCAACACAACGGGATTACCCAGCGCATTCGTGTGTCCATCAATTGTTCGAGGCGCAGGTAGCTCGCCTACCCGAGGCTACGGCACTCGTGCATGAAGGCCAAAAGCTCAGCTATATTGAACTTAATGCTCGGGCAAATCGCTTGGCACATCAGCTAATCGAGTTGGGCGTGAAGCCCGATGCGCGGGTGGCGATTTGCGTGGAGCGGAGTCCTGCGATGGTAGTGGGATTGCTGGCGATCTTGAAGGCTGGGGGCGCCTATGTGCCGCTGGATCCGGCGTATCCTAGGGAGCGGCTCGCGCACATCCTGCAAGATGCGGTACCGCAGATCGTGCTGGCCGATACATCGGGGCGCGCCGCGCTGGGTGATGCGGCACTGGCCAACCGTACAGTGCTGGATCCGAACACATTATTGAGTCAGCCTGACACGAATCCGCAGGTACCAGGCCTGAGTTCAAGTCATCTAGCGTATGTAGTCTATACGTCCGGTTCGACTGGTACGCCTAAAGGGGTGATGGCGCATCATCAAGGCGTGGTCCGGTTGGTCCAAGAAACCGATTACATACAGGTTGAGCCGGAAGCGGTCTTTGCATTCGCGTCGAACATGGCATTCGATGCAGCGACTTTCGAAATCTGGGCACCCTTATTAAACGGCGCTCGCATCGAGGTTATCGATCGAGAAAGCCTACTTTCTCCGTCTGCCTTAGCTCGTAAGCTCAAACAGCGCGGGGTGACCGTGCTCTTTTTAACAACGGCACTTTTTAACCAAATCGCTAAAGAACAGGCTGATGCTTTTAGTGATCTACATTATCTGTTATTCGGAGGAGAAGCGGCAGATCCCCAATGTGTGTCTCGCGTTTTGCAGGAGGCAAAGCCGCGGCACTTGCTACATGTGTATGGGCCAACGGAAACGGTGACCTATGCGAGTTGGTATGAAGTGCGCAGCGTCACTCCAAGTCGGAGCATCCCGATTGGCCGACCGATTGCGAACACGAGCATTTACTTGCTCGATGCCTACGGTCAGCCGGTGCCGCTGGGTGCGGTCGGCGAATTGTATATCGGTGGCGCGGGTGTCTCTCGCGGCTACCTGAACCGGCCGGATCTCACTGCTGAGCGCTTTGTGCCTGATCGGTTCTCGGCTACCCCGAATGCCCGCATGTACAAGACGGGCGATTTAGCGCGTTATTTGCCCGATGGAAATTTGGAGTTTCTAGGTCGCAACGACCATCAGGTCAAAATTCGTGGCTTTCGGATTGAATTGGGCGAGATCGAGGCTTGCTTGGCCCAACACGCGCAGGTACGCGACGTGGTAGTGCTAGCGCTGGGTGATGACAACAAAAAGCGTCTGGTGGCGTATGTGGTGGCGGAGGCTGACGAAGCGCTGTCCGGCACCTTGCGCGCCCATGTTTCTGCGAGTTTACCTGAATACATGGTGCCCAGCGCATTCGTGCGACTCAATACGTTGCCGCTGACACCGAACGGCAAGTTGGACCGGCGCGCACTGCCGGCGCCGGATGCGGAGGCATTCGCGCATCAAGCGTATGAGGCGCCACAGGGCAAGCTCGAGACCACGCTGGCTCAAATCTGGTCCGAGTTGCTCGGTGTCGAACGCGTGGGCCGTCACGACAGCTTCTTCGCGCTCGGTGGGCATTCACTGCTTGCCGTGCAGATGATTGAACGTCTCAGACGCCTCGATCTTACCGTATCGGTACGCACACTATTCAACACGCCCACACTCAGCAAGCTGGCCCAATCGTTGGGCCAGCACTGTGAAGTGGCCGTGCCGCCCAATCTCATTACACTCGAGACTGCAACGCTGACCCCCCAGTTGCTGCCATTGGTCAACCTTAACCAGGCCGACATTGACCGGATTGTCGAACAGGTCCCCGGTGGCGTCGCAAATATTCAAGACATTTATGCGTTGTCGCCGATGCAGGATGGTATTTTATTTCACCATCTGCTGTCGACCGATGGTGATCCGTATTTGCTGATCGCCCAAATGGCGTTTGATGACAGGGCGATGCTCGACCGTTACTTGAATGCGGTCCAACAAGTTGTCAATCGACACGATATTCTTCGTACTGCGTTTTTCTGGGAGGGTCTATCTACTCCTGTGCAGGTCGTTTGGCGTCACGCCCCGCTGTCAATCACCGAACTCGCTCTCGATCCGGACGAGGGGCAGGTCACCGAACAATTGGCCCAACGGTTCGATCCCCGACAGCACTGCCTCGATTTGACTCAAGCTCCGTTGTTGCGGTTTGTGATTACGCAGAACAATGACGGTCGTTGGCTACTAGTTCAACTATTGCATCATCTAGTTCACGATCACTCGACGCTAGAAGTCATGCATGCGGAAGTCAAGGCTTTTATCGAAGGTCGAGGTGATACGCTGCCACCCGCACAGCCGTTTCGTAACTTGGTTGCGCAAGCGTACTTAGGCGTATCGCAAGTCGAGCACGAGCGTTTCTTTACCGAGATGCTTGCCGACGTGGAAGAACCGACGCTACCGTTCGGACTGGCCGACGTGCATCACGACGGCACACAAATTACCGAGGCACACCAAAGGCTACCGCAAGCTTTAAATGATCGGCTACGTGCCCAAGCCAAACGGTTAGACGTAAGTTTGGCCAGTTTGTGTCATCTGGCCTGGGCGCAGGTGCTCGCTCGTGCAAGCGGCCAGCAACGTGTGGTATTTGGTACGGTGTTGTTTGGACGGATGCACGCAGGCGACGGCGCAGACAGTGCAATGGGGCTATTTGTCAATACATTGCCGTTGCGTGTGGATTTGGACAGTGACAACGTTGCAGATAGTGTGCGAAACACGCAAGCGCGGCTGGCTGCGCTGCTCGAGCATGAGCATGCGTCGCTGACGCTTGCACAACGCTGCAGTAGCGTACTAGCGGGTACACCACTTTTTAGTGCGCTGTTGAACTACCGACACAATGCAATACAGACGGTTGGGAGCGAAACGTCTCCCGGCATTGAATTCCTAAGTTTTGAGGAGCGTACCAATTACCCTCTTATACTGTCAGTGGACGATTTTGGCACTGCACTGGGATTGACAGCTCAAATTGCACAGCCGTTCGACCCTGCCCGTGTATGCGGTTATATGCAACAAGCCCTGGAGAGCTTAGTCGAAGGGCTCGAGTACACGCCCGATATGCCAGTTTGGCAATTGGAAATATTATCCAGCGAGGAACGAGAGCATTTGCTCAAAACGTGGAATGCAACTACAAAGCCGTATCCAAAGCACCTGTGTATCCACCAGTTGTTCGAAGCCCAGGCTGAATGCACGCCGCAGGCCACCGCACTGGTATGCGAAGACCAAACACTCAGCTATGCACAATTGAATGCTCAGGCCAACCGCCTTGCACATCGTTTGATCGAACTGGGCGTTCAACCGGACGTACGTGTTGCAATTTGTGTAGAACGCAGTCTTGCAATGGTGGTGGGGTTGCTCGCGATCTTAAAGGCGGGTGGTGCTTATGTACCGCTTGACCCAGGGCATCCATCTGAGCGCCTCGTCTATTGCCTCAAAGATGCAGCACCAGCCATTCTGCTAGCCGATGCGGCTGGCCGTGCCGCATTGGGCGAAACAATGCTCCATTCGCTGACCGTGCTCGACCCGGCTGTATTGCCAGAATCCTCCAGCATCAACCCCAATGTCCCCAAACTTACCTCTAATCATCTCGCTTACGTGATTTATACATCCGGCTCGACCGGTGCACCAAAAGGTGTAATGATCGAGCATGCACAAATTGTGCGCCTGTTTGAAACCGAACCATCTACAAAACATCAAGCACTGAAGAGCCCTCAACTGGCGTATAGCTTAACGCCTACTGATCGCGTCTTGCAAAAAACACCTTTTAGTTTTGACGTTTCTCTCTGGGAAATTTTTTGGACTTTAATGAACGGCGCTACCCTTGTGGTAGCGGCACCAGACGCGCACAAAGATCCCTATGCCCTCATGGACTTAATTATACGGCAGCGTGTCACTACCGTTCACTTTGTGCCGTCCATGCTTCGTATTTTTCTCAACAGTGGAAGTATTCAACACTGTACGTCTTTAAAGCAGCTAATTTGCAGTGGAGAAGCGTTATCCAGTGCAGATATTCAAATTTGCCAAGCCCTGCTTCCTCACGTGCAACTGCATAATTTGTACGGCCCCACCGAAACCTCTATTGGCACAACGGTCTGGACCTGCCCAGTAGCATGGACAGAAAAAAATGTTCCGATTGGCCGACCGATCGCGAATACGCGAATTTACCTGCTCGACGCTCGTGGCCAGCCAGTGCCACTAGGCGCAGTGGGCGAATTGTATATCGGCGGAGCAGGAGTGGCACGCGGTTATCTGAACCGTCCACAGCTCACTGCCGAACGCTTTGTACACGATCCCTTCTCGGATCAACCCGATGCGCGCATGTACAAGACGGGGGACTTGGCACGCTACTTGCCCGACGGCAACTTGGCATTCCTGGGCCGTAACGACCATCAAGTCAAAATTCGTGGCTTTCGAATTGAATTGGGTGAGATCGAGGCATGCCTGGCTCGGCATGCGCAGGTGCGTGATGCGGTGGTACTGGCAACAGGCGAAGATCAGGATAAACGCTTAGTAGCCTATGTGATAGCGGATGCAGACGAACAACTGGCCAACACGCTCCGCATGCATCTAGCAGCTAGCCTACCTGAATACATGGTGCCCAGTGCATTCGTACAGCTTAATGCGTTTCCGCTCACGCCGAGCGGCAAGCTGGATCGCCGCGCGTTACCGGTACCTGACACGGGTGCACTTGCGCTTCAGAAATATGAAGCGCCGCAGGGTCAACTCGAAACTACGCTTGCTGAGATCTGGGGCGAGTTGCTGGGCGTAGAGCGAATAGGGCGTCAGGACAGCTTCTTCGCGCTTGGGGGGCATTCACTGCTTGCTATTCGGATGATTGAACGCATCCGCATTGCATTGGGTATCGAGATTACTATTCTTTCGCTGTTTGAAACTCCCACCATCGCAGGACTGGTACAGCGCTTACTTCAACGAACAGGTATTCGCGATGACGCCTTCGCTGTTGTGCTTCCTATTCAACCCAATGGCACCCGGCCACCTCTTTTTTGCGTTCACCCTGTCAGTGGGTTGAGTTGGCTCTATAGGAATTTGATAAATTACTTAGATACTGATCAACCCATTTATGGCTTGCAAGCCCGAGGGCTCAATGGCGCGTCACCACTTGCGGAAACAATTGATGAAATGGCGTCGGATTACATCGAGCAAATTCGCCGCATTCAGCCTAACGGACCCTACCATCTGCTAGGATGGTCTTTCGGCGGCAATGTAGTGCAGAGTATGGCAGCGCAGCTAGAACAACAAGGGGAAAGCGTGGCGTTACTGGCTTTACTGGATAGCTATCCAGATTATGCTCAGCGGGTTGATGATCCAGAGAAAATTCAAAAGGAATTTTATATCGATCTACTGTCCAGGTATGGGAATGATAGCATTCCAAATGTGGGAGAGTATTTATGGGGAAAAACTCATGATGTTATCAAAAATAACCACCGTCTTTTAAAAGAAGCTTCAATTCCTGTCTATGGTGGCGATGCACTGTTTTTTTATGCAACGATAGCGGATGATGAATCCATTCCGCTAGCCTCTCCTGATCTGTGGAAACCTTATATTCTTAAAAATATTGAAATATGCAATATACATTGCAAACATAGAGACATGGGGGGAGCGGGACCGGCCGCTGAAATTGGGCAGATTTTAGCCCAGCGGTTAGGTAGTCTATATGTCAGCGCGAATTCCAGCGCACCTGGCGTGAGCGGGTAAGGAGGCTCACGATTGCGTCCGCAACCACGAACTTGCGGACGCAATCCATGACAAGATAATTGTTTGATTCGTGCAAGATTGAGCGGTGACCGCCCGCAAAATGCTTCGTCGCATCATCCATACACCAGCGGCACGCACTCATCAAACCACGGATGATCGCTGCCATCGATTTGGTGGAGCAACCCCGTGAATCACCGGACACAGTCACCCACTTACAATAACGGGTAGGCATGCGTCCCACAACAAACCAACTTTAAGCTGTTGAACTGGTTCCAAGGTTAGGAAACGTCAGCCACTGGGTCGTCACCCTATTGATCATTCCAGTGGCCATGCGTCGCATACCTGAGACCAGCCCGCCCTCAGGTAGGGCGTGATACCCTCCGTAAGCGGCCCCGCCCGCTGCAGTGGCAAATGTTATCGCACCGGTGCTCGCTGGAAGTGCACCGATTCCCACTGCACCTAAAACGGCGCCTCCAATGGCATACCCTGCCGTCGCCCTGATCCGATTCCCCAGCAACCAGCCTGCCACGCGCCACCCGAATTGAGCAGCCCGTCCCCCCCATGAGCGCCCACCAGTCAGCCCCATAGAATGGGCGACATCCCGGACCAACGAAGCACCGGTGTCGAATATGGATTCGCCCAAACTCCGGGTATACGCATTGACGGCGTCGAATCCCAGCCAAAGCCGAGCCTGCGTTTGGCGTGCCATCGCTCCCGCCGCCTGACCCACTTCCGTGGCCCCCTCGATCTGGCCGTGTAGATAGCCCATTGCACCACCGCCCAGTGCCGTCCCAACGAGCGCCGGTATATCGGGGGCCGTCTCGATGCCCACGGCACGTGAAATACTTTCATATTCACCCACAGCCACGCCGCCCGCATGGGCACCGGCTACGCTCGCTTCAGCATTTTGTTCCGCCCACCCTAAAACTGAAATCGGCGCAGTACCGGCCATGGCCACCGCGGCCCCAGTATGCGAGGCGCCATGCATCTCGGCTGACACAAACGTGGTAGCCGCAGAACGAGCGCCGTAACTTAGGATCCCCCCACCCTCTCGTTGGATCTGTTGCGCCTGATGCGCCGCATGTCTGCGTGCAAGCCGTGAGGCGGCCGACACAGCAAATACCGCACCGCCAATGGCCGCGGCAATACCCACGCCCGCGACAACCAGCGGCGCGGCGCCGGCCAACGCGGCAATGCCCCCCGTCACCGCGGCAGCCGCCCCTCCCCAGCGCAATGCCCTGCCGACTTTGCCCAAGAAACTCAGTTGCTTGGGGGACGCCGTCGCAATGACAGCTTCCTGGCTACGCCGGGTCGCGTCACCTGAACCGTCACCGCGTCTGAATCGCTGAATAGCTTTATAACCTCGGTAGCCTGAGTAAATGAGCCCTGCAGTCGCCGCTACCGCGCCGATGACCACACCCGGCACGCCCAACGCTATGGCACCCGCCGCTAGGATCGGCGTCACCCACGGTATCAGCTTCGGGCCATGCTTTTTTGCCATGGTTTTAAATAGCTGCCAATTCGACGCCTTTAACCCATTCGGATCCGCGTGGTTGATCGGATTATTTCTAACCATCGCGTAAAGATTTAGACCATCAACCGGTCCTGCTGGATCGGCACTCGCCCAGCGCCCCAACCACGGCTGGTAATAGCGGTGGCCGTAGTAATATAACCCCGTCGCATCACGCTCCTTAACCGAGTACCGGACGAACTTATATTTCACTTCACAATCGTTGCCGCCCCACACCGCGGTGCCGCCATACGGGTAGTATTCCTCGCGCGTTAAAATGCGGGCGTCACTGTCCAATTCCAAGTTCACCGAGCCGATCAGATTACTCACGCTCCAGCGGTACTGGTCATTGGGTATCTGCGCGGGCTGCCCCACGCGCCAATGCAACACGCGCGCCATGCCCTCTGCGACGGTGATCACTTCCAACGCCTCTTCGACATGGTCATCCACGCGCGTCGTGCGAAGCTCTAGGCCCGGCAGGTAAATCACCTCTTCGGTGCGCCACGTGTTGCCGGTCTTCGTGCGACGCTGCTTCCACACGCGCATTCCGCTGCCATCGTAGCCGTATGTTTCCCGGTCGCTGTCATCGTCACTGCCACGCTCGACGAGCGTCACCTGCGCCAACTGATTGCGCTCGTTCCACACCAAAGTCCGGCCGGGCTGCAATTGCAAGCCGTTGCCATTACAATCAAAAAAATCACCACTGTCGATGTCTTCCGGTCGCAGATTGCCCTGTTCGGTCTGCGCGACACCGTGGTTGCTTCGGGTCGCAATCACGATATCGTTGCGATAAGCGTTGGCCCCTTGGCCTTGATGCCGGATCGCGGTGAGGTTGCCCCCTCGATCGTACGTATAGCTGCGGGTGTAGTGGGTCAAGTTGATGGGGTCGCGCTGCGGTGTCGGCAAAGCCGGCCCCTGGCGGCCGGCCGGGGCGTTCTCTCGTCCGCTGGCCTCCAGCAATTGGTACAGTGCATCGTAGCGGTACGTGTGCAGCGGCACGACTCGCTGGTTGCGGAAGTGGCGGGTTGGCTGGGTGGTGTCGCCGATGGTCAGGATGTTGCCAACCGGATCATACGTATATTCCTGCGCTTGCAGCATCGTGCCATCGTCACGGCGCGTGTTCGTGCACAGCAGGCGTTGCGTCTGGGCTTCATAGTCGTAGGTCGTGACCATGCCGTTGCCGGCTGTCTGGCTGAGCCGCTGACCGGCGGCGGTGTACCGGATGTCGCCCACGATGATCTGCTCGTCACTCACGTCGGCCAGTTTGAGCCAACTCGTTTGTAGCCGACCCGCCACGTCGACACGAAAGCGCTGTCGGTTACCTTTCGCATCCGTTTGCGAGACCGTGTCGCCCAACGCCCCATATTGCCGCTCGGTGGTCCACGCGTCGGCCGACAGTTGAGCCGCCCACGCCGCCTCGTCTTCGCCTGCCCAATTGGCCAGAACATCCCGATTGGCCAGCAACTGCCGGGTATCCTGTAATGACTTCCCGCTTAGGGTATATCCCGCCGTGCGAACTTGCCCCGCCGAATCGTAATAGCGCGCCACCTGTCCTCGCAGATTATGCGCCGACGCCTGGGGCGCTTGTTCGCCATAGATGATGCGCTCATGGCACCGCTCAGCCTCATCTGAAGCCTGAACGTAGGTGGCAACCGCACGCCCCAGCACGTCGCAGACCTGCCGCCATTGGGTGCCGCGACCATCCTGGCTCCAGGCCAGACGGCCCTCCACGTCGAATAGCGCAACGCTCAGCCCCGCATCCACACTGTCACGACGCAGCGCGCGCCCGCTCAATGAGCTGACACAACGCACATTCGGTGCCACCGTGGGTTCTTGCTGCAGTGCACCAAAAAGGCGTGCATCGGTCGTCGAGAGCAGATGTCCCAATTCCGTGTGCTGCGTCACACTCACGCGCTCGTCCAACGCTGACATACTGCTATCGCGATTGTAGTGAAGCGTGCGAATGCCCAACCCGCGGTTATCCATCACCTGTATCACCGGCGTACCCTGACAGACGTTTTCCCACTCGGTTTCGTTCATCGCGTACCTTTCGTGTTTGTCCACCGTGCATTGGCAGGATTAGCCGGCCGTGTCATTTTCGTCTTCATTGACGACAAACCACGGATAAACACGCGTCCTGCGCTCATACCCTTTTGCGGTCACGACGCGCACCGCCCGTCCGATGGGGTCGTAGTAGGTGGTGTCTGCGTAACCGAAACTGCGCATGGCGCGATCCGCAACATACGTCCAATCATTCATGAAGTAGGGTTGGTAGTGACGCACCGGCTGACCCTTGTTGTCGTATTCGATCCGCCCCGACACGGCCCAGCGTGGTGCTGAACCGGTATCCACTTCCTTTGGCTTGCCATCAGCATCAACGACGATCTCACCTTCGGCAGTCCGCTGCCACGCCAACCCGCCGGGCGTCTTGGCGCAGCCTTGCAGCGTGCGGCCAAAGCCGTCGGTATACGCGATATCTACCCGGACTTGCTGCGCTGTGTCATTCGGATATCGGTCAGCGGTCAGCGTCACGGCATGGACCGGATTGCGTGCAGCGCGAGCCAATGCTTGGCGCACGGGCTCGGAAAGGCGCTCCAGCACCCCGCCACGTAGCCCGTCACGCGCGCTCACGCGAATGTGGCCCTGGGGCGTGATGAGCCGCTCGGCGATCAGCTGCAGCCAGCATACGTCTACCGCTTCGGGCGGCAGCGCTGAGCGGGACACCTGTCCCATCCACGCAAACCAATCCGTCGCATGAACGCTTGCCACCCGCTGCGCCGAGGCCCCGGCTTGGTCGATCGCCTGCTCAACGGTCAGCCCCGCGGGCACAGGGGAAACCGTGATGGAATCAAATCCCACAGCGCGCGCTTGCTCCGTGCCATAGAATGTGCTGGCCACCACACGGCCCATTGCATCGAACTGCACCTCATGGTGGTTGTCGTTAACATCAGTTATGCGCCACGGCTGCAGAAATCGATAGTCATATTGCGCCGACGTGATGTTGCCCAGCGCATCCTGTACCTGCGTCACCACACAGCAATACGGATCGTACGATAGCTGCGTGGCACCGGTAAGCCGAGTCTTCTGCACTTCGCTCGGAACATAAAAGCTGTCTGCACCACGGTAGGTGCGATAGCCGCTGGCGATCACCCACACCGGCGCTTCGACTGCATTGGGCATGGCCAATACGGTCGGTGACGTTTGGTAGCCGGCGTCCATAAGCTTTGCGGTCAGTGTCGGCTCATCGAGCAGGCCGTCGTAGGCGGCCAGGCTGGATGGATCAAGCTCCGCGACTTCTTGGTGATCGACCAGTGCCACAAAATCGGGCATGCCATCGGAGTCCGTGTCCCGGTACACGACGACGCTTTGACCGCCGAATACGCGCACTTGGCCATCGTCCAGCAGTCCATCGGCCTGGCTCAGGTTTTCAAAGTTGAGGCCCCCTGACGGCACGCGCGCTGCATCATAGGTCAACGCGTTGCTGCGGTGCTGCCACGGCAGGCCAAGCCGCCACTGCTGAGGGTTCGTCAGATGCCAGACGCTTGCGCGCTGTTCAGTGAGCCGTAGGCACTGCTGCTGTGGGTCGTACAAGCTATGCCATGCAGTATCGGGTAACGTATTCGGGTAAGGCGACATCGACGGTTTGGCACGCCGGGGATAGTGAACCGTCACACTGTGCAGCGGCACACCATAAGCGTCGATGCACAATGTCACCGTCTGGCTGACTTGCGGATCGCCATCGATGCGCTCGTACGTATAGTCCAGCTGCTCCAGCGGCAAGGGCATGGCAACCGGTGCGAGATCACTGCCCGCCGCTTGGACTTCACGCACTTGATAACGGGCCACGGTCACCCGATAGGGCACCTGCTGATTGGGCGTCTCGTCTAAACCATAGATCTCCGTGCGCAATACACTGCCGTTTAACGCGCGGTACAGCCACCAGCGGCGCTTTGCATCCGGATCGTCGAACGGCACATCCTGGCTCGTGTTGGTATCCCATCGCGTCAAACGTGTTGGGGGACAGTTGAACGCATCGGGGTCCTGCCAAGGCTCGCCGTACAGCGCCGCTTCGTCCGCTTCCTGGCCCGTGTGATACCAGGTTCGACTCAACCGTGGCGGCGTATTGCTGACGTTGCGCCCTGCGGGCTTCGCATCGTCATTGGTATCTTGTGACTCGACGAAGCCAAACCCGCGAAATTCCCGCTCGCGCCCGTCGTAGACCCCTTTACGATACTGGTATTGCTGGACCAGTTGATTGCCAGAGATTTCGTCGAGTTGGATGTGCCGTGACACCACGTGCACCGGAAACGGCAGGCCACTGACTGCGCCCGTGCCTGACTGCTTCTCATCGAGCCATTCTTGAGCCGAACTGCGGTAGACAATCCGGTGCGCCATCCCCATGTTGTTGTTGATGTCGTGCATCAGGTAGGGCTTGGCAGGGGCGAAATCGTAGCGCCAATGCTTTGGGCTCGGATGAGGCACCGACAGCACGAGGCTCGCCATGCCCTGCCCCTGGATATCCGCTACGCTGAGCGCGCAGAGCCGGTCAAAGCGCACGCCCGGTGGCAAGGCCAGCTCGACGGGCGGCGCAAAGCCGTTGCCCGATTGATTGAAGAAGATACAAATATGGTCACTTTGCGCATATAACAGATCGGCCGCGCCCGATCCGTCCAAATCTGCTAGATATACGCAAGTCGGATTAAATTGCTGTGCATTAAATGGCAACCGCGCAAACCTGAACGGTTGCCCCAAGCGGCCGCGCCCAAGGTTCGGCCAGACGGTCACTTCATCGCAGCGAATGCGGATTAGGTGCGACTGGCCAGAGCCCAGCAGGTCACAAAATGCCACGACCTCCCGCGCATCGCGTCCAGCAATGGGAAGTGTCGACGCCTGCTCTACGTCTACGCCGGGCGCAAAGCCGTGCCGCTTATTCGCGTATAAGCGCACGCTCTTGGGACCAATGAGCGCGAGGTCGGAGAGCCCCGCACCCATCAAATCGGCCAGTGTCGCCTGCTGGTTGAAAAACTCAACGGGCAGCGCCGAGAACGGTGTAAAAGTCGACCAAGTACCGTCGGGCGCCAGGCTAAAGTAGCCAGCCAGACCCGGTTGCGTAACAAGCCAGTCTAGCCTCCCATCACCGTTGATATCCGTCAGCGCCATCGCCGGCGACTGCAGTGACGGGATTTCGGGCAACGGCCGCCACGCGTCATAGGTCACCGCATCGCCGCCTTCGCTGCTGCGCATGGGCGCCCGATAATACCAAAGGGGGCCAACGCGATACAGGATGCCGGCGATGCCCTCGCCATGCAAATCCACCAGCTGATACGGGTGCGCGTTGTTCAATCCGGGAAAGAGATCACATGGCTGCCACTGGCCTGACGACACCGAAGCGTCGAACGGCGTGTAATCCAGCTCTAGCGGCGGCAGTGACTGCAACGTGCCGTCTGGCTCATAAGCGAGCCGTTGCACACCAACGAGTCGGGTGAGCACCGGATTCTCGTCATACTCGAGCAGCAGCCTGGCGACGAGCGTAGCAGGCTCGCCCAGTTCATCCGGAAAGTGATGAAACATCAGCGCCTGACGACATAGGCGGTGACAGCGCACTTCAAACCCGTAGTCGTAGCGCGAGAACGCATCGCGCCGAACCGGCCAATGCGCAGTCGCCAACCACGGGGGCCGGATTTGCGGGTCGGTACCACGCTCACCGTAATCGAGCACGAGCGAAAACAACCATGGCTCGTCATCCAGCTTCGATGAAGTGAACAGATACAGTGCGTTGGCGGCCAACACGTTGCCATACTTCACTTGGGCAAGGTAGCGATTGGCGGCATGGTCGCGTTGCGCCTCACTGCCTTGTAAGTCGACACCGGCATCATCTTCCGGCTTGTACCCATACCCAATGTGCTGCCCGTTGGGCGAGACCGACTCTTCAAGCAACCACACCGCGATATGGGATGGTTGCGCTGGATCGGCAATGCGGGCCGACGCAGTTTTGCCGAAGCAATGCAGATCACCGCCCGCATCATGAACAAGCCAAAAATCGCCGCCATGGGCTTGGCCGGTCCAATGCTCGATGCGCGCGAAGTCGCGCTCGATGCGCGGAAAGTAGCGCGTCACCCGGTAGGTGTCATCTAATGTTACGCCGTTGTAGGCACCGACCTCAGAAGGTGGCACCACAACGCCATCGGCATCACGCTCCGGCTCGAGTACCTCGCCGCCCGGGCCGATAAATTCGTCTTCGTCGCCGTATTGGGGCGTGCCACAGGCGGTGCGTCGCCCAATGCTGGTTAGCCCGAGGTGCCACCCGACGCCAAATGGGCCATTGCCACTGCCGCTTGCATAGCGCAATGCCAATTGCGGCACGTAGCCGCGGCCGGCCGACACGGGCAGCGGCAGCGTCATCGTCGCCACGCCCGACGAGCCAACCGGTCCAAACGCCTCGCCTAGGCCACGCATGGCCCCGCCGCCTTTGGGCAGCGTCGGCTCGGATAGGGCGATATCGGACGCTGACTGCGTGACTGGCATATTCAACTCCTAAGAGATGCTGACGCATTGTCCAAACTGGCTGACTGCGCTCACGCTCGATGCTCCACGCCGACGAGACGGTGAACAACGTGGCATGATCTGGCTAAGCAGCACGCCTTGCGAGACGTACCAAGCCTACCAAAAATGGATACAGGTGCCTACACGAGCCTGTTTAACAGTGACTAAAAGTCAGGAACGGATGGTATAACGGACATGTAGGATAATGTCGGTCAGATTCTGCAGCAGCGCCTTCTGCCGATCGATCGCATCGGGAAAGCTTAGCGTCAGACTGCCGCTATCCTTTACCGGAATGCCTTCAAACGGCAAGTAACGGGCATCACCAAAATCCAGCACAAATTGACCGCTGTCATTGGTGCCATGGGAAATGGCAATGGCACTACAGCCACGTGGCATCATTACGCTGCCGGTATAGTTCAGCACTGCCCGGATATCTTCATATGGGCCGACCAGCGCCGGCAATGTGACACTCACCTGTTTCAGCTGGCGGGTATGGCCAAGGCTTTCGGGGTAATCGCTAAAAATGTTCAGATCCAACAGCTTGACCGAGGCTTCAATTTGCTGGCCGCTGACTTTCAGTTCATTCCCGGAAGCGCCCGCGCTGCCTTTCCCTTCACCAATGAACTGAGTAAGTTTCTCAGTAAAGTTAAAGCTGTCCGATGGCAGCGCTTGGTACACTTGAGCCAGTGAAACGGTGCGGGTCACTTCCAGCGCGCGCTCATCACGCTCCAGCCACGCTTTTTCCATCTCCGCCAAGTTCAGCAGAAGCGTTTCACCGGCCATCAGACCGGCGGTGGTACCGTTCCAGACGCCACCCCGAATAAAGGTGGCGCCATTGTCGTTCAGTTCGCGGCGCAGCGCTTCCTGCGCCATCAGGCAGAAAGATTGAGTCAAATCAAAGAACTGATAGTAGATTGCGCTCAGCTTCCCGCGCATCCAACTATAGAGCGCTTTATTTGTAAATTTACGCTGCAACAACTCCAGTTGGGCCTGGGTGTGCGCCTGCTGAGTCTCCTGATATTCCACTTGTCGCTGTGCCGCTTCGCGACGGATTTTCAGTGCCTCCAGTTGGGCATCCATCTGCTTCACTTCACCGTCTGCGTTATCACGCTGAATTTCCCACTCCTGACGGCGACGACGATACGTCTCCGAACGGCTGATTTTTTCCGCGGAATACTGGGATGCCGTGGAGGCAAGGGACGTCACGGCCGCAGACGCGTGCAACACTGCTCCCCAACGGCTCCCTCCAGCGGCCAGCCCAAATACGTTTGGCGCCAAGTCAGCCGCCCCTCCTGCTGTTGAAAGCACCTGCCCAGCCAAAGATTGACTTGCCGCAGCATCGAACAGTGCCATTGCCCGTTGTTCTCCGCTGTTGATGTCCTCATCATACAGCTGACGGTACTTCTGCAGGCGGTTCTGCGCGCTGCGACGGCTCTCTTCCAAGACGGCGATATCGGCATCCACTTCGTCCACCATGTGCTGCTGGATGCGGATGCTTTGTGTGGCCAGCTCCATGCCCTGCTGCAATAACAGCGTGTTAAGTTCATCGGCATCGTTACGCTCTGCCATACTGAGCAGGGAAGCGCCGAACTGTGTTAGCTGCGCCACCAAATTGCGGGTCCGCTCCAGCATCACCGGAAAGCGGTACAGCGACAGCGTACCTGTCGGCAATGCACTGCCTCCTTGAGACGCCTGCACCATACTGCTGAGCAGCGCTTTCGGGTCAGTCGGCTCGGCGTAAATGGCCAGCGACAGCGGCTGCCCGGTAATGGAAAGATTGTTGCGCAGATTAAATAGGCGCAAACGCAGCGTCTTCCAATAGCCCGTGAGCGCCGGATTATATTCCGGCAAAAACAGCCCGACCAGAGAATTAGCAGAATAAGGCTGTATGGAAGCTTCACCGCTATCCAACATCGCGAGTGCCTGCTGATAGCCCGCCTGTACGGTCTGGCTAGCCGCCTTCGAGAGGGACGGATTGTCCCACTGGGGGCTACCGTAATCCTCTGGCTCGTCACCAAGCAACTCCAACGCGCGCACGTACCACATTTTGGCTTCATTCAGCGCATCGCGAGTCAGTTCGCGATAAGCCATATCACCGCGCATAATGAGCTGATCCAGCAGACGCATAAAGGTGGCAACCTTATAGTGCGTTGGGTCATGCTGCGCAACGGCATCCGGGTCAACCGCATCCAGCGGATTGGCATTCCAGGAAGTGGTCTCTTCCAGCGGTCGACAGTTCCACGTCCAAGGGGCGATTTCACCATTGACGATATAGCCGGCCGGATTGTACACGTAGTTCATCCATTTTGCGGCCTCGTCGAACTGCTTTTCCTGCAGCAAGCGCTGGAAGCACATCATCGGTGTATAGTAGAACAGTTCCCAATAATAAAGTGCACATGCGCTATTAAAGTCCAGTGGTTCAGTGGTCTTGCCATTATGCATTTGCACACTGGCGAACATATCGATTTGCGAATTCTCATGAATAATTATTTCATTTTTATTATTATCCTTATATTTAAAGTGTACCCCGTTCCAATTACTATCATTGGGATTATTTTGAGTAGTTAAAAACACTTTAGCAACAAATGAATCATTAATCGGCTTATCATCCAGTGGAATAAAGAGACGGACATCAAGTTTGGTTTCCTGCAGCAATCCCGAGTAGATAACATGCGCCAAATCGTTAACCACATGTTTAAGTTTGAGCTCAAATGCTCGACTCGTTCCATGCGTCTCACGATTGTAAGGCGGCAAAGTGAACGTCACGTAAAAGCCTTTGCCTGGCTGAGGCTCCGGAAGCTGTTGGGTCTCCATGGTCAGGATGGTATCGATGCCAACATTCGCTCTGGACACCAGTTGAGGTGCCAGTAGAGTATTAAGACGAATGCGATAAACCCCAAGCTGCATATATTGCACACCAGAATCCGTCTCACGCAGAAACAAAATATCGTCCGGATTGTAATTTACCCGTTTTACAGACAGCGTTTTATCAACCTTACCCAGCACCCGCCCGTCTGTGGCTTTGACCTCAAATGTGATGTCAAGCGGAGCGACATTGTTAGTAAAAACCAGTGAGGATGCGTCAATCTCCAGCGGCCTAAACGTGTATTGCATCGTTTCAAAGCTACCCGAAGGCAGAGATAGTATATTACCCTGGGCAGTGAACGAATATGATCGACTACCAACTTTTGCCGTTACCTTAACATCCTTGGCATCGATATCAGTTTTAATTTCCAGCCAGAACGATGATTTATAGCAGCCAAATTTTTGATATCCAGAAAAATTGTTTCCATCAATCGCATAAAAGCTTTTCTTGAAATCCGATAGCTTATCCCCACCAACAGAAAATACTGCCTCCTTGAGAGAGTTTGGGGAAAAATTATATTCAAACATTCGATCTTGGTAATTATTTCCATTTGGCGCAATAATCAATCTTCTTGTGTACGCAGAATTAAAAATTTTATCTTGAACTGAACCGATATAATTTTTATTTTGATTATAAATGCAGACAGGGCCACCAAGGTTAGAAAGTCCACCGTCACGGCCTGCTGTACTAGCAATAGTGAATGTATGGCCATACTGTGACTGCCCGTCTACCCCGGCAAGTTTCATAGCTTTGATTTGTTTCTTTCTAAGGTCATCACTCCCGCCATCATACCTAACGGAGAAACTTGCATTATGCAGCGTAATTATCAAGCTATCGCTTGAATAGAGGCTACTTATCTGCGCAACGCTATTCTGTCCAATCTGGATGCTGCACCGCAAGCAATCTCGGTGTCTTGAATCGTTGCAAAATTGATGCCGCCAGCGTAGCGAAATCCATATACATGACTTCTCATCCTATAGTCCTTGTTAGCGACTATTGGATAGGACAGCGCTACCGCCCAGCGGTCCAATAGATGGCGCTATGCTGGGCATAGATTGCGTTAAACGACAGGGATCAACGATGTCACCCTTGTCCGCAACACGTCACTATGACGCACAACGTGCTCAAAGCGAAATCGTCTCGCCGTATGTCAAGCGGACAAAGTTTGGAAGCAGAATAAAACAGGAAAAGTAGACGTGCCACGCAGGCGCGAGACCATTGTGTTTAAGCTGGGGTACTTCTTCACTTTCTTCCCTCCAGACGTCGTTTGTATTCAGCCAAAACGGTTACTGTGATGCACCCGTTCGCTGACAGATCAGCTCATCGTTTGAATGCTGCTCACGACACGTTCGAGCGTCGTGCTCAACTGCCATATGCTGCTTCGGACACTAAGGTAGTAACAACTATAAACACTAGCCGGAAAGCATTCAAGCGAATTCTCTTTACTTCATGCGACGAATTGTCATGAGCACCGTCAGGCGTCTACCACTTGCGATACAGGTACTGGATGACTTCTTCACGGCGTTGGTGCTCAAAGTCGATCTCCGGGCGCGCGCTGCGCTCTCGGCTAACGAAGCGCCCAAAGAGCTGATTTGAGCGCGCCGGATCCACTTCTGTGATACCGAGGCAGTAGCACGCAGTGGAATTGGCAACCGAGCCCCGGCACGTTCGTATCGAACCACGCTTTCACCATTCGCGGCGCAGTTTCTCTTGATACGAAAGGCCCTTGGCGTGGCGATCCTTCCACATACCGAACACATCGGTGCCGAGAGCGCGTGCGCGCTCGGCGATATGCACGCCGACCGCGTCGCGGATCACTGCGGCACGCTGGGTGAAGCCCGAGACTGGCTGACCATACAACTCTTTACCAACCAAAGTTAGCGCCAATCAAGCAAACAACCCAGCGAGCCTCAACCCGCACGCAGATCACCGTAGGAAGCATCGTGCCCCGGCGCCCGTTCACGCGCGAGCACTGGTGCAAGCGCCGCGCCGGTATGGCTGTGCCGGACCTTGACGAGATCTTCGGGCGCCGCGGCGGCCACCACCGTCCCACCGCCGGCGCCGCCTTCCGGACCCAGGTCGATGATCCAGTCCGCCTCAGCGATTACATCCAGGTCGTGCTCGATCACGACGACGCTGTGCCCGGCATCGACGAGCCGGTGCAGCACATGAATCAGCTTCGCGACATCGGCCATGTGCAGGCCGACCGTCGGCTCATCAAGCACATATAGCGTATGCGGAGTGCGCTGCCCGCGTCGCGCGACGTCATCACGGACCTTGCTCAATTCGGTGATGAGCTTAATGCGCTGCGCCTCGCCCCCGGACAACGTCGGCGACGGCTGTCCCAGCGTCAAGTAGCCCAGCCCTACGTCCTTCATCAACTGCAACGGATGCGCGATCGATGAGATCGCGCCAAAAAACTCGACTGCTTCATCAATCTCCATGGTCAGCACGTCACCGATGCTGCGGCCGCGCCACGTGACAGCCAGCGTCTCCGGATTGAATCGTTGCCCGTGACAAACGTCACACGGCACCTTGACGTCCGGCAGGAAGCTCATGCCGATCGTGCGCACGCCCTGTCCTTCGCACGCTGGACAGCGGCCGTCGCCGGTGTTGTACGAAAAGCGCGATACCTGGTAGCCGCGCGCCCGCGCCTCCAGCGTCTGCGCAAACAGCTTACGGATCGCATCCCAGATGCCAATGTACGTGGCCGGACAGGAGCGCGGCGTCTTGCCAATTGGCGTCTGGTCTACTTCCAGCACCCGATCGATGCCATCCCAGCCAGTAATCGACTCACAACCGCGCCACAGATGACGGACACTGACACGTGGGCGGGCGTCGGTGCGCGCCAGCACGCTCGCGCGTCGAGCGCGTGCCGACACGTTGTCGGCGTCACCTTGCGCTGCTTTGCGCGCGCGACGCTGTGCCGGCGATGACAGCACCGAGCGCCCGACCGCATCGAGCAGGTTCGCCATCAGGACATCGCGCGCGAGCGTCGACTTGCCGGAACCCGATACGCCCGTGATCGCAACCAGCCGCGTCAGCGGAATATCGACCGTCACATCGCGCAGGTTGTGCAGCGACGCGCGCTGCACGGTCAGCCAACGCGACGGCGCCATGCGGCCGGCCGCATCGACAGCGCGTCTCGGCTGCAACGGGTGCACGATCGGTTGCGCGAGATAGCGGCCCGTCAACGACCGCGGGTCCGCCGCGATGTCGGCGACACGACCGGATGCGACGAGCGTACCGCCGCGCTTGCCCGCGCCTGGCCCGATGTCGATGATATGGTCCGCGCGCCGGATCGTGTCCTCGTCGTGCTCAACGACGACCAGCGTGTTGCCCTTGTCGCCAAGCTTGCGCAGTGCGTCCAGCAAAATCCGGTTGTCGCGCGGATGCAGTCCGATCGTCGGTTCGTCCAGCACATAGCACACCCCTTGTAGGTTGCTGCCAAGCTGTGCGGCAAGGCGGATGCGTTGAGCTTCGCCACCGGACAAACTTGGCGCCGCACGATCCAAGCTCAGGTAGCCCAACCCGACCTCTTCGAGAAATTCAAGCCGGCTTTGTATCTCACTAACGACGTCGCGCGCAATCTCCGCCTCGCGCCCGCCCATCTGCAATTGACTGATCCAGTGCCGCGTATCCGATACCGTCCACTGCGCAACCGCAACGATGGGCTGACCGGCAAACGTGATCGCCCGCGACACGTCGTTCAACCGCGTGCCGCCACAATCCGAGCAAGGTGTGTCGCCGACGCCTTCAGGCTCTTGCTCTTCGGAGGGCAGCGTTTGCTCACGACCCCGCTCATCACCGCCGACGACCGTGTCGTCGAACGCAGCGCGTTGCTCGCGCGTCAGTTTCAAACCGGTACCCACGCATGTCGTGCACCAGCCATGCTTGCTGTTGTACGAGAACATACGCGGATCCAACTCCGGGTAGCTGGTGCCGCACACCGGGCACGCACGCTTGGTCGAGAACACCTTGATCGCGCCGATATTGGCGCCTGAGCCGCCGCGCGTCATGCCGTCGAGCAGGCCGTCCAGCGGCGCGAGCACGTGCATCACGCCCTTGCCGACCTCGAGCGTGTCCGCCAGCAGGCGGCGCAACTCGCCTTCGTGATCTGCCGACACGACCAGATCGGCGACCGGCAATTCGATCGTATGCTCGCGGAAGCGGTCCAGCTTCGGCCACGGATCGACACCGACGAACGCGCCATCGACACGCAGGTGCGTATTGCCCCGTGCCTTTGCCCACTTAGCCAGGTCCGTGTAGACGCCCTTGCGGTTCACGACGAGTGGAGCAAGCAGGCCGATATGCTGCCCCTTGTAGTCACGCAGCAACTGTGCGGCGATCGACTCAATGCTCTGCGATGTGACCGGCGTGCCGTCATGCACGCAATGCTGCACGCCCAGCTTTACATACAGCAGACGCAGAAAATGCCACACTTCGGATGTCGTCGCGACCGTGCTCTTGCGGCCGCCGCGCGACAACCGTTGCTCGATGGCGACGGTCGGGGGAATACCATACACTGCGTCGACTTCCGGCCGACCCGCGGGCTGCACGATCGAGCGGGCATACGCGTTCAGCGACTCGAGATAGCGGCGCTGCCCCTCATGGAACAGAATGTCGAACGCGAGCGTCGACTTGCCCGAGCCCGACACCCCGGTGACCACATTGAACTTGCCGTGGGGGATATCGACGTCAAGCGATTTCAGATTGTGCTCGCGCGCGTTGACGATCCGCACCGCCTGCTCGGGGCTCGCGCGCCGCACGCGCCCCGCCGCCAATGCCGTTTGCAGCGCAACGCCGGCGGCGGCGGCCTCGCCGGCCAGATACGGCACCAACGGCTCGTTCACGCAATGCGCACCGAGCAATGTCGCACCGACGTCGCCCGCCTGCAATGCCCGATCGTATTGCAGCAGCGCCTGACCCGTGTGCGACTGCGCGCAGCGCTTCACCTCTTCCGGCGTGCCACTGCACACGAGCTTGCCGCCCGCATCGCCGCCGTCGGGGCCGAGATCAATCAGCCAATCCGCCGCGCGGATCACATCGAGGTTGTGCTCAATCACAATCAGCGAATGACCACGCTCGAGCAGCTTGCCGAACGCGCGCATTAGCTTCGCGATGTCGTCGAAGTGCAGACCGGTAGTCGGCTCGTCGAACATGAACAGCCTTGCCGGCACAGTGCCCGCACCCCGGCCCGGCAAGGTCTCAGCAAGAAAACCGGCGAGCTTGAGCCGCTGCGCTTCACCGCCGGACAGCGTTGGCACCGGCTGCCCGAGCTTCACATATTCGAGCCCAACGTCGACAATTGGCTGCAACACGCGCAGCACTTCCGCATCGCTGGCGAACAGTGCCGTCGCCTCGCTAACCGTCAACTCCAGTACGTCGGTGATCGACAGGCGGCGCGTCGTGCCGCCTGGCGCCGTGCGCTCGATCATCACGTCCAAGACCTCCGCGCGATAACGCTTGCCGTCGCAATCTGGGCAGCGCAGGTACACGTCGCTGAGGAACTGCATCTCGACGTGCTCGAACCCCGAGCCACCACATGTCGGACAGCGCCCGTCCCCGGCATTGAAACTGAATGTGCCGGCCGTGTAGCCGCGCTGCAGCGCGAGCGGCGCCTTGGCGAACAGCTTGCGGATTTCGTCAAACGCGCCGACATAGCTGGCCGGGTTCGACCGCGCCGTCTTGCCGATCGGCGATTGGTCCACGAATACGACCTCGCCCAATGCTTCGGCGCCGCGCAACGCGCGATAGGCGCCCGGCGCGTCGGTCGGCTTGCCAAAGTGGCGCGCCAGGGCCGGGTGCAGCACGTCCTGCAGCAACGTTGATTTGCCGGAGCCGGACACGCCTGTCACGCACACCAGCCGCTGCAGCGGAATCTCGACGGTGACGTCGCGCAGGTTGTGCTCGGTCGCCCCTTCGAGCACCAGTCTTCGCGTTTGCGCATCAACGGGGCGACGCAGCCACTCGGACGCATCGGCGACACGCTTGCGGCCGCCCAGATACGCGCCAGTCAGCGTCGCCGCGTCGCGTACGTCAACTGGCGTGCCGTCGTAGACGATCGTGCCGCCGCGCTCCCCCGGACCGGGGCCCATATCGATCAAGCGGTCGGCCGCAAGCATCACGAGCGGATCATGCTCGACGACCACCAGTGTGTTGCCGGCGTCGCGCAATCGCTGCATCGCCTCGACAATCCGGCCGAGGTCGCGCGGGTGCAAGCCGATGCTGGGCTCGTCCAACACGAACAACGTATTGACCAGCGACGTGCCCAGCGCGGTCGTCAGGTTGATCCGCTGCACTTCGCCACCGGACAGCGTGCGACTTTGCCTGTCCAGCGTCAGGTAGCCAAGACCAACGTCGCACAAGTAGCGCAAGCGGGTGCGCACTTCGGCCAACAACAGCTTCAATGCCTCGTCGAGCAACAGACTCGGCAGCGTTAGTTCGTCGAAAAACCGGCGGATGCGCTCGATCGGCATCAGCATCACATCATGGATCGTCAAGCCGGGCAACGCTTCGAGCTGCGCACGCGCCCAGTCCACGCCGCGCGGCATGAACCGCTGCTCGCGCGGTAACACCCCGTCCGCGTTGGCTTGTGTGCCGAGCCGCCACAGCAGCGCGTCCGTCTTGAGCCGTGCACCGCCACATGTGTCACAGGGCGTATAGTTGCGATACTTCGACAGCAGCACGCGGATATGCATCTTGTACGCCTTCGATTCCAGATAATCGAAGAAACGCCGTACACCATACCACTGCCGCTGCCAATCGCCGTCCCAATCCGGCGAGCCGTTGATCACCCAATCGCGGTGCTGCGCGGACAACTGCGCCCACGGCGTGTCACGCGGGATGCCCGCGCATGCCGCGCAACGTATCAGGTCGTCCTGGCACGCCTTCCACGCAGGGGTCTGCATCGGCTTGATCGCGCCATCGCGCAGCGACTTGCGCTCGTCCGGGATCACCAGCCCAAGATCGACGCCGATCACGCGGCCAAAGCCGCGACACGTGTCGCACGCGCCATAGGGCGAATTGAACGAGAACAAGGCCGGCTGCGGCTGCGCATAGCGCAAATCACTGTCCGGACAATGCAGGCCGGTCGAAAAGCGCCAGGTTTGAGCGGGCACGTCGCCGTGCTCAGGCACCTGCACGTCGACACGGCCGCCGCCGCGCTTGAGCGCCATCTCGATCGCCTCCACGACCCGCGCCTTGTCAGCGTCGTGCACGCGGAAACGGTCCGCGACGACGTCTAGCAGCTTGCGGGATCCGGACGCAGTGGCCACCACGCGCTGCGCGTGCACGCGCGTATAGCCGCTTGCCGACAGCCACTGCTCGACTTCCGCCTGCGTTGCGGTGTCCGGCAGTTCAACCGGGAACGTCACGATCACCCGCGGATCGCGCTCGCGCGTGCGTTCGATAAGCTCCGCGTAGATCGTCTCGGGCGTATCGTGGCGCACCCGCTGCGCGGTCTGCCGGTCAAATAACTCCGCGGCACGCGCATAGAGCAGCTTCAGATGGTCGTTCAACTCGGTCATCGTACCGACGGTCGAACGTGAACTGCGCACCGGATTCGTCTGGTCGATCGCAATGGCCGGCGGCACGCCATCGACCCGGTCCACCTGTGGCCGATCCATGCGGTCCAGGAACTGACGCGCATACGCGCTGAAGGTCTCGACATAGCGCCGCTGCCCTTCCGCATAGAGCGTGTCGAACACGAGGCTCGACTTGCCGGAGCCCGACGGCCCGGTCACCACTGTCATCTCGCCCGGATACAAGTCAAGGTCGAGGTTCTTCAGGTTATGCTGGCGTGCGCCACGGATACGGATTGAGTTCGAGGAAGACAATTTATCCGACCATTTTAGGGTATTCCCCGATACTGTACACGCATACAGTATTTTTGTCTTCTGGGATCGAATCAGCGGCACGCCTCACCGCTTGTTACGACTCCCACGTCACAGGTCCCCGCTGCACCGCGCCGCCCGCCACCCCGTCATACAAAAATCCGACCGCCTGAACGTGCTGTCCAACGCGCTCGCGACGCGCAGCGCGCTGCACGTGCGCCGACGAACGTCAGTAGCAGCCGCGGAGCGAGAAGCGCACGCGGCCACGGGCAGAAAGTGGTTACACACCACGACCGACGCGCCGTGCAACCGCTGCCCCCGTCACACGTGACATCGATGAGACATGCACCATCTGCGTCCGGCACCACGATATCGCCTCACGCGCTCCACCCATACCATGCGCGCATCCTAATCGCACATCGGATGCACGCGTGCATATAAAAAACGTCAAAAAGTCGTGCTTGTCCGACATCCGACCGTGTCCCGGCGCTGGCTCACTGCTATGGCTGACCGACATTGGGCTATGGATGTCGTTTTACGGCAGCCAACCAAACATTTGCACACCGTTTTTTTGGCGAGTGGACAATGCGAAATTCCCGCTTGGAGAACGTCATGTCTGATCTGTCCGTCTTAAAGTATTCGATCCGCCATGGCGGCGGAAAAAGCCGCGAAAGGCAGCAAACACTTCGCCGCCGCCTGCGCGCGCGCCGATGGCTGGACGCGCTGGCGCTGACCGGCGTCGTCATCGCCACGGCGACGATCGTCGCAGGCCATCCGACGCTCGGATTGGGCCTCTATCTCGCTTCGACGCTGCCCCTTGTATTCCATGGGGCGTGATGCGCTAACAATGCGGGCGAAGACAAACCATGCGCTGGATGAGCGCCGCCACGCTTATGCGGCCCGGGCCAACGTGCGTCGCGCCGACATCAATCGCCGGTCCCACTGGCCGAGCATACGGGCTGCAACCGGCGGTTTGCTCAGGATGGCGCTGTCATAGCGCTTGTCAGCCAATCGCATCACGTCAACGAGGCGAAATCCCTGTGAGCGATAGAACGCGATCAAGTGCGACGCCGGATACGGGGTGTCGAGCGCGAGCGCCGCATAGCCTCGGGTGGCCGCCCAATGCTCAGCAAACGCCAGCAGCATCGTGCCGAGCCCGCGTCCTTGCCATGCCGGATCGATACCAAACTGACGCAGCGTCGCAACATCACGCAGCCGATAGTAATCGCATGCGGAATCGACATCGCGTGCATACAACGTCATTGTGCCGATTGGCGCAGAGCCGTATGCCGCGACGAAGCAATCGCCGGCTTACGCACGTTGCATCGTCGAGATGATTGACTGATCGACTCAGGTGCAGTTCAGTCCCATGGCCCCAAGGCCGGCGAACGCGCGATGCAGCATGGCGGTCAACGACGCATAGGAATCCGCGCGTGGATCGAACCGCCTGAGTGTGACGCTTCGTCCGACTGTCCGCGCCCTGCCATCATCGACATACGAGCGCTGCAATGACATGCGACCTCCCACGCTGAATCAGTTGTACGAAGTCTAGAGCCCGGCTTCGCGGCGTCGCAAGAAAAAATACCGTAAAAACAGCGGTGACCGTCGCCGCGACGTGCGCTGTGCCGTGACGCCGCTTGGCTGCCAAGGGCCACGCGGGTGCCGGTCGTGCTGCGCTCGTTACATTCGCGCCAATAGCGATATTGCTCATTGTATTGCCGTCAATGCCGTTGTTAATCGTTATATTGACGCTAGTATCGTTGCTGATCGTTATATTGGCGCCAGTACCGTTGCTGGTTGTTGTATTGCCGCCAGTACCGTTGCTGGTCGTTGTATTGCCGCCAGTACCGTTGCTGGTCGTTGTATTGGCGCCAGTACCGTTGTCGGTCGTTGTATTGCCGCCAGTATCGTTGTCGATCGTTATATTGGCGCCAGTACCGCTGCTGATCACGACGCGCCCGCTCGCTCGCGTTGTCGCTGATGCGCATGCGCCAATCGTCGTTTCCGTGCTGCATGGTGCCCGGCTCCACGGCCACGCATCGCAGCGCGTACGCAAGGGTCATCGTGGCCAGCAGCATCGCTCGTTTCTTGTGCACCGACATTCTCCATTGCATGGCCTGTACGGGACGTGGCACGGTAACGCGGCATCGCGCTCACGTGTCGAAACGACTTCGCATGCGGCGCGCCGGCAACGCGGTGCCGAATACAAAATTCGCCAAGCCGGTTATGCTTTCGGATACATCGGCGGACCCTGGCGGATCACACAGGGACAACCAAACAATCTTCTTCGAACAGCCTGGCGTGGCTGCTCCACGCTGTTCGACGAGATCGCGCACAACAGCATCGTGAAATTGTTGAGCGATATCTCCTGAACGGCCTGGGCGCGCCTAGATGTGCCAACGTGACGGGTGAACTATCATGGTGTATTCGTTAGTGGATGGGTTCCTGCATAGCCGAAATTTCAATGGGCGTAACTCAGACTCGCTGAGCGCCACCTATTCGGCTGTACTTACGCGCATATGGAAAGCGCTGAAGCCAATATCTGTTAACCGGAGATAGGCATGGACAAGCACACTCATCCGCACGAGTTTCGGCGCGCTGCACGGTCTGGTTTGCATGATCGTCCAACTGCTGGATACTGCGAAGGCTATGTGCAAGCCAATCTGATGATTCTTCCACACGAACATGCCGCTGATTTCGAAAGGTTTTGCACTTTGAATCCGCGCGCGTGTCCATTGCTTGCCGTCGGCAAAGTTGGCAGTTGGGACTTGCCGACGTTAGGCCAGGACATTGACGTTCGAACTGACCTACCGCGATACACCGTGTATCGAAACGGCAAGCCGTCTCATTCACTGACCGACCTCAATAAGGTGTGGAAAGATGATTTCGTCGTTTTTGCACTCGGATGCTCGTTCTCGTTCGAACATCTGCTTTTGAAAAACGGTTTGCCTGTGCGGCACATTGAACTCGGCGGAAGCGCTCCTGTGTTCGTTTCGAACATCGATAACCATCGAAGTGGTCCCTTCGGCGGAAAGCTCGCGGTTTCGATGCGCCCGTTTAGCGTGGCACAAACCATCAAAGCTATCGAAATCACGAGTCGTTATCCACAGGTGCACGGCGCGCCGGTTCACTTTGGCAACCCTTGGGAAATCGGAATCACAGACGTTGCCCAGCCTGATTTCTACGGGCTGTCGGCCGTGCGCGCCGGTGAAATTCCCGTCTTTTGGGCTTGCGGACTTACCCCGCAAGTCGCCGTGATGGCAGCGGCGCTACCTTTTGCTATCGGTCACGCTGCGGGGCACATGTTGATTACGGACATCTCAATCGAAACGCTTTTATCCTAACAGGTTGCAGACGCTGTTGGCTCCACCAAGACGCCTCGTTGCTGGCACCCGGCCTCGGCGACGAAATCCTCCGCCTGTCATCAAAGCTGCAGAGCGTTTCATACGGCTTTTATGCGACTAGGCCTCGGCGGCAGCTGACAGTGCTTCGTTGGACGCAGGTCGCAGTCATTCGTCGAAGTCATCGCAAACCGCATTAGAAGATGTCATTTAGTCAAACGGTCGTCGTCCGGTCAATGTCCACAGGTCCAGCAACGTCACAGCGTTCTGCCATGATATAGGGCGCCGTCAACGATGGGTTCAATTGGACCTCGAATTCGGCTGGCCACAGCCGCTACACCATGTCCAGCCCAGCGAACGTAAGGCTCAGGCAGCGCCTGAACAACGCCTTCGCCGCACCGTTATCCTGCTCACGACATGAGGCGGTCCGAACATCGGCGCCATTACATAATATTTTTATATTGAATCAATAAAATCAATTAAATTTACCTAATATTATACCGGCGACATACTGGACTCCTGGATCCGAACCCCTACAAACAGGAGGACCGAATGTCGATCATCAACAGCCGGATCAAGCCGTTCAACGCAACCGCCTATCACAACGGTCAATTCGTGTCGGTCAGTGACCAGACGCTTAAGGGCAAGTGGTCGGTGATCGTCTTCTATCCGGCCGATTTCACCTTCGTCTGCCCGACCGAGCTGGGCGATCTGGCCGACCGGTACGCTGCGTTCCAGCAACTGGGTGTCGAGATCTACAGCGTATCAACCGACACCCATTTCACGCATAAAGCGTGGCACGACACGTCGGATACGATCGGCAAAATCGCCTACCCCATGATCGGTGACCCGACGCAGACAATCTCGCGCAACTTCGACGTGCTCGTCGAAGAGGAAGGCATGGCGCTGCGGGGCACGTTCGTCGTCGATCCGGCAGGCGAGATCAAGTTATGCGAAATCCATGACAACGGCATCGGCCGCGACGCCGCTGAGTTGCTGCGCAAGGTACAAGCGGCCCAGTATGTCGCTGCGCATCCGGGCGAAGTCTGTCCCGCGAAATGGTCTCCCGGCGCGCAAACGCTCAAGCCGTCGCTGGACCTAGTCGGAAAGATTTGACGCAAGGCGCCGCATGCCGCGCGACGTCGCCACCAAGAAGGCGCCGCGCACCCAATACGCACCCAATACGTACCCAACTGGAACTGACATGCTCGACGCAACCTTGAAGAATCAACTCAAAACGTACCTAGAAAAGGTCAACCGACCAATCGAAATCGTCGCATCGGTCGACGACAGCGACAAGTCGCGCGAACTGCTCGCCTTGCTCGACGATATTGCGTCGCTGTCCGGCCACATCCGTGTCAATGTGCGGCGCGACGAGGAACCGCGCAAGCCGTCGTTCTCGATTGGCGAGCCAGGCAAGCCCAGCGGCATCCGCTTTGCAGGCATCCCGCTCGGCCACGAGTTTACGTCGCTGGTGCTTGCGTTGCTGCAGACCGGCGGACACCCATTGAAGCTCGACGATGCACTGATCCAGCAAATCCGTGAATTGGACGGGGACTACCGGTTCGAAACATTTTTTTCGCTGTCCTGCCAAAACTGCCCGGAAGTCGTGCAAGCGCTCAACTTGATGGCATTGATCAATCCACGCATCCGTCATGTCGCGATCGATGGCGCGCTGTTCCAGGATGAAGTCCAAGCCCGGCAAATCATGTCGGTACCCACAATGTTCCTGAACGGCGAACGCTTCGGCCAAGGGCGTAGCGGCATCAAGGATATCCTTGCCAAACTGGATAGCGGCGCGAGCGCGCGCGCAGCGCAGGCACTACAGGACAAGCCAGTGTTCGACGTACTGGTTGTCGGCGGCGGACCGGCAGGCGCAGCCGCCGCTATCTACGCCGCGCGCAAGGGAATCGCCACGGGGGTGGTGGCCGAACGCTTCGGCGGGCAGGTACTCGATACACTGGCAATTGAGAATTTCGTGTCGGTGCAAGAGACCGAAGGACCCAAGTTCGCCACGGCACTCGAACAGCACGTGACCCAGTACGACGTCGACATCATGGATACGCAACGGGCCGAAGCCCTTATTCCCGGCCCCGTACATCAGGTGCGCCTCGCCAGCGGCGCAGTGCTGAAGGCGAAAGCTGTCATCCTCGCCACCGGCGCGCGCTGGCGCGAGATTGACGTGCCGGGCGAGCGAGCATATCGCAACCGCGGTGTCGCCTATTGTCCGCACTGTGACGGCCCCCTCTTTAAGGGCAAGCGCGTCGCCGTCGTGGGAGGCGGCAATTCGGGCGTCGAAGCGGCCATCGACTTGGCGGGCATTGTCAGTCATGTCACGCTGCTCGAATACGGTCCCCGGTTGCGCGCCGACGCGGTGTTGCAGCGCAAATTGCACAGCCTGCCCAACGTCACGGTGATCACGCAGGCACAAACCGTCCGCATCACGGGCGACGGCAGCAAGGTAGACGGGCTGACGTACCGGGATCTTCGCACAGGCGAATCGCAACACATTGAACTGGCGGGTGTGTTCGTGCAAATTGGCCTGGTGCCCAATACCGAGTGGCTGAAGGGCACGGTCGAGTTGTCAACGCACGGCGAAATCGTCGTCGATGCCAAGGGGGCGACGTCGGTACCGGGGGTGTTCGCTGCCGGCGACGTGACCACGGTGCCATTCAAGCAGATCGTGATCGCCATTGGTGAAGGAGCGAAAGCGTCACTCGGCGCGTTCGACCACCTGATCCGTCATGCCGACCCGGTGGTGACCGAGCCGGTCACCGCGCGGCCCCTTCACAGCGGTACGGCGTAGTTCGCGCACGTGGCGGCGGGCCGCCACGTGCGGCACGCGCCTTGCGAGCAATCCCGGTGCAAACGCGTCGGCGCCATAGGGCGCAGCGACCACGCGCACAAAATGGAGAACCGACATGACCCGTATCCCGGATCCGACGTTGCCTCAATTCGACCGCCCGTTCCGGCTGTTCGCGGCGGAAAAGCGCGTGCTGGCGCAGAACGCAGTGGGCAAGCTGATCGATATTGGCGCCATCGAACACCGGCACGACGGCCACTGCGCGATTCACCTCGATGTCGATGCAATCGACACCGGCCCACATCCGGATCCGCAGTCGGCGCTGCGTGCCCTTGTTCCGAAGCTGAGCTTCGACTATCTGGACGGATTGTTTACCGCCGAAGCGAATGCGAGGTTCGACGGTCGGCTCGATAGCCTGCCTCATATCGACTTCATGCTACCGGAGAGCGCACCGCGAGAATGGCTGCAGCGCAATCCGCCGCAGCAGTTCTAGGCCACGATAGCGGGGCAGGCGTGGTGGCGCACACGTGCCGAGCTGCGTAATTTGCTGGGCTGCGTCATTACGCCACATTAGGATGAACTTGCCGGCCCTTCCTGTTCGGCTCGTGCTGATGTCCCGCATGACCGCTCCGTCCCAGATGTCGCCCTCCCACCGCCTTGCATATTGGTTGCAAGGCCTCGTATCTGCACGGATTCATATCGGCCGGCTGAAGCGCGTACACGGATGCCCCGGCGCGTTGTTGGACGTCACGATAACGCCGACCGTGATGCAATGGCTGACCGATAGATTGTTGGAGGCCGGGTCACCGATCATTCACAAAAATTGACGGTCTGGGTATCCAACTGGCGGATGCCGATGTAGCGCCGGCCATAGCCGCCTGCAACCAGGGATGCCACACCGGGCCGGCCCGTCTGCAGAATTCGGAACATGGCCAGCCAGCAACGTGCGACGCCCTGGGAGTGTAGCCGGACATATTGGTCATCCATGACGCCCGCGATGACCCACGTCAATCACGCGGTGTCGGCGACGGCAGTGTTTCAAAGTCCCAACCGATGCTGGCATACGCACGAGCGGCTCGTTGAGGATCCGACGACCGTCGGGCATCGTCGAAATCATGCGCCGGTCCGACTGTCATCGATGCCACGCCATTGATTAAAGACCCAAAGCAATTTACCACAGCAAGGTACGTCTCACCCGATTTGAAATGTTCAATGGCATCGCGTCCGAATACCCTGCTTTCGACCAGATGCGCCCCCGTATGGGTTTGCGTACCGGAGCACAACCCTTCCATATTCGCAATGACCCCGTCATGCGCACGATCCGATATGCCGATGTTCTGTTTCTCCAATAGGCCACTGATCTGCTGCACTGCAGGAGGATAATACTTCGCTTCAGGATGCTGGGCAAAAAAAGCGGCCTGGCTCGTCACGTTTCTGCGCCTTGCCATCGACGTGCGACATGGGAGCGCAGGCAGTTCAGCCAGCACGCCCTCTGGCTTTGAACCGGCACGTGCCCGCCCCTGTTCCGCGACTTCGCTACGTGTATTCAGCTCATTGTGAAACGACAAGGAATCCACCTGCGGTGAGCCTGGACTGATCGTATTGACTTGCATGGGGAGCCTCACTAATTGAACTGTTAAACAAAGGCATCTGACTTGGCGGAAATGCAACGCGCACCTATTCAACAACGTCAGTCAGTGCCCAATCAGGTTAGGTCCGCGCACATCAATCAATAGCCAGGATGGCGATCTAAGAGCTATATTCGCGAAGTCTCGGCAAGCCTATATATATTAATTAGGTAGCTTAATTAATATATATAACATCGTTGTCAAAACAACAATATCGAAGATGCGGCCAATAGTCCTGCGGCACTGCGTCACAGGATAGCGACAGCATATGCTTGCTTCTTTGTGGGATAGGTTAGAGACCGCTTAAACGATGGGCAAGATACGTAATTACGTAATCGCCTGGTCAGCACGACGATCACGCTTGCGGAAAATCCGTATAAACATCTTTTCGACCAGCACGTCATCCACCTTTAACGTTGCTCCGCTGCCAATCAATCGTTAACCGGCATCTCCCCTGCAGGAGACAGCATGCGCGGCATACCCGATATTGATGCCATCTCATGGCAGCAAAGCACCTGCCGTCGATTCGCGTGATGGCCCACACCCTGCAGGTGCCAAAAACAACGATTGTGGACGCGTACAACCGGCTCGTCGCGAACGCACGATCACCGCGCGCCGCGGATCCGGCTTTGCCGGTATGCGCCGCGCACTGCGGTCGCTGGTGCGCGATGGATCGGACCGGCATAGCTTGACCGGGTGCGGGTTGCACGCCACTCCCGAAAATCCTCACCTTTGAGGCACCCGCCGCTGCGTCGCATCGAAATCCCACCCCCCTATCCCGAATATTCTCACCTTTGGGATGTCGGGCGCATGCCTGCGTCACGCTCAACGGAAGGATCGTCGACTTGCGCAACAACCCGGGTGCGTCAGCGTGTGCTATGCCCCGGCAATTTAGCACCTGCGCGCGCTCGTGCTCGTCGCAGCCGTACCCGCCGCGCTGGCCGCGTGCGTGGTGGAGCCCGCGCACCCACCGCAACCGGCTCCCGTCGTCGAGGTGATATCAGTTATTGATTTTCTTGCTTTTCTCGCACCAGCAGCTACGATCAATCAAACAGGGGCCGGCAGAGCGCCCAGCCCCAGGTGATGCGCCGTCGCGCGGCCGTGCGCACCACCTCCGTCCGCGCCACGTGGGAGCCTTTCATGGAGATCACTTTCGTCAATACCCCGCCGGCATTCCGCGGCTGGAATCTGACCGTTGGGTTCACCGCGAAGGTCGATAACCGGCAAGTCGATTGCTCGATCTCGGCAGAAGCACTAGAGGACCATTTCGGCGCGCAGTCGCCTAATCCAGGCGACCTATTGGCGGCGTTCAACCGGCACCGCTCGGCGATCGAGCATGCCGCACGCAACGTGATTCAGGGTTCGGATTCCAACGAGATCGTGTTGCGTAGCGGCTACCTGCGCTTTGAGCAATGCCGCGAAGCGGCGCGCGCAACACAGCGTGGCTAAAGCCGCGCTTCTATCACGTTGGTTACGTCGGTTCACCGGTCACGGCTGAAATCAGACAGCGTCCCCGCCAATCGCGAGGAGCACACGATGCACTTGACAATCCTAGTTAACGGTAGCAACCCGCAGGCTCGCGACGACTTCGCGGTGTGGTGGCCTGATATCGATGAGCGCGTCTGGTCACGTGAATCGCACAGTGGCATCGATCTGCCATCGCGGGGGCGGCGGCGCGACGAGGACGATACCATGCTGCTGTGTGGCCCCGAGGAAAACGCCCCGCTGTGCACGCTGCACGGCTTGCGCTTTGGGCGCGGCGTGCGCGCCGCAATCGAGCATGGCGCCGCGGCCTGGGTCAGCACCCGCAACGGTGAGCCCATGGACAGCCGCTGGCACCTGGAGCCGATCGAGCGCGACGTCAAACCGGCCGAGCACAGCGCATTGCGCCACTAACACGGCTCGCGTCAGCGACGCCCCAACGGCACAGAAGCCGCGGCAGTACGGCGCGTCCGCAGTCGTAGGCGTCTCAGCACCCGCCAACGACGGCGCAATGGCTCGCCGATAGCCCGGTGCGCACGCCAGGACTCCGCAAGTTGCCATGAAGCGAGCGCGAGGCCGCTGAACACGACCTCGCGCATGCGCTTGGTCACCGCCAGCGACATCGCGGTCGCCGCATCGACCCCCAGCATCTGCGCCAGCACGAGCACCGCCGCCTCTTGCACACCGAGACCGGCCGGCACGATGAACGCCGCGTGGCGTACCGCCTGGGTCAGCGCCTCGATGGCCAGCGCCGCGCCGATCGATACGGGACGACCAAGCAGCGCCAATGCCCAATACGTTTCCAGCGCGCCGATTATGTAGCCAGCCAGTTGCCAAGCGAACGCTGACGCCAACGTCGCCCCACGCGTGAGCATCGCGTCGATGCGGCGATCCAATGCCGCGCCATCGACGCCGGCCAGCAACCGGTGACCGGCTCCGAACAGTCGTTTCGCGAAACGGTCGAGCTTGTCGAACAAGCCACCGCGTCGCAACAACACCGCGCACACGAACGGTATCGGCAACGACAACACGAGGCCGGCGACAATCGGGGTCAGCGAACCGTGGTGCGAAGCCTGCAGGAAGATCAGCACGATGCCCAGCGCCGAGAACACGTACTGGACCGCGATCGTGGTCAGCACCTCGACAACCACCGACGCGGCCACCAAGCTCGAATCGTTGACGCGCCACGCGGCCAGCCGGATACCGACCAGTTCACCGCCGATGCCCGCGGACGGCAGCATCCGGGACACGGCTTCGCGCACGGTCGCCGCCCAGGTCAGGAACGGCAGCGACGCGCGCCGCTCCAACAGAATTCGCCATGCTTGCGCATCGAATGCAAGCGGCACGACGTGAAACGGCACTAGCCATAACAACGCAAAGCCCGCCTGCGATAGCGGCTGCCTCACGTCATGCACGCCCTCACGCCACAGCAGCGCGACGAAGATCGCGATGCCCAGGGGCCAGCTCAGTGCGCGCAGCAGCTTCATGCGAGCGCCTCGCGATTCGCGCCGGACCGGGCCGACAGCACATCGCGAAAACCGCCGCGCCGCACGTTCGCCACTACCAACGCCGCGGCAACACGCGGCGATAGCAGTGCATCGAGTTCGTCCGCATGGCGGTAATCACGCATTGACGACGTGATGGCTCCCTCGCCCGGCACGGCCGGATGCAAGTAGATCTCGCTGACCCCGGGCGGCAGATGCGCGACAGCCGCGAGCAGCGCGGCCTCGTCCATCTGGCCACTGCGGGCCATGCCCACGACGTAGTCGTTGTGCGCAATCCCGGCACGCCGTAGCCGCGACTTGACCAGCGCGATCCACGGCCGCAGCAGCAGCGGCGCGTCAACCTCTCGCGGCAGCCGCATCGCGTGCATGCCATAATCGCGACCGATTTCAACGATCAGCGACAAGACGGTCGGATGCAGGTGGAAATGCTTGTGCGTATTGACGTGGTCCAGCGTCAAGCCAGTTGCAGCGAACGCATCGAACTGCGCGCGGATCTCGCGGGCCAGCTGCCGGCGCACATGCGGCAGGAAAAAGAACCGAGCCCCATCGCGCGCCATCGCCTCGCCAAACCGGCCGCGTGCGTCGACCAGGGACGCGATGCGCTCACGCGGCAGCATCGCATTGCCGTCGGCCAGCACCAGATGCAAGCCGACACGCAGCGACGGCATCCGGCGCGCGCGCTCGAGCGCATCGCGCGCAGCTGGCGCGGCCACCATCAGGCTCGCCGCACTCAGAATGCCATCGCGATGCGCGCGCTCAACCGCCTCGTTCACGCGCGGATGCAGCCCAAAGTCGTCGGCGGTGACGATCAATGCGCGAGCCGGCGACTGGGTCACGCCTCGTGGGCTCGCAGGAAGCGGAAGAACTCGCCCCCCTCGCGCAGCCGGCGCTTCATCATTTCCCAGCTCGTCAGCATCTCCCGCACGATCTCCCAAATCTTTGACGGCCGGAAATAGAACCGCTTATAGAACTCCTCGAGGCCGTGATAGATGTCCTCGCGCGACAGGTGCGGGTAGCCGATCGCCGCCAGCTGCACGCCCTCGTGGCTGACCAGGTTGATGACCTTGTTTTCCTCTAGCCAACCGTTTTCAACGGCCTGCTTATACAGCGTTGTCCCAGGATACGGCGCGGCCAGCGACACCTGGATCGTATGCGGGTTGATTTCCTTTGCATACGCAATGGTTTTTTGAATCGTCTCGCGCGTTTCCCCGGGTAGGCCGAGGATGAACGTGCCGTGAATCTTGATGCCCAGCTTGCGGCAGTCCTCACTGAAACGGCGTGCGATATCCGTGCGCAATCCCTTCTTGATGTTCAGCAAGATCTGATCGTCGCCGGACTCGTAGCCGACCAGCAACAGCCGCAAGCCGTTCTCCTTCATGATCTTCAACGTCGAATACGGCACGTTCGCCTTGGCATTGCATGACCATGTGACACCGAGCTTGCCGAGCCCGCGCGCGATTGCCTCCACGCGCGGCTTGAAGTCGGTGAACGTGTCGTCATCGAACATGATCTCCTTGACTTCAGGCATGTTGTCGCGAATCCACTTCACTTCTGCTAACACGTTCTCGACCGAGCGTACCCGATAGCGATGCCCGCCGACCGTTTGCGGCCACAGGCAAAACGTGCAGCGCGAGCGGCAGCCACGGCCAGTATAGATCGACACGTATGGATGCTTCAGGTAGCCAATGAAATAGTTGTCGATCTTCAGGTCGCGCTTGTAGACGGGCGCCACGAACGGCAACTCGTCCATGTTCTCGATCATCGGCCGCGGCGGATTGTGCTCGATCGAGCCGTCAGTCAGCCGATACGACAGGCCAGTGACGTCCTTCAACGGCCGGCCTTCGGCCACTTCCTTGCACGTATAGTCGAACTCCTCGCGGCCGACCCAATCGATCGCCGCACTCGCGCCGAGCGAGCCATGCGGATCGACTGCCACTTTCGCGCCAACCATGCCAATCATCACCGACGGCTTGTGCTCCTTGAGCTTCTGCGCAAACAGCGCGTCGGTCGGAAATGACGGCGTGCTCGTGTGGATCACGACCAGATCGTAGCCTTGCGCGATATCCAGCGTCGCCTCGACCGATAGGCCGTCAGCCGGCGCGTCGAGCACGCGGCTGCCTGGCACCATCGCGGCGGGCTGCGCGAGCCATGTCGGGTACCAGAATGAGCGTATTTCGCGCTTGGCCTGATATCGTGATCCGGCACCGCCATCAAAACCGTCAAACGACGGAACCTGCAAGAAAAGAGTCTTCATTTAGTCGAATGCTCCGCAATGTGCGATGAACGCCGCACCCCGTTCCCCAAAACAGCCGTGATCTCGATTGGTCGGGGCGCACGCCGCTACAGCGACTCGCGGTTGCGCGACGGCAATGGCGTGCCGACCAGCGGCACGCGCGAGCCGCGCCAGTCTACGTGCGAGCCGACCGCAGCGGTCAACCATTGGCCCAATAACAACGTGTCCCGCAACGGCACCAGCGGCACATCGCGCAGGAAGGGGTGCACGGTGCGCGCGTCGTGGTCCCGAGCCACTTCGCCGGTGATGCACACGCCTCGCCAGTGCAGCACCAGCCGCGCGAACAAGCCGATGCCGGCCAGCGCCGCGGCCACGCCGCTCAACAGCGTCTGGGACGCGGGCCGGGCCAGCGCGAGTGCCGCAGCCGCGATCAGCCACGGTGACGTGAACGTGACAAACAGGAAGCTGAAACCGAACGGATTGATCGAGCGGATCGTGCGCAACCAACGCGTTTCACGCCGCCACAGTGCACCAAAATGCGACTCTGCGACGTCGGTGGACACGGTGATGTCGGACAGCACCGTCGCGAGCCCAATTTCGCGTGCGTGTTCGGCCAACCAATAATCGTCCGCGAGGCAGTTCTTCAACCTTTGGAAACCGCCAATTGTATCAAGGGTCTGCCGCCGCAGCGCCAGCGTCGAGCCGAAACCGAAGCGGGTCGATCCGCCAGCATGCGCGACCCGCACCGACGGCGCGAACCAGTCGTTGACGAACATCGCGCCGAGCCGCGTCCACCACGGACCGACGCCGTGCGCCCGGTACAGACACGTGACCACGCCCACAGCCGGATCGGCCAGCGGCGCACACACCGAGGCCAAGTAATGCGGCTGCACCGCGATATCGCTGTCGGCCAGGACAATCGTATCGTAGCGGGCTTGTGCAGCCAGGTTGATCAGATTACTGACCTTCAGATTGCTGCCATGCACGTGCGGATCGACACACAGTCGGATGTCGCATGCCGGATAAGCCGCTTGCAGCCGCTCGACGACCGCAATCGCCGGATCGTTCGGGGAGTGGACGCCGCAAAGCAATTCGAAGCACGGATGATCCTGCTCGCAGAATGTCGCGAGATTCTCAAACAGCCGCGGCTCTAGCCCACATAGCGGCTTGAGCACGCTGACCGGCGCAAGCGGCGCGCCTGGCGCATTCAGCCGTGCCGGATACGAGGGTTGACGCCTGCGCAGCGACGCCGCCGCGGCGACCACGGCGTACAACGTCGCCATGGCGGCAACGGTCACGATTAACCAGGACGTGAGATTTGCGGTGGCTGCCATCACACAGTATGACGCATGCCACCTTGGGGGCATACGCCGTTTTCGTTCATTGTTGCCAATCCAAGTCGGGCGGGCAACGCTAAAGTAATAAACTGAAAGTAATATGAAAGGCTATTTTCTGGTGCATCGAGTGTACGCAGTATTCTGATGACGTGCGCGTTCACCCGCGCTACCGACCGGATGCCGCGTTTTCCAGCCTCTGCCGCAGCTCCCGGTTTCACCCCCACGCACGTCCGTTGGCGCGCCAGGCTCAAAGGTGAGTCCTGGATGATAACGACTCGATGTGATGGCAGCAACCGCGTCTTGACGAAAATCACAACCTCGCACACAACTACACAAAGTCCCTTCGTCATCTTGTGGGCCTGGGCAAGCGCCGGCGGGGTAGAGCTGATTTGCAGTGAACTAGACTAAAACTGACAGTGGTTGGTTTTTCATGCTGGCGCGCATTGGCGCTCAGGGCGTAGCCCGTAGCGGCAATGCGCGCCGCTAACAGCAAGGCGTCCGCCATGACTCAGGAACAGAAGGTCATCCGCGCCAAGGTCGGCATGCTCGAGTTGGCGCGGCAACTGGGCAACGTCAGCCAGGCCTGTCGCGTGATGGGTGACTCGCACGACAGCTTCTACCGATTTAAGGGACTGTACGATCGAGGCGGCGAGGCCGCGTTGCAGGAGATTTCCCATCACCGGCCGCTGCTCAAGAACCGCGTGGACCCGCAGGTCGAGGCCGCCGTGGTCGAACTGGCGCTAGAATTGTCTGCCTACGGCCAGATTCGGATCACCAACGAAGTCCTCAAGCGGCATGCCCTGTCCGTTTCGCCACAGGGTGTCCGTAGCATCTGGCTGCGCCACGATTTGGGGATCATGCGGCCCATACGGCGCGGGCAGCGGTCAGTGACTCGGCCAGCTCACCGTTCGTGCGCCGCACCATCGCCGGCATCGTGCATCGCGACCGAGTCGATCCGAGCGAGGATTGCCAGTCGCGTGCACTCCGCCGCGCCGCCGTGATAGACGCCGCACGCCGGCGCGACGATGTTTGGGTGTTGTGCCGCGCGGGCTAGTTTACGGTGTTTGATACATACGGAACCAACAATAATTCAGGGAGTTCAGCAACTCATTGCGAGTGGCCTGATCGAACTGGTTGCGCCCGAAGAAGGCCTTAATTTCAGTTCTTGCGGCCTCCCATTGCTGGTTATTGAGTTTCAGTCCAATCCGTAAGTGAATATCGTAGAACACTTCCACTATGCTGGGTCCATTGCTGCCGTCGAGCAAACGCATCGCACGCTTCCATACCTGCTTTAACAGTGCATCGTCCAACCGCGATGTTTCATCGAGCAGCCCGAGCGCTGCTAATCCGCGCTGTGCGGGCAGCACGCGCTCAAGGGCGGGTTCGAGCAGCGCAAGCTCATGCGCATGTTGATCTGGCGGTAGCTGCATCATTAACGCGCCCGGCAAGTAGCGTAACACGTTGCCTAATTGATGATCCGGCAGTGACAGCGTCAAATGCCGCAGATGGTTCAAATACACTAACCTTTGTGTCTCTGGCAGCATCGATACTCGATCAGTTAGTGCGCCGATCGGCGCCCCCCGATGCGACGCTGGCAGGCGTTGCATCCATTGGAACAGTGTTTCGTACAATTCAATAATCGTTGCACTCGCAAGATCATAACGATAATAAGCATAATAGCTAGAGGGAGAAGATAAGGAAAATGCGCCTAGCACTTCGACTAATGCCGTTATCAGTTCGGCCTGTCCAGACGTGTCCAACGCAGGTAGCCGGCTTAAAAGGGCTCGATACTCGCTTTCAATCTGCGGTGCGTCAAGCCACAAGTTTTCCGGTGGTGTACGGCCGTAGATTGGCATCACCGATGCAACGGCGCCCCAGGTGCTGCCCTGTTCAGGAGAGCGTCTTTCGGCGTCTGCATACACGAACCTATACAGATTGCGCTGATACTGGATCGGAATCCCACGTATGGTCCCGATCATGTCTTTTTGTACCTGCAAGCCTTGCTTTGGCACACGGCCTGCAGCTTGGAAGATCGCTATGAATACCTCGGGTTTCACTATGTACTGCCTTCTTGCTCGTTGCCACAGCGCCTGAAGCAATTCAGCGCGCAGGGAGCCAGTGCCAATACGCTCAATTTCGGTCAACAACTGTTGTACCGACGTGCGATCCAGCGCACCGACATCGGCAATGCGTTGGCGACAAAGCCAGCTCAGTCGCCTTTCTTGCAGCGCATGATAGGTCTGGCTGTTCACAGCTGACAGATTACCGATGTCGTCGGGGGGCATGTAATCGGCCACTTGTTGGAGAATTTCGGCTGGCAGATCCTGGTATGTCGTGGGCCGGCTGGCCAACGTGTTAGCCAAAGCACTGCTTGACGGCTTCAATGGCGATAGCGCTAACGCGGCGGGTTGCGAGCATGCCTCAACCGTGCAGATGTAGGCTGGATGGTTGTTTAAATTGGTATTCAGATCAAAGTCCATTCGCAAGCTCAGCAAGAAGTCAGATATACGCAGCGCAAAGCGATGCTGCGCCGTAAAGTAGATGAAAGCGGGCGGATAAACATAATCATGCGCCGCAATCGCTGGATTTTTGGCGAATAACGCGTGGTCGGCTAAGGCCTCGGGTCAAGCCATGACGGCACACAGTCGTCGGTTTATCGAACAGCTGCGCCAGTTCATATTCGTTCACTCGGTGCGCATCAGCCGCGCGGGGCGCAATCGCGCATTTGATCCACCCGCACTTATGACGCGTCCGCCTAGTTCCTTTTCCACATGCCCGTTGCATGGCGTATATGCGGTGCCATCGGGGTGGCGTTGCGCAACAATGACCCTGTCTTCCAGGTGCGCCACGCCGTCGCGGATTGTTCGGTACTGTCCAGACCGATGCAGATGAAGCAGGAATGGTTGGAAGACACGCACTCTCACATGAGAGAGGCAATACCTGCTGGACCGAAGGACGCTGCCGGTTGCCCAACAGCTATGCCTACGGCGCCGAAATCGCACTCAGCGTGCAGCGGCGCTTAGCCAGCATCGCGCCATTCACCGCTTGACCAACGCACACGGCATTGTGGCTGGTGTTACAACGGCGCTTCATCTACGTTCAAGGCTGCGTCGCACCGGACTTCGAGCGTACACGCTTTCTATCGGCGCTACGCGAGACGGCCGACGTGGAAAACGTCATCGATCAGACGATGACCGACCCCGGGCGCACGCTGCCGTATCCGCTGTGGCAATTACCATCGCCTGCCACGTCATCGCAGGCTATGCCAGTGCGAGCCCAGCCACCACGGACTACGCCCACGCATGACGCGCCTGCGCACTCAACGCGCGGACCAGGTCGTGATGCCGCGCTTCTCAATCCATTCACCCGTGACAGTTCCTTTGCCCGGCGTATCGACGAGGGCCGCGCGTCGGCCCGGGCTCCCGCCGTGCGGCGTCAGCACGGTCAAGCTGCCTCATGCCGGAACGGGACGATCGTCGGACGCGCCTTCACGGCCACGACCGATTCGACACGGGAACCAGTGGAAACGGGGCTTGCAGCCCCGCGCGGGTACACCGAATTAATTGCAGCCAGCACATCGTGCACGGCGGGCGGACGCCCTTCGTCCCCAACTGAGCTGGCGCGACCCGGTATGTCGATGCCGAAATGCAAACGCGAAGTCGCGGTAAAGATCATCACGGTCGGCTTGTCGAGTGCATAGGCAAGATGCACGAATCCGGTGTCCACGCCGACCACGAGTTCCGATGCGTCGATGAACTGCGCACACTCTGTCACCGTGAGCTTGGGCAATACCTGAGCCTGCGGCACACCCGCGGCAATCCGGCATGCTTCGTCGCGCTCCCGCTCCGAGCCCCATGGCAATAGGACTTGCAGTCCTTGCGCAGTCAAGGCCCGGGCCACGTCAATCCAATGCCCAGCCGGCCACTTTTTTACATCGGCTGATGTCGCGTGGAACAGCATGGCGCACCGCCCCGGACCGCCGATCGCCGACAGCGGCGACGCCGGCGGCAGCTTCAGGCCAAAATGCGGACGTCCCTCGACCGAATAGCCGAGTGCATCGCCGACACTGCGGCGCATTGCATACCACGCATTCGACGAATTCCGCCGGTCAAACCGGTCGGTATACGCGAATGCCGCCCCTGCCTCGCCAAGGTTCTCGCGGCAGTAGCCATAACGCCGTCGCGACCGGGCAATGAATGCAATGATCGCGCTTTTGTAGACACCGTGAATATCGAGCACCAGATCATAGTGCTCGCTACGCAATGTGCGGATCGACGCGATGATGGCGCGCAGATCGTCCCAATTCCGCGCTTTCTTGAAGCGTCGCAGCGGCGCGCACAACACGCGGTCGACGCCCGGATTCCAGCGGACCACGTCGGCAAACGCCTCGTCCGCCGCCCAATCGATCCGGGCTTCAGGAAAGGCGCGTCGCAGGTCCCAGACAACGGGTTGCGCCTGCACAATGTCGCCAAGCGACGTGACTTTGACCACGAGAATACGTTTCATCGATTATTGTGAGCGAGGCCCTTGTTGTTGCAGGAAACAGACGCGGCAGGCCTGGCGCCGCCAGCCTCTATTGTGCCTGTGCACATTGCCATGAAACGCTGCTCAACCTTATCGGTTGCTATCCAGTAGTAGCCAATAGTAGCGAAAATAAAAGAGTCGCCGAACAAACACGCGCTGGTAGCGCGCCGTCACAGGCGTTTTGTCGGCCGGCGCGAGCGCTAACCACGTTCGCATTTTACTGCGTGACTGGAAACGGCGTCGACAGACCCGTCGCGTGATCACTATGCAGGATCGCGCTGCAGCCAGACACACAAATTGTTGCGCACCGCCGGCCATTCGGACTCCAAAATCGAGAGCACCACCGTATCGCGATAGCTGCCGTCAGCCACGATCGGGTAATTGCGCAAGAGGCCGTCCTGCTTCGCACCTAATCGTAGGATTGCCGCCCGCGCCGCGGTGCTCATGTAACGGGTGCAGAATTCGACCGCAATCGCATCAAGCCGCTCAAGCGCATGGGTGAGCAACAGCAGCTTCGCCTTCGTATTTACCGCGATGCACTGATACCACTTCACCATGGTGCGCAGATACCACGTCGCACCGATTTCAGGCGTCGATGCAGCGCCTCGACGCCCACAACTCCCATCGCCGGCGGTCGGTGACGGCCTCCTTCAATGCGTCAACGTGGTCGAGGCTGAGCAGCTCGAGCACGATCGCCCGTCCGCTCAGCGTCACGGGTTGAATCCAGGATTCCATTGCGATTCTCCTGAGCCGGTCGGGCGCCGTATGTGAATCTACCGCTAGAATGGCCATGCACCCGCGCAGCCATCGCGCAGGCGGCCTACCAAGAAAGGATTTCATGCGACGCTATAGTTTTCTAATCCGGATCATCGCGATCGGTATTTTGATGCATCTCTACGTCGGCGTGCGCTTGGTGCCGGTACTGCCAGGCGGCCCCGCCGTGCGCGACGCGGCAGTCGCGTGCCTGGGCCTGTCCGTCATATTGATTCTATTCGGGATGCTGGCGCAGGCAATCGAACGACAGCCGCTTTCCGACTGGCTTGCGTGGGCGGGCATGCTGGCCATGGGATTCTTCTCGTCATTGCTCGTGCTCACGTTCGCGCGCGACGTTGCACTGCTCGTCGTGCATGTGCTCGATGCCGCGCTCGCGGCACACTGGCCGCTTGAGCAATGGCAGCGCGATTCGGCACCCGTCGTGCCCACGCTTGCGTTGCTGGCCTCGTTCGCGGGCTTTGTCAATGCACGCCGGCGTGCAGGCGTGGTGACCGTCGAGATCCCGATTGACGGACTGCCGAACGCATTGGACGGCTTCACAATCGCGCAGATCAGCGACATCCATGTCGGGCCAACCATCAAGCGCGGCTATGTTGAGGCGATCGTCGAGGCGGTCAATGCACTGCGGCCGGACCTGATCGCGATCACCGGAGATATTGTCGATGGCCGCGTCGAGCAACTGGCGCCCCATACCCGGCCGCTGGGACAGCTACACGCGCGGCACGGCGTATTCCTGGTCACCGGTAATCACGAATATTACTCCGGTGCGCACGCTTGGATCGACGAGTTCGAGCGGCTTGGCCTAACCGTGCTGATGAACCGGCACGTGGTGATCGGCCACGGTACGGCATGCGTCGTGGTGGCCGGCGTCACGGACTATTCGGCGGGTCACTTCGACGCCGCGCATGCCAGCGATCCGGCCGGTGCGCTGCGCGGTGCACCGCCGCACGCCGCCGTGAGGATCCTGCTGGCCCACCAGCCGCGTACCGCGTCGGCGGCCGTGCAAGCAGGCTATACGCTGCAGTTATCCGGGCATACGCATGGCGGTCAGTTCTTCCCATGGAATTGCTTCGTGCGGCTGCAACAGCCGTTTACCGCCGGCCTGCATCGGCTGTCGCAGCTATGGGTCTACACGAGTCGCGGCACCGGGTATTGGGGGCCGCCGAAGCGCATTGGCGCACCGTCAGAGATTACGCTGGTGCGGCTGGTCCCGGCACACGCCGGCTCGCGCGTTCCCGCCCCACCTAGCTCGAGTGTCGCTCGCTAGTGCGCACTACGCTGCAGACGCTACCGCGGGCACTTGCCCCGCCCGCTTGCTGGCTGGCCGGCCGGCCGGCGTCACCGCTTGCGCACCATTAGGACAAAACTTGATGAGGCAAGACGAATATTGCAGCCTTTTAAGGCCCCGATGTTGCGCAATGTTGCACTGCGTAAGGCATTTTTCACAACAGCACGGTCCATTCGCTCGAGGACGTGAGCGTTTCTACGGGCGGGTACCCGACCCGGGTCATGCGCCGTGCGGCATGCCCGCCGTCACCACAGTCACATTGACTGGGCGAGCAGGCACGATTCCCGCAACAGTTATTTCGCCACAGGTCGTTCGACGCGCTCGGGCAAGCGGCGTATCTAGGCCGTTGCTGGCAGGGGAACGCACCAATCGTTCCATCGCTGCGCCGGTAAGCGTGTAGCATGGAAGCATGAGGTAGCGTGGGCATACGCCGGTCGCATGCGTGACAGCGATCGAAAACGGCAGTATTTGGGATGGAGGCTTGTAGCAGGATGGACATCCTCGAACTTGCAAAAAAGTCCGGCTTTTTCGTGACGCTCGACGGGAAGATCGGGCGCGAACAGTATCAAAGCGTGCACGGCTCGGTCACCGCCCTGGAACGTTTTGCAGAAGCAGTGCGCACTGAAGTGGATCATGAACGGCACGAAAAATGCCCAGCGACGCCCCCACCGGGGACACGCCAAAGCGGATGACACGGCGCATGACGGCTCGGTCGCAGTGCGCAGCGGGGCGCAAAGGCGCTGATCCGCGGATCGCGGTGACGGCCCGCGTGTCAACGATAGACACGCCCCAGCAGGCCACGGCCACCACGCCGATCGCTTGGGTGTCCAAGCTGTTGCTGGGATAGGCGGTGGCTGGCCTCTCGAACATGGGGACCGGCACGCATGGATGCGTCGAGATGAGCGGCCTGGCCAACCGCGCAGCACGGCGTGCCGGGCCGTCAGGCGCGGCTGTGCCGGCGGACACCGGCACAGAATTCTATTGATAGAGTGATAGCGTGCGGGCGCCCTCGAATGCTCAACTGAGCGGAAGGCGGCCCTGCTCTATCCCTGGAGCACGCAAACCACTGCCGCCAGCACACCGCCGATCAACGAGCCGGCGACCGGCACCCACGCGTAGCCCCAGTCGCTGTCGCGCTTGCCCGGTATGGGCAGCAGTGCATGCATAATCCGTGGGCTCAGGTCCCGCGCCGGGTTCATCGCATAGCCGGTTGTGCCACCAAGCGACACACCGATGCCCAGCACCAGTAATGCGACTGGCAGCGCGTTGATCGCGCCCAGGCCCACAGCCGGCGCGGCCATGTGCAGCACCGCGTACACGAGCACGAATGTAGCGACGATCTCTGACGTGAGGTTGCCCAGCGTATTGCGAATCGCCGGACCCGTGCAGAACACGGCAAGCTTCGTGTCCGGACAATCCGTCGACTCAAAGTGCTTACGATAAACAAGCCAGACCAAGAACGCGCCAAGCATGCCGCCGAGCATTTGCGCGGCCGCATAGGCCGGCACCTTGGCCCACGCGAACTTGCCGGCGACGGCGAGCGCCACAGACACGGCCGGATTCAGGTGCGCGCCGCTATAGGCGGCCGAGCAGACGATGCCCACGAATACAGCCATTGCCCAGCCTATCGCAATTACGACTAGCCCGCTATTGTGGCCCTTCGTGCGCGCTAGGATGACATTGGCGACGACGCCGTCGCCGAGCAAGACCAACAGGGCAGTCCCGATGAATTCCGCGCTCAATGCATGGGTCATGATCATCTCCGTTATCGCCAATCAGGCTGCCGCCCACATCATCGCGGCGGACACCGCGCGCTGCCAGCCGGCCCTGTGCCGCGCCATCTCCTCCGACTCCAGCGCCGGCGTGAAGCGCCGGTCCAGCTGCCACTGGTCGCGGACCTCGTCGATGCCGTCCCAGTATCCAGTCGCCAGTCCCGCGAGATAGGCGGCGCCCAGCGCGGTGGTCTCCGTCACGCGCGGGCGCACCACGTCCACGCCGAGGAGGTCCGCCTGGAATTGCATCAGCAGATTGTTTTCGACCGCGCCCCCATCGACGCGCAGCTCGGTGATTGGCTGACCTGCATCGGCCTCCATTGCCTTGAGCACGTCAAACGATTGATGTGCAATGCTGTCCAGCGCAGCGCGGGCAATGTGCGCGGCCGTGGTACCCCGCGTGGCGCCGAACAATGTGCCGCGTGCGTGCGGATTCCAATGCGGCGCGCCCAGGCCCGCGAAGGCCGGCACCAGGAACACACCATCGCTGTGCGGCACGGAGGCGGCCAACGCCTCGATATCGGCCGCCTGCTTGATAATCCCCAGCCCGTCGCGCAGCCATTGCACCACGGCGCCGCCGATGAAGATGCTGCCTTCCAGCGCATAGGTGGTCTTGCCGTCGATCTGCCAGGCAATCGTCGTCACGAGGTTGTTGCGCGACTCAATCGGCTTGTCGCCGGTGTTCATCACCAGGAAGCAGCCCGTGCCATACGTATTCTTGACCATGCCGGGCGTGATGCACATTTGTCCGAACAGCGCGGCATGCTGATCGCCCGCCACGCCGGCGATCGGAATCCGCGACGCAAACACGGTGGTCTTCGTCGCGTCGTACAGCCCCGAGGACGGCTTGACCTGCGGCATCATGCTACGCGGAATATCCAGTTCGGCGAGTAATTCGTCGTCCCAGTCCAGCGTATGGATATTGAACAGCATCGTGCGGGACGCATTGGTCACGTCCGTCGCGTGCGTATTGTGACGCGTGAAATTCCAGATCAGCCAGCTATCCACCGTGCCGAACGCGAGCTTGCCCTGCTTCGCGCGCTCGCGCGCGCCGGCGACGTTGTCCAAGATCCAGCGGATCTTCGTCGCAGAAAAATAAGCATCGATCGGCAAGCCGGTCTTCGCGCGAACCGCACCTTCAAGCCCGCGTGCCTTGAGTTCGGCACAAAAATCGGCGGTGCGCCGGTCCTGCCAGACGATGGCGTTATAAACCGGCAGCCCAGTATCCCGGTCCCATACAATTGTCGTCTCGCGTTGATTCGTGATCCCCAATGCGTGGATCGACCCACCGTTCAGTCCCGCGCGCACGACGGCTTCGGCGGCGACGCCCGCCTGGGTCGACCAGATTTCCTGCGGATTGTGCTCAACCCAGCCCGGTTGAGGGTAGATTTGGCGGAATTCCTTTTGAGCAGTCGATACGATATTGCCCCCGCGGTCGAACACGATCGCGCGCGAGCTGGTGGTGCCCTGGTCCAGCGCCAGGACGTACTTGCCTTCCATGACTGTCTCCGTCGGTTTGGCCGTTGTTGAACGCTGCACCGTCTGTACAGTGCAGTGCCGCGCGAGGCGAGGCAGTCCGGCCATCATGTTCTTTTTTGAACATTCAATCCCGTCATAACGCCCACTACATCGCTGCGCGAAATTTAATGTTCTAAATCGCAAATGTAAAGTCTGTTTTCGAACAAATTCGGGAAAACCCTTGGTTGACAACGCCTAATTAGGTTAAAGTCTCAATTCTATCTAAAAACACGGGCGCATACCGTGCCATGCGGCATGCCCCCTTACTGGCGGACATCCAATGGCACCGCGTCCGATAGTGGGATGCGATGCCAACGTTCAGGCTGCTACCATCCGTCCGCGCGCCTGCGGCGGCGCGCCGTGCAGTTGATCGAGCTTTTCTCGCAGCACGCGGCCGATTTCCGCCGACGGACCCGGCCGGTCCATATCGTCGTGCGTGCACGCGATGTCATGGGTCTCGATATTCCCCAGCACATAGGGACGCCAGACATCCGGCGCGATGAGCACCGAAGACCCGTCGCCCGGTATCGTGGCCCGGAAAAAGAGCATATCTGCGCAATAAATCCGCGGCGCAAAGGTCTTCACGAGGGAATAATTGTTACGCATGACCGCCCGCGTTCTTTCCAGCGGGTAGCCAGCCCCGCCGGCCGCCCCGAGACCCGCATCGTACCGAGCCAGCGACCTGATATAATTTGCATCCCATTCTGGCTGGAAACCGTCGCCCCGCCAGCGATGGTCAGGCATGCTGTCCAGCACCGCCAGCAGCGCGATACGCTGCCCTTGCTGCTCGAGTTGCGTCGCCATGCTGTGCGCGATATTGCCGCCCAGTGACCATCCCAGCAGATAGTAAGGCCCGTCTGGCTGGATGCGCCGCATCTGCTGGATATAGTCGAGCGCCATCGCGTCAATGCTCGTTGCCAACGACGAAGGGTCATCGAAGCCGCGGGCCTGGATGCCGTAGACTGGCTGCTCGGGCGACAGGTGGGAAGCCAGGCTCCGGTAGTGCCAACTGAGCCCGCTGACAGGATGGATGCAAAAAAGCGGGGCACGCGCAATCGGCACCCGGATCGGCACCAGCACCGGGAAGGACTCGTGCGGCGCGGCTGAGGGCGCAAGCACGGCTTGACTCAGTGCCGCGATGCTCGGCCGGCTGAATAGCTCATGCACCGGGATGGTCACGCCCAACGTGGCACGGCAACGTTGTGTCATTTGCAGAGCCAGCAACGAATGCCCGCCGAGTGCGAAGAAATCATCGTGACGCCCGATACGTCGCACGCCAAGCAATTCAGCCCATAAGGCGGCGAGCGCGGCTTCGAAATCGCCCTGGGGCGCCTCATAGGTCTGCAGCACGAAAGCGTCGCTGTCGGGCGCCGGCAACGCCCGCCGGTCGATCTTGCCGTTCGGCGTAAGGGCAAACGCATCGAGCCTCAAAAATGCGCTTGGCACCATATAGTCCGGCAACGCGCCTGCCACATGCGCGCGCAGCGTGGCCGGCAACGATTCGCTGGGATCGGCCACAACATACGCGATGAGCCGCTTGTCCGCTCCGTCGCCCACCGCGACCACGACAGCCTCGCGCACCAGAGGATGCTTGGCCAGGCACGCTTCAATCTCCGCGGGCTCGATGCGGAATCCGCGGATCTTGACCTGATTGTCGTTGCGGGCAACGAACACCAGATTGCCGTCGGGCAGGTAGCGGACCAGGTCGCCGGTCCGGTACAGTCGCGCGCCGGCCTCGGCGCAGAACGGATCGGGCAGAAAGCGCTGGGCGGTGAGATCTGGCCGGTTCAGGTAGCCACGCGCCACCCCGGCGCCGCCGATGTACAGCTCGCCGACCACGCCCTGCGGAACAGGATTGCGTTGCTCATCCAACACATAGACTCGGGTGTTGGCAATCGGGCGACCGATCGGCGGCGGGTCGTCGTCGGCGCTCAGCCGCCCCGACGTGGCGACCACGGTCGTCTCGGTCGGACCGTACTGATTGACCAGCGTAAGGCCATTGGGCAGAGACCGCGTCAACGCAGGGAAACGATCCCCGCCGGTCAGCAGATAGCGTAGCCCGGACGGCAGCAAATTCTCGGTCAACGCCATGGCGGCCAACGGCGTGACGAGGAACGCCACATCTAACGGCTGCTGCCGCCACCAATGCAGCAGCGCGGAAATATCGTTGCGCACCGTGCCGGGCGGGATAAATAGTGTGCCGCCGCCGAGCAAGCCCGGCCAGATCTCCCACGCACACGCATCGAACGCCACGCCCGCGGTGACCGAGCTACGTGTGCCGAGCCGCACATCGAAAGTCTCGTTATGCCAGGTACAGAGATTGACCAGATTGCGATGCTCGACCATCACGCCCTTGGGTGTGCCAGTCGAGCCCGACGTATAGATAACGTAGGCAAGGTGATGCGCCCTCAAGCCGGGTACGGCCGGATTGGTTTCTATCCCGTGTTGAACGTCCTCGGGATCGATCACGACAAGCGGCGCGAGCGCGTCCTCGCCCAGTGCTGCCCGGCCCGCGGCATCGGTCAACATCACCACGGGGGCCGCATCGTTGAGGATGTGCGTGAGGCGCGTATTCGAATAGGCCGGATCCAGCGGCAGATAGGCGCCGCCCGCCTTCAAAATGGCCAGCAACCCCACGACCATCGCCGCCGAGCGCTCCATGCAGACGGCAACGCGCATGTCGGGTCGCACGCCAAGCGCAATGAGCTGGTGCGCGAGGCGGTTGGCCCGTGCATTCAGTTCAGCATACCGAATCGTCCGCGTCCCACACACCAGCGCGACCTGATCCGGCTGCTGCATGACCTGCGCCTCGAACAAGCGGTGTACGCATTGGCTGGCCGGATACACGCGCGCCGTCGCGTTCCATTGGTCCAGCAAGCGGTGCCGCTCTTCGGCATCGAGCAGATTGAGGCGGCCAATGGACTGTGCAGGCTCAGCGGCGGCCCGCTCGATAAATCGGATCAGGCGGTCCAAATGCGCGACGAACGCGTCGTTCTTATAGCTAGCCGGGTTGACGTCGAACTGCAACTGCAGCGGCTGATCGTTCGACATCGCGTACACCGCCATCGTGATGTCTTGCGCGGGTCCGCTCACCAAGTTGTGATAGCTGGCCCGACACGGTCCCATGGTTAAGTCGTGAAACGACATGACATTGACCAGTGGACCGAGCAATGGATGCCCGGGCGACAACTGGAGTTGGCGGCGCAGCGCTTCCTTCGGATAGCGCTGATGACGCAAGCCATGTTGAATGTGCTGCGCCGCCTGCTCCATCAGCGTCGACAGGTCCATGTCCGGCCGCACGCTGAAACGTAGCGGAATGATATTCGTCAACGAGCCCGGAATGCGCTTGTCTTCACCGAAGCGGGCCGCCACGGGCAAGCCCAGCACCACCTCTTGCGCGCCAGTCAACCGATGCAGGCAGGCTGCGAAGGCCGCTGTTAGAAACTGCGCGAACCGCCTGCTGTCCGTGGCGTAGCGCCGTACCGCGGGGCTGGACAACTGGCGCTCATATCTAAGCCGATGCTGCAACGCGGGCGCCGGCTGGGTAGCGAATGTGACCGGCACGGGCCAATGCGCACAATACTCGAGCCAATAGGCTTCATCGAGTACCCATTGCGATGAGCCCCGATACTGAAGATCGCGCGCCAGCAGATCCGACAGGGCGGCGAACGGCGGATCCGGGTCAACGCCGGCGCACATGGCAGTATAGACGTGCGCGACACGCTGCGTGAGCAGGGCAACGGAATAGCCATCTAATATCACATGATGATGGCGTTCGTACCACCAAACTTCATTGGGGAACACACGCAGCAGCGCATTGCGAAACAGTCCCGTGCCCGTCAGGTCGAGGGCGCGCTCATAGTCAGCGCGCATCCACGCGTGCGCGGCGCCCCATGGATCGGCCTCCTCGCTCATATCGACGAGTTGCAATTCCCAGTGCGGCGACGCAACGTATTGCCTGATCTGGCCATCGACCTCGACGAACTGCACACGCAGGCTATGCGTTTCCTCGACGACCTGCCGCAAAGCCGCCTCGAACAATGCAACGTCAAGTGGACCGCGGATCGCGGTGTATTGGGCGACGTTGTATATCGGGCTGTCCGGATGAATCAATTGAGCGAGCCAAATTTCTGACTGCGCGCTGGTCAACGGATAAGTGCTCTGACTGAGTGGGGCGTCCATCGATAATCTCCAAGCCCGCGGCTGCCGCGGGTTTGGCTAGCAACCGAAGCTAAATGCAAAATATTGCAAGAGGAGATCAATAGAGCCGCCCATTCGATGCGCCGTGATGAGCGAAATAGCGAAACACCGCATCCAATTTCGGACACAGATTGGTGTCAATCTGCCACTTAGATTAGGCGAACGATCGGTGCATCGCGGATTGACATCAAGTTATCTCAGGCAGTCAGCGACACCGCTCAACAGTGCCGCGTTCAGCGTCATGCGTTTACCGATTACTTTAGTCAATCTTCGTTTTCCAGGATGTCGATACCCGCCGCCTCGATGCAGCGAAATTGCCCAACGATTGATGTGCTGGAGCTGCTGTGACCGTTAATCTGGCCAGCTTCTAAGCCAGGCCGCCCTGTCTTGGATGCGCGCCTGAGCGGGTTTGGAAAACTGATTGGCTTTCATAAAGCGCATGATTTCACCCATTGCCACTTTCCATTGGCGATTGTTCCGGCGCCATAGCACCCCATTGGCCCGAAGCTCGCTCAGTACCTCCCATAAAGCAGCTTCACTCGCCCCGTTCAGTAGACTCAGCCCCTGCTGCCATCCCCGCTTGGCTAGCGTGTCATTGATGAAATAGATACTTCTAATTAACCCGACTGCTGCTTGCGTGCGCTGCGCCGTCGGCACGCGCCCCAAATAGCGCTCCAGCAACGCCAGCTCCTGCGCTTGTCGCTTAGGTGAAAAACTACCCAGTCCTTCAGGCAAACGCTGCAGCGCGACCCCCCACTGGTCGTCGGGCAGCGACAGCGCCCAATCGCGCATCTGCACATACCGCGCGGATTGTTCCGCTTCCGGCAATTGCCACACGTAGCTTGCCAACGCGCCGACCGATGCGCCTTGATGAGAGGGGGACAGGCGTAACGCGTAGTCGTGTAAGAGCGTATAGAGTTCAGGGATGCGCGGGTCTGCTTGACTAAATTTATCTAGTAAAAGGGTTAATGTGGGAATGATTTGCGCTTGCTCGGCTACGCTCAACGACGGCAGCCGTGCCAGAATCGCGTCATACCACTGAGCAAACTCAGGAGTCTCGGGTGTATCGATTGAGAAATTCGACAGCCCAAGCGCCAGTTCCGGCCACACATTGTCTTGCCCGGGCTCGCGCTGTTCGGCCAGCGCGTAGGCAAAGTCAAACAGTTCCATCCATTCACGCTCATAGGTGAAAGCTCGGTGCATGAGCAACAGCGCTTTTTGTATCTGCACGCCGTCTTGCGGGATACGCTGCGCGGCTGCGAATAAACGCTTGAACACATCGCCGCGATCTGCGCTGTGTAATGCTTGCAGCCGCTGGCACAGGGCCTCCATGGGCTCAACGTGCTGCGCTGGATTGGCGAGCGTGCCGTCCATCTCATCGAGCAACTGGCTGATTGACTCATGACTCACCGCCTGTTTCGCCCGTTGCCAATAGCTGTGAACGAGGCGCCTGGTCTGCATCGCATAATAGGTGCGCCGATCGACGGTGGCAAACGACATCACGTCTTGGACGGGCACGTAGTCACCAATGCGTGCGATGACTTCGCTCGGCAGGTCCTGGTAGGTGGTGAGCCGCTTGGATGATGGGTTGGCCCATGCGGCGCTGAGCAGCTGCGGCGGTGGGGGCGCCGACGCAGCGGGTGTCGGGCGAGCCTCTAACGCGCAGATATAGGCCTGATAGTCGTTTAAAGCGGCATTCAGATCGAAGTCCATTGGCAAGCCCAGCAAGAAGTCAAGAAGACGCCACGCGTCGCGAGGTTACGCAGCAGGCTAGCGAAAAGTGGGCGCAGGCGCGCAGCGATACGTTACAAGCGCGAGGTTTTTGGCGGGTAACACAAGCCGGCGGATAAGCCGCGGCATGACAAGCGGGCGATGCAAGCTGCCAACAACAGGGGACATCGGCCGAGTAATCACTCAATGTGCGTAGCATGTAAGATCGTTTCGGCCCAGGGGTTGTTGTTGAAGCTAACTCAAAAAACTGGGCCATTCCAAAGTAGAAAAATCCAGCATGATGCATGCCTTGGCAAGCAAAAGACCATGTCGTAAAGAAGAGCCAATATACTGAAGAACAGATTGCATTCCAGGTGGGCGTACGAGAACGGCGTCAAGAATCGACTTCTCATGTCCCGGCAAGCCGACCAATAACGCGAAGAACGAGTCGTTCAACGGGCACTTGCGTGAGCCATGGCTGAACGCACAT